>JBAUYV010000463.1:0-12215 GCA_049584975.1 Xanthobacteraceae bacterium | reverse complement strand
CAGCAGCACCGGCAGCGGCGCTTGGTCCTCGAAGAGGCCATTCAGTCGTTCCGGCAGCAGACTGAAAATCTTCTGAAGTCTACGACCGACAGCGTGAAGGCCATGCGCACCATGGCAAGCGCCCTGTTGGGGGTTTCCGGCCACACCTCGCAGAACGCTGCGCGCGGCGCGGAGATGTCGCGCGGTGCGACCGCAAGTGTCGAGACGGCGGCGGCTGCGGCGATGCAGCTCTCGGCGTCGATTTCCGAGATCAGCAGGCGGCTCATGCGCACCACCGAGGTCGTGCGCAACGCGGCAAACGAAACCCAACATGCCAACGATCAGATCACCGGTCTGGCGAGTGCGGCACAGAAAATCGGCGACGTCGTCAGTTTGATCGGCGACATTGCGCGCCAGACCAACTTGCTGGCGCTCAACGCAACAATCGAAGCGGCGCGCGCCGGCGAGGCGGGCAGGGGGTTCACCGTCGTGGCGTCCGAGGTCAAGTCGCTCGCCGCGCAGACCGCCAAGGCCACCGACAACGTCGCGGCGCAGATCGCCTCCGTGCAGCAATCGACGGACGCCGCGGTTGCCGCCATCGGCCGCATCGCGGAGCGGATGCAAGAGGTCAATGCCGACACGTTCTCGGTTGCGGGTTCGGTGGAGCAACAAGCGGCCGCGACCGAAGAGATTTCACGCAACGTCGCCAGCGCCGCAAACGGCACCAAGGTGGCGGTCTCCGCCCTCGACGAGGTTGCGGGGGCGGCCCACGAGGCGCGCGCCTCGGCGGAAGCGCTGCTGCAGTCGTCGGAAGTGGTGGCGAGCGTCGCCGCTAATTTGCGCGGCGCCGTCGAGACGTTCCTCAGCAAAGTGGCGGTCTGAAAGTTTGCCGGCGCACCCCGGGCGCGGCGGCATTCCTGACGAGGGCGTTCAGCGCCGGCCGAACAGCTTGTCGAGCAGCCACGAGTCGAGGCCGCCGCCGCCATGGTTCTGTGGTGCGGCGACCTGGCGGGGAGCTTCCGCGCTTGGCAGTGGCGGCGGGAACATCCAGTCGCCGCCGGACAGGCCCGGCAGCGCCGACGGCGCGACGCCGTGCAGCGCGACCTTCATGAAGCGGCTCCAGATCTCGACCGGCAGGCCGCCGCCGGTGGCCTTGCGCGTGGGCGTGGAATCGTCGTTGCCGAGCCACACGCCGGTGACGAGGCGCGAGGTGTAGCCGATGAACCAGGCGTCGCGGTAATCCTGGCTGGTGCCGGTCTTGCCGGCCGCCTGCCACGACGGCAGATCGGCGTGGCGCGCTGTGCCGCTGACCAATGTCTCGTGCATCATGGCATTCATCATCGCCACGTAGCGGAGATCGACGATGCGGCCGAGCGGCTGCGGCGGACGCGTATAGAGCACTTTGCCGTCCGTGGTGCGCACGCGCTCGACGACATGGGGCGTCAGCGCAAACCCGCCGTTGGCGAACGGCGCATAGGCGGAGACGAGTTCGAACAACGAAACTTCGGACGTGCCCAGGGCGATCGAGGCGTTGGGCTCCAGTTGCGAGTCGATACCCATACGGTAGGCGGTACGAATGACCGCGGCCGGGCCGAGTTCAAGCGTGAGCCGCACCGACACCGTGTTGAGCGAATTCGCCAGCGCCTGAGTGAGCGTCACGGGCCCGAAATATTCGTGCTCGAAATTTTCCGGCTTCCAGCCCTTCACCGCGATGGGCGCGTCCTCGCGCACCGTGTCGGGCGTGAATCCGTGTTCGAGCGCGGTGAGATACACGAACGGCTTAAATGCGGAGCCGGGCTGGCGTTTGGCCGATATGGCGCGGTCGAACTGGCTCTCCTCGTAGCTCCTGCCGCCGACCAGGGCGCGCACGGTGCCGTCCGGCGTCATGGCGACGAGCGCGCCTTCGCTGACGCCGAGTTTCGCTCCGCGCTGGGCGAGCCCCTCGATGAGAGCTTGCTCGGCGCTGTTCTGCAGCGCCGGATCGATTGACGTGTCGACTACGACGTCCTGGTCGATGTGGCCGACGACGTCGTTGACCGCATCCATCACCCAATCGGCTACGTAATTGACCGAACCGCCGCCGGTCGGTTGCTTCGCGCGCGCAGGGTGGACGAGCGCCAGCTTGGCGGCCTCGGGGCTGATCATCCGCTGCTCCGTCATGGCGTCGATGACCAGCTGGGCGCGGCGCTCGGCGCCGTCGGGGTTGCGCGTCGGGGCGAGCCGCGACGGCGATTGCACGAGACCCGCAAGCATAGCGGCTTCGGGCAGCGTCAATTGCCGCGCCGATTTTCCGAAATAGCGCTGCGCCGCCGCTTCGACGCCGTAGGCGCCGGCGCCGAAATAGACGCGATTGAGATAGAGCTCGAGAATTTGCGGCTTGGAGAATTTGTGTTCGAGCCAGAGCGCGAGCACCGCTTCCTGCAGTTTGCGCGTGATCGTGCGCTCCTGCGTCAGGAACAAATTTTTGGCGAGCTGCTGGGTGATGGTCGATCCGCCTTGGGCGGCGCCGCGGTGCAGAACGTCGCGGATGGCGGCGCGCAGGATGCCCAACGGATCGATACCGTGATGGGAATAGAAGCGGCGGTCCTCGATGGCGATGAACGCGTTCGGCACGTAGACCGGCAATTCGCGTATTGGCACGGCGGCGCCGCCCATGTCGCCGCGCGTGGCGAGCGTTGCGCCGTTGAGGCCGAGAATGAGAGTCGACGGCGGCCGTTTCGGAATTTCCAGCGACTGGATCGGCGGCAGATGGATGCCGATCCAAACAATCGTGCCGATGCCGGCGATCATGACCCAAAGCGCGAAGACGGCGCCCCAGTAGATCAGGCGGCTGATGCCGGAGCGGCCTTTCTTGCCGCCGCCAGAACGTTTGCGCGTTTGCCGCGGCCCTTCGTCGTCGCGGCGCCGGCGGGACGATCGTTCGCCAGGCGAGCCGCCGATACGATCCTGCGGCCGCAGCCGCAGTTCGAGGCTTGCGGTATCGCGCGTCCGCTTCCGGCCGCCCTGTCCCCACGCCATGTCCCATCCTCGGCGCATAATTCCGCGCCGAATCGACGGTAGACAGCCCAGTTTAAGGGGGGGTTACTCGTCCTTACCTCCCCCGCCAGCGGGGGAAGGTAGTCGCGCAAGTTCAGCCGGTTGCGCTCTCTTTCGCGGGCTTTGATTCGCCGGCGGGCTGAGTGAACAGCGCCAGCAACGGGCGTTTGATCGCCGCTTGGCGCGTCGGCGTCGCGATCTGGGCGCCGGTGAGATCGGTGACATAGAAGACGTCGACCACCCGCTCGCCAAACGTCGCCACGTGCGCCGAGGCGATGTTGAGGTTCAGCTTGGAGAGCGTCGTCGTCAGCTCGTAGAGCAGGCCGGGCCGGTCGAGCCCGGTCACTTCGACGACGGTGTAGCGCGCGGACCATTGATTGTTGATGGTCACTTCGGCCTCGATGGCGAAAGCCTTGAGGCGTCCCTTCGGCGGCGCGCGCTTGGCGACGACGT
The DNA here is from genome assembly GCA_049584975.1 of Xanthobacteraceae bacterium. GTDB lineage: Bacteria > Pseudomonadota > Alphaproteobacteria > Rhizobiales > Xanthobacteraceae > BOG-931. The sequence continues at coordinate 8,747 of JBAUYV010000463.1, read as the reverse complement.
CCGGCAGCTTGATCTGGCCGCGCAGCGCCTTCTCGATCAGGTCGCCGATGCGCGCGGCGCGGCGCGCTTCGTCCTCCTCGCGTTCGAACTCGCGCGAGATCGAAATGGTGTCGAGCGCGAGACCGTCGATCGTTGTGTAGATTTGGGCGTCGACGATATTGGCGCCGGCGAGCGCGCAGGCGCCGGCGATGACCGACAAGAGCCACGGATGATCGGGCGTGAATATGGTGAGCTCAGTCACGCCGCGGCCCGAGTCGAAGCCGACGCTGGTCGCGAGCCGTTTGCCGGCCTGTTCAGACGCGCGCACGAAGCGGGCTTGCGCAACCTTATGCGGCAGATCGAGCTTGAGCCAATAAGCCGGATAGTGGCGTCCGATATAGGCTTCGCGCTCTGCCTCCGCCCAATCCGCGAGCTCGGCGCGGAATTCCGCTTGCGCTGCGGCCACGCGCTGGGCGCGGTTGACCTCGGAGAAGCCGCCGGTGAGCACCGGTTCGGTCTCGTAATAGAGCGTGCGCAACAATTGCGCCTTCCATCCGTTCCACACGCCCGGTCCCACGGCGCGGATGTCGGCCGTGGTCAGGATGGTCAGGAGCTTCATGCGTTCCAACGATTGCACGACGGCGGCGAAATTCTCGATCGTCCTGCGGTCGGACAGATCGCGCGACTGTGCCACCGTCGACATGACGAGGTGTACCTCGACCAGCCAGGAGACGAGTTCGGTATCGGCCGCATTGAGTCCCAATCGCGGACACAGCCGCCGTGCGATGCGCGCGCCGACAATCGAATGGTCCTCGATCCGGCCCTTGGCGATGTCGTGCAGGAACAGCGCCACATAGAGCACTGTTCGGTGATGCGGCTGGATCGTGCGCATCAGCTCGCTTGCCAGCGCGACGGCGGGATTTTCACCGCGCTCGATTTCGTCGAGCACGCCGATGCAGCGGATTAGATGCTCATCCACCGTGTAGTGATGATACATGTTGAACTGCATCATCGCCACGATGCGGCCGAACGCGCGCACAAACTCGCCGAGCACGCCGGCCTCATTCATGCGCCGCAGCACGGTCTCGGCGTCGTTCTTCGACGTCAGAATCTCCAGGAACAGCCGGTTCGCTTCCTTGTCCTCGCGCACGTCCTTGTCGATCAGCTTGAGCGAACGGGTGGCGGTGCGCATGGCGTCGGGATGGAACGCAAGATTGTGCTTCTGCGCCAGATAAAACAGCCGGATCAGATTGACCGGATCGCGCCTGAAGGCATTTGGCCGGGCGATGTTGATGCGGTTGTTGTCGATGATGAAATCGTCGGTCTCGTTCAAGGTTCGCCGGGTCTTCGCCGGACGCAGCCGGGCAATGAAGCGGCTCAGGACCGGCGCCGGTTTCGCCTGCCGTTCTTCGAGGCCGGAGCACAGGATCGCGGTTAGATCGCCGACGTGCTTGGCAGTGAGGAAGTAGTGCTTCATGAAGCGCTCGACGTCCTGCAGGCCCGGATGCTCGGTGTAGCCGAGCCGCACCGCGATCTCGCGCTGGATGTCGAACGACAACCGCTCCTCGGCGCGGCCGGCGACAAAATGCATGTTGCAGCGGACCGACCACAGAAAGTCCTCGCAGCGGCGGAACATCTTGTATTCATCCGGCGCGAACACGCCGTGGTCGATTAGTTCCTCCGGCTCGTGCACGCGATAGACGTACTTGGCGATCCAAAACAGCGTATGCAGGTCGCGCAGGCCACCCTTGCCATCCTTGACGTTGGGCTCGACCAGATAACGCGATTGGCCGACGCGCCGGTGGCGCTCCTCCCGTTCGGCGAGCTTGGCGGCGACGAAGGCCGGCGCCGAACCCTGCACAACCTCCTTGTCGAACTGCACCGTCAGCTCGTCAAAAAGCTTGCGGTCGCCGAGCAGATGCCGCGCCTCGAGGAGCGCGGTGCGAATGGTCATGTCGGCTTTGGCGTGGCGGATGCATTCTGCGACCGAACGCGTCGCATGGCCGACCTTCAGGCCCATGTCCCACAGGCAATAAAGCAGCGCCTCGGCGACCGACTCGCTCCACGCAGTCTGTTTGTAGGGCAGCAGGAAGAGCAGATCGATGTCGGAGCCCGGCGCCAGCAGCCCGCGGCCGTAGCCGCCGGTCGCCACGATGGCCATGCGCTCGGCTTCCGACGGCACCTGCCGCGGATAAAGGGTTTGGCCGACGAACTCGTACAGGATGCGGATGATCTCATCCTGCACCTTGCACAGCCGCTCGGCGCAGCGCCGGCCGTGGCGGTCTTTGAGCAGGAGGCTCTCGGCTTCGGTGCGTGCTTGCATCAGCGCCGTCTTCAGGCGCTGCGCCACGGCCGTGCGCAGTTCGCGCTCGCGCCCCGCATGGGTTTCGGCGAGCTTTTCGAGATCGGCGCTGATTGCCGCGGTGTCGATGAGTTCGACGGCGCGTTGCGCGGAGCGTTGAGTGTCGAGCATCGTGATAACGCATAGCGGAGAGCGTCCGCGCTGTCATTGTGCGGTGCGCATCGCCGTCATGGAAAACCGGTGTTGCGTCGCGGCCGTCTGCTTGAAATATAATTCCTCGTTATTGATATTATGTAGTTGTTATTTTCGATTGACGGCCTCTAAAAGCCATCTTAAAGAATAAAACTAGCGCTGATTTGAGCGAGCAGCTTGCGGGCGCTGAATAAATGCAGCTAAAGCGCGGGGCCTGCCCCGTCGCCTCGCTAATGGCGGGCCCAAACTTCCCGCCTCCATATCTGCGATCGCGCCCGCGCCGACGCGCCGGCCCGATCCAAACTCGGAGGTTGTCATGCTTTCACGTCGTGGTTTTTTGATCGGGTCCGCTGCGGCCGGCTTGATGCCGCTTCGGCTTGCGCGCGCGGCCGCAAAGCCGAGCGAAATCCGTATCGATTGGGCGACCTACAATCCGGTCTCCATGGTGCTGAAGCAGCAAGGTTTGTTCGAGAAGGAATTCGCCAAGGACGGCATCGGCATCCGCTGGGTGCAAACGCTTGGCTCCAACAAGGCGCTCGAATTCCTCAACGCCGGCTCGATCGATTTCGGCTCGACCGCCGGTTCTGCGGCGCTCCTCGGCAAGATCAACGGCAATCCGATCAAGTCAATCTACGTCTATTCCAAACCGGAATGGACCGCGTTGGTTACCCGCAAGGACGCGCCCATCAACAAGATCGAGGATCTCAAGGGCAAGCGCGTCGCGGTCACCCGCGGCACCGATCCGCACATCTTCCTGGTGCGCGCGCTGCTGTCAGTTGGCTTGACCGAGCGCGACATCAGCGAGGTGCTGCTGCAGCATCCGGACGGCAAGACCGCGCTCATTCGCGGCGACGTGGATGCCTGGGCTGGCCTCGATCCGATGATGGCGCAGGCGCAGGTCGAGGACGGCGCGCGGCTGTTCTATCGCAACAAGGACGCCAACACTTATGGCATTCTCAATTCGCGCGAAGACTTTCTGAAAGATTATCCCGACCTGACGCGGCGCGTGCTCGCGGTCTACGAAGAGGCGCGCAAATACTGCCTCGGCCATTACGACGACGAGAAGCGCGTCTTCATCGAAGTCACTAAGCTGCCGAGCGACGTGGTCGACATCCAGCTCAAGGAGCGGACCGACCTGAACTACAACCGCATTGGGCCGCAGCAGCGCGACACAATCCTGCAGGCCGGCTTGGCGTTACAGAAGGCCGGCGTCATTCCCGCCAACGTCGACGTGAAAAAGGCGCTCGACGATCTGGTCGACGATCAATATGTGGCGGCGTGACGCAGTTTCTCATCGTCATTGCCGGGCTTGACCCGGCGATCTATGCGGCCGCGTCGACTCAGAATGGACCCCCGGGTCAAGCCCGGGGGTGACGGTGTGAGAGATTGCATTTGCGTTGGCCACCATGTCTCTTGTCGGCATGACCATTGTTGCTGAAGGCAACCCCGGCACGGCGCAGCGGGCCGCACCGAGAAAATGGATGCGCCTGGCGCGCCCCGTATTTGGGCTCGTGTTGCCGGTCGCGCTCGGGGCACTGTGGGAATTCGTCGTGCGGATGGGTTGGTCGACCGGCCGTTTGGCGCCGCCGCCGTCGGTGATTTTTGCCGAATTTGTTGATCTGGCGCGCAGCGGCGACCTGAAGCGCAACACGCTGGTGACGCTGGCGCGGGTTGCGGCCGGGTTCGGCATCGGCGTGACCGCCGCGACCATCGTCGGCGCCGCGGCCGGCTATTCGCCGCTAGTGCGGCGCCTGCTCGATCCAAGCCTGCAGGCGCTGCGCGCGATCCCGTCGATCGCCTGGGTGCCGCTCTTCATCCTCTGGCTCGGCATCGACGAAGGCTCGAAAGTGACGCTGATCGCGGTCGGCGTATTTTTCCCGGTCTATCTCGGCCTGATGGGCGCGATCCAATCGGTCGATCGCAAACTGGTCGAAGTGGGGCGCGCGTTCCGGCTGTCCGGCGTGGCGATGGTGGGCCGCATCTTGCTGCCGGCCGTCATGCCGGCTTACGTGATTTCGTTGCGCTCGGGCCTCGGGCTCGGCTGGATGTTTGTTGTTGGCGCCGAACTCCTCGGCGCCTCGGAGGGCCTCGGGTATCTGCTGACCGACGGCGAGCAACTCGGCAAGCCGGCGGAGATCGTCGCCGCCATCGTGGCGTTTGCGGTGGTCGGCAAGGCGACCGATTGGCTGATCGCGCTTGTGGCCGCGCCGTTCCTGCGTTGGGAAGACGTGTTGCGGCAGGATTAGCGCCGATGAAACCAAAGCGCATTCGCAACCATCATCCGCTCGTCCCCGCGAAAGCGGGGACCCAGATGGATTCCCGCTGTCGCGGGAATGAGCGGGACGAGCGCTAGACTCTCGCCATGCTCGCCCTCGAACGCGTCAGCAAAACTTATCCGAACGGCGTGCATGCGCTCGGCGGCGTGTCGATCGAAGTCGAGCCGGGCGAGATCGTGGCGGTGATCGGCGGCTCCGGTTGCGGGAAATCGACCCTGCTGCGCGCCATCGGCGGGCTCGATCCGGCAAGCGACGGCACGGTGTTGCTCGACGGCGAGACGATCACGGCGCCGCACGAGAAAATCGGCATCATCTTTCAGGAGCCGCGGCTCCTTCCCTGGCTCAGGGTCGCCGACAACGTTGGCTTCGGGCTAGGCGACCGCCCGAAGCCCGAGCGGGCGGCCCGCGTTGCGGCGGCGCTCAAGCGGGTCGGCCTCGCCGACAAGGCCGCCGTGTGGCCGCGGGAACTGTCCGGCGGTCAGGCGCAACGCGTCGCCATTGCGCGCGCGCTGGTGCCGCGGCCCGAAGTGCTGCTGCTCGACGAGCCGTTCTCGGCGCTCGACGCCTTCACCCGCACCGACCTGCAGGATCATCTGCTCGATCTGTGGGCCGACGCCAAGCCGACGCTGATCGTGGTCACCCACGACGTCGATGAGGCGATCGTGCTCGCCGACCGGGTCATGGTGATGTGCCCGCGGCCGGGTCGCATCTTCGACGAGATTGCGGTCGAACTGCCGCGGCCGCGCGACCGCCAATCCGCCGCCTTCGATTTCGTCAAACGCCGCGTGCTTGCGTCGCTCGACCGCTCGCTCGATCGCGCCATAACGACCGCCGAGGGTGAGACCAAAACCAGCGCCGGCGCGGCGTTGTGGTGGTGAGTGTCTGTTCCTGATGGATCGTCATGCGGCCTTGTGCCGGGCATCCACGTCTTTATACACGTCCCGAAGACGTGGATGGCCGGGCCAAGCCCGGCCATGACGATACAGTAGCGAAAGGAAGGCTGATGGATGCCGCCGGGCTGCGCGCGCTGCAGGCGCCGATCAAGGATCGTTACAAGAGCGAGCCTCAGGCCGCCTTCATCACCTTGAAGGCTAAGGGCACGCTCGACGACGCCAACATCGCCTGCAAGGTCGAGACTGGCCGCGTGCTCGCCGTGGCCGGGCTGCATCCTGCCACCGGCGGATCGGGACTCGAATTGTGCTCGGGCGACATGTTGCTCGAAGCCCTGGTGGCTTGCGCCGGCGTCACCCTGAAGGCCGTGGCGACTGCGATCGACATTCCGCTCAAATCCGGCACGGTCTCGGCCGAAGGCGATCTCGATTTTCGCGGCACGCTCGGCGTAGCCAAGGATGCGCCCGTGGGCTTCGCGCAGATCAGGCTGCGCTTCGACGTCGATACCGACGCGCCGCAAGACAAACTCGACCAGCTCCTCAAGCTCACCGAGCGCTACTGCGTCGTCTATCAGACGCTCAAAAGCGGGCCCCCGGTAGAGGTCAGCCTCAAACGGAAAAAATAATCGCTGCGTTTCCGTTTGTTGGCCTGGCCTCTCCGTAACGGAGCGGCCTATCTCCGCTTGGTGCATCCATGTCTCCGCTTCCGTCCTTCTTGCTCGACCTCGCCCTCAAGATGGTGCTGACGGCGACCATCGTCGTCATCATCTCCATCGTGGTCGAACGCTCGGGTCCGTTCGTCGGCTCGCTCATCGCGGCACTGCCGACCGCCGCTGGCGCTGCCTATATCATTCTCGCCTTCGAGCACCCGCCGGATTTCATCGCGGCGAGCGCGGTTGGCAGCGCCGCTGCTGCTGCGGCCGTTTCGATCTTCGCCTTGGTCTACACGGTGCTGGCGCAGCGCCACGGGCTGGTGCTGAGTCTGGGCGTCGCCATCATGGTGTGGTTTATCGGCGCGGCGGCCTTGCGCACGGTCGCATGGACGCCACTCACCGCCGTCTTCCTCAACGTCGTGGTGTTTGGCATCGCCGTGCCGTTGAGCTGGCGCTACCGCACCTCGGGGCCGCCGGCGAAATTTCTGCGCACGCCGTATGACATTCCGCTGCGCGCGCTGACCGCCGCTGTCGTGGTCGCGGCCGTTACGACGGCAAGCTACAGCATCGGCTCGTTTGCTTCCGGCATGTTCGCGGTGTTTCCGATCGTGATGGCATGCTCGGTGGTGATCCTGCATCCCCGCGTCGGCGGTATTGCATCGGCGAGCATGTTCGCCCACGCGCAAATTGCGCTCAACGGGCTATGGCTCGGCTTTCTCGTCGTCCACTACACGGTGGCGCCGTTCGGCGTCTGGGGCGCGCTCGGGATCGGTCTCATCGTCTGCATTGGCTGGAGCGGCGGACTTTGGCTCGTGCGCACGTGCAAGCGCGTTGCAGCGTGAACGTCAGTTCTTCTTTGTCTTCGCCAGCTGTGCCTTGAGCGCGTAGAGCGCTTCGAGCGCGTCGCGCGGCGACATTTCGTCGGGATGCAGCGCGGCGAGTGTCTCCGCCAGGGCGGTGAGCGCGGCGTCGGCTTGCAGCGCGGCGCCGGGTCGCGCGGCGGCGAACAACGGCAGGTCATCGATCAGTCGCTGCGCCGGTGAGGTGCGGTCCTGCGCTTCGAGCTGGGCGAGCACGAGCTTGGCGCGCTCGATCACGCTCGGCGGCAGGCCGGCGAGCTTGGCCACCTGAATGCCGTAGGAGCGGTCGGCGGCGCCGTCCACGACTTCATGCAGGAAGACCACTTCGCTGTGCCATTCCTTCACCCGCATGGTGGCGTTGTGCAGCCGCGGCAGCTTGGCGGCGAGCGCGGTCATCTCGTGGAAGTGCGTGGCGAACAGCGCGCGGCAACGGTTGACCTCGTGCAGATGCTCGATCGCCGCCCAGGCGATGGAGAGGCCATCGAAGGTCGCGGTGCCGCGGCCGATCTCGTCGAGGATGACGAGAGCGCGTTCGCCCGCCTGATTGAGGATCGCCGCGGTCTCGACCATCTCGACCATGAAGGTCGAACGGCCGCGGGCGAGATCGTCGGCGGCGCCGACGCGCGAGAACAGGCGGTCGACGGCGCCGATATGGGCGGCGCGCGCCGGCACGAAGCTGCCCATCTGCGCCAGCACGGCAATGAGCGCGTTCTGGCGCAGGAACGTCGATTTGCCCGCCATGTTGGGGCCGGTGACCAGCCAGATGCGGCCGGCCCCCTCCCTTCCCTCCCCCGCAAGCGGGGGAGGGTGGGGTGGGGGCGGAGGAGAAAGATCGCAGTCGTTGGCGACGAAAGGTCCGCCGTCGCTGCCGAGCGCCTGTTCGACCACCGGGTGGCGGCCGCCCGTGATGGCGAAGGCAAGGCTGTCGTCGACTTCCGGGCGCACATAGTCGCGCTCGACCGCGAGGCTCGCCAGCGCCGCCGCTACATCGACGACCGCGAGCGCATCGGCCGCTTCTTTGATCGCCGCGCAGGCCGCCGTGACGCCGGCGGCTAGGCGGTCGAATATTTCAAGCTCGATAGCGAGCGCGCGGTCGGCGGCGTTGGAGATCTTTGCTTCCAGCTCGCCAAGCTCGGTGGTGGTGAAGCGCACCTGTCCGGCGGTCGTTTGCCGATGGATGAAGGTTGCGTTGAGCGGCGCGCTCATCAGCTTTTCGCCGTTTTGCGCGGTGACGTCGACGAAATAGCCGAGCACGTTGTTGTGCCGGATTTTCAGTGAGCGGACCCCGGTAGTCTCGGTGTAGCGCACCTGCAGCGCGGCGATGACGCGACGTGATTCGTCGCGCAGCGCGCGCGCTTCGTCGAGCGCAGGCTCGTAGCCCGCGCGCACAAAGCCGCCGTCACGGCGGAATGCGGGCAGCTCTTCGGCCAGCGCCCGTCTCAGCTCGTCGGCGAGCGCGGAATCCGGGCGGCGCAAGCCCGCGGCCGCCTGCGCAAGATCGCGCGGCGCAGCGGCGAGCGCCGCCAGCCGCGCCGAAAATTCAGCGCCGGCGAAAATGCCGTCGCGGATCGCCGCGAGATCGCGCGGTCCGCCGC
>JBAUYV010000462.1:0-4920 GCA_049584975.1 Xanthobacteraceae bacterium | reverse complement strand
ACGCTTCCAGTCGAGGGCGCGCCGCTAGAAGGCGCGCCTTGTGCTCCGCGATCATGGGGAGCGCCAGAATGTCGGCTTGCCGACGGTCGGACGTGCCCAACGATTTCTCGATGCGATGCACACCGGGTCCTTGGAGCTTGATGTACCAATTCGCGGAACCCGGCCGTTGAAATAGGTAGTCGGTTTTGCGCTTGACCTTGAGCATGGGAGTCCCACTAGCGACAGCAGTTAGCGACAGTGTACCAAAGCGCGGAATGTCCCGTAAAATGCTACTTTCTGCAATGGTTTACGATCCGCTCAGTGGGTCAGGATTCCCCTCCCTTCGGGCGCGCCAATCAATAAAATCAACGGTTTACCGCAGACCCAAATCTGATTGACGCCTTTGGCGTCCCAGAACACCTAACTCGGTGTCTCCGGAACCCGTGTAGGCCAGACCGCTTTATCGAACTCTCCATCTGCCGACAGCTTTTCATTAGCTCCTTGCCAGTAGTGTTTATACGCGCGTCTAAGATCAGCGTTGAGACACAGACGGGGAAGTTTGGGTGTGCTCGATGTCTCCCAAGAGTCACTCACGCGGTTTGGGCGATGTCCGCGTCATGTCGGCCGTTTCCCCGGCGCGCACGCGCAGGGCTTTGCTATGTTCGGTCGCGGGGTTCGTGATCTTCTGCGTCGGCATGATCTACGGTGTGTGGTTCAATCGCGACCATGTCTTTCCCTACAGGCTACTGGAGCGTCTTTTCGTGGATGATCGGAACGCGAGCATCGACCCGTCGGCTTCGCCCTGGTACCGGGAGCGGCGTGGCGTCTTCGAGACGTTTCCGCAGCATGGACGCGTGCTGATGTTTGGCGACTCTTTGACCGAGGCTGCCGACTGGACAGCCATGTTGCCAGGTATCGGAGCGGCGGTGAATCAGGGAATTTCCGCCGATACGACAGTCGGGATGCTGAAGCGTGTTGATCTTGCGAACGCCACAAAGGCACGAACGGTCGCGATCATGGCAGGGATCAATGACCTGCGGTCGGGCGAGCCCGTCGACCAGGTTTTCAAGCGGTATCGGCAGCTGATCCAGGAGCTGGAGGCGCCCAACCGATGCATCATAGTCCAATCGACATTGCTGACGCGCGGGGTTGAACCGGTTAACGACTCCGTTCGTGCGCTCAACGGAAATCTCAAGCGGGCCTGCGAGGGAGACCGTTGCAGGTTCCTGGATCTGAACCCTGTCTTGGCGCCAGAAGGCGAACTGTTGCCGGAAGTTACGGTCGACGGTTTACACCTCAGCGGACGGGGCTACTCACTTTGGCGCGACGCGCTGTTGCCAGCGCTTGCGGAGTGCACCCGCTAGCGAAGACTTGGCGGCCGCCGCAGCGGCCGCAGACGCGGTCCGATTTGCCTACCGGCCGAGCTCCGAGACCTAATCCTCAAACAGATCAACATCGTATCGCCGTTGGTAACCAGATCATTAACGCAAGAGCAACCATTCTCGCGCACCACGCGGCGCTTTGTCCGGGATGTCCAAATAATGCCGCCGGTCGATTTCCTGCAGTCCTTCGAACCTCGTCGTCGGCTGTACAAGCTCGATGACCGGGCGCGGCGCATTCTTGCGCAGACGTGGCCGATCGTTGAGCCCGTTCTTGGAGCAGCGGTCGAAGAGATCGTGGCGGTGCTTTCTGTTTTGCCGGCCCTCAGAGACGCCGTGGAGCGGCACGCCGATCAGCTTCGGAAACTCGAGTTGGCGCACTTTCGCGCCTTGCTGGGGGGCAAGCTCGAGCGCGACTATGCGGAGTCCTGCCGGCATACGGTCGAGCAGGAAGCCGCCATGGGATTCGACGGCCGCATCCGCAGCACCGCCAGCAGTTACGTTCTCAAGGCGGCGCTCGACGCGCTGGCGCGCCGCTATCGTTTCTCCGCCTTTCGCGTCGCCGAGGGCGCGAAAGTCATTTCCCAGGTCGTCAGCTTCGACGTGGCGAACGCGATGACGCTGCACCGGCAGGCAGCGGAGCAGGCGGCGCTGAAACGGCGGGGCGCCATCGATGAAGCGATCGCCGACTTCGGCGGGGCGATCGGCGACGTCGTGGCGGCCATCAAGGAAGCTTCTGGATCGCTGACCACGACAGGCGCGACATTGAAGGAAGCCGCGGACGATACGCGCCGCCGCATGTCCACGGCGTCTTCGGCGTCGTTGGAAACAGCGCGACGCATGGACGTTACGGTCATCGCCACTGAAGAACTGTCCGGCTCGATCGAGGAAATCGGCCGCCAAGCCACGCGCGGGCTGGGCATGGCGCAATCCGCCGTCGGCGATACCGACCGCAGTCAGGGTGCCATGCGGTCGTTGGACGCGGCGGCGTTGCGCATCGGCTCAGTGGTCGACGCGATCTCGAGTATCGCCGCGCAGACAAATTTGCTTGCGCTCAATGCGACCATCGAGTCGGCGCGGGCCGGTGACGCCGGCAAGGCATTTTGCCGTCGTGGCCGCGGAGGTGAAGACGCTCGCCAATCAGACATCGCGCGCCACCGAGGATATCTCGCGGCAGATCGCCGCCGTGCAGGAGGCGACGAAACGGTCGGTCGAGGAGATTTCCTCGATCGCCCGCGCGATCAGCGAATTGACTGCCGTATCGACGAGCATCGCCGGCGCCGTCGAGGAACAGAGCACGACGACGCGCGACATTGCCGAGAGCGTGCACGGCGCCGCCGAGCACACCGCCCGCGCCTCCGCCGAGATCGAATCGGTGGAGCGCGCCGTGGCGCTCGGCGCCACAGCGGTGGGCGACATCACCGCGTGGACCGAACGGCTTTCATCGCGCGCCAACGACCTGGAAATGAAGGTCGCGAGCTTCTTCAGCCGCGTGCGCGCGGCGTGAACGGCAGGCGGGACGGGGCTGTCAAAACTCCTCCCATGGATTCATGTTGGAGCCAGCGCGTTGCAGCGTCAACTTGCGCACTGCGTACGCCAACGTCTGCATATCCATGCCGGCCATGACGTAAACGTCACCGGGCTCGGATTTGCGATGCCGCCGGAAGAGATCATGCAGCCGGTCGAAGATTTGTGAGCGTTGCACCGCGTCATTGGCGCGGAAAAACATCAGGCGCATGTCAGCACGCGCAATCGGAAGCTTGTTGGCGTCCTCGACGATTTTGTTGAGGTCGATCTGATTTTCCGATTCGGCCACGAAGGTCAGGTCGTAATCCTCGCCGGGAAAGGACCTGTTGGGGACCTTGCCTGCAGCATCCCAGAAGAACTCGGCGGGCTTGAAGTTTTCCAGATTGACTTTGATGCCGTTGGCAAAGCCGATGGCGCCTTTGCCCACGGCATAACGCATCAGGAACGACTTGATCGCGTGCGTCGATTTCGAGCTGCTGCGCTTGACCTCAGCGGGCAACTCATTGAGGTACTGTTTCATCCAGCGAGGAAAAGTCGGACTAAGCACAGGATTGCCGTTGGCGCGCCCGCGCTCGGAATCGAACGGCGGCTCAAACCACTGACTGTCGCACGCTTAGCAACGCACCGATCGGCCGGCGCGGCCGAGCGAGGCAACGTCGATCTGATACGTCTTGCCGCAATTGGGGCAGACGATCTGTTCCAGGTGAACAGGCCGGTTGGGGTCGCTGCGGTTTGGGATCCGTGCCACGCCTTTCAGCGTAGCAGCACGGCCCGGACCTTGGAGATTGTTTGTTGCTGTTTTCCACTGTCTCCCCAGCTGTAATTCGCGCCGGGGAGACCCAGGGCGAAGATCGTGGTCAACGGACGGCTATTCGGCCGGCTGGTTCGGCTTGAGCTTCACGAACGTGCGCTTGAGATTGTCCCAGAGCTGAATCTTGGCGCCGTTCTTGTGCATGATCACGCTTTGTTGGATCACCGAAAGCGAATTGTTCCAGGCCCAATAAATGACCAGACCCGCGGGGAAGTGCGCCAGCATGAAGGTGAAGATCAGCGGCATCCAGTTGAAGATCATCTGCTGGGTCGGATCGGGCGGCGCCGGATTGAGCTTCATCTGCATCCACATGGTCACGCCCATGATCGCCGGCCAGAATCCGAGGTGCATGAAGCTGCCGATCAGCGGCAGGACCGAGGGATCGAACGGGATCAATCCGCCCAGCGTGAAAATATTGGTGGGGTCCGCCGACGAAAGGTCGTGGATCCAGCCGTAGAACGGCGCGTCCCGCATCTCGATGGTGATGAACAGCACCTTGTAGAGCGAGAAGAACACCGGAATCTGGATGGCGATCGGCAGGCAGCCGGCAACAGGATTGATCTGCTCTTTCTTGTAGAGCTCCATCATCGCCTGCTGCTGTTTCATCCGGTCGTCGCCGTAGCGCTGCTTGATCATCGCCATTTCCGGCTGCACCGCCTTCATCTTCGCCATGGACGCATAGGACTTGTTGGCGAGCGGGAAGAACAGGATCTTCACCAGCACGGTGACGATCAGGATGGCGAGGCCGAAATTGCCGACCAGATGGAAAAAATAGTCGAGAGCCAGGAACATGGGCTTGGTGATGAAATAGAACCAGCCCCAGTCGATCATAAGATCGAAATGGTTGAGATGAAGCGATTGGTTGTAGCCGCCGGGCCCGAAGGGGAAATTGATGCCGACCACGGAGGTTTCCTTGGCGCCGGCGAACAGCCGCGCATCGGCACTGCCGCTTGCGCCCGGCGCGATGGTCTGCGCCTGCTGCAGGTAATCGGTCTGATAGGTCTGTTGACCGGCGACTTCGGCCGCCGAGAAGCGCGTTTTCACCTTGGCGTCGTTGTCGGGCAACAGCACCGCGGCCCAGTATTTGTCGGTGAAGCCGAGCCACGCGTTGGTGACGTCCCAGCTTTCACTCTTCTTATCGGCGATCTTCTTGTAGGTTTCTTCCTGCAAGCCTTCATCGCCCATGACGCCGATTGGGCCTTCGTGCAGGATGTAGTAGCCGAG
>JBAUYV010000461.1:0-5413 GCA_049584975.1 Xanthobacteraceae bacterium | reverse complement strand
GCGCACCGATCTACCAAAGACCGTCGTCGCCAAAGAGATCGTGCACGACCGCTACAAGGATCTCGCCCATGTCGATATCGACCAGGCATGGCGACTCTCAAGATTCTGTGGATGGGGAGGGTTGGCTGCTGACGGGCGCCGACGCGATTCGACGCCAAGGCGGCGGGGTCGCTCGGATGGTTTTCAGGGCCGAGATGGTGTCGGGATCGGCCAGAACCAGCTTGGCGCGTTTGGAGCCGCCGCCTGCGTTGCGGCAGGATAGGCGGCCCTTCTGGATCCAGGCGTAGAGGGTCGGTTGCGGCATCCCGATCTCTTCGGCGAGTTCGCGGATCGTCCATTCGTTGGGCCGGCGCTCGATCGTCGAGGGACGCCGACGATACTTGACGGTTTCTACACCTGATTTGATGAGCAGATGATGAACCATCGGCGCATTGAACGTGTCACGACGCTTGGCGGGCCGCCATCCTTCGCCGTTGAGGATATCGGCGACTCGAGCGCAATCGAGACCTTCGCTGCGAAGCTCGGCGGCGCGCGCCGTCAACGCCGCGTAAGTGCTGAGCATCGCGAGGCGCGCGACAGGGCGCGTCAGGGCGTGTGTGGTGCGGCTGCCGCCCTGCCAATGGCATTCGACACCCACCTTTTCCGTGCTCCCGACGACGTCGACCAGCACCCGTTCCAGCAACAAACGCGCCAGGGTCTGGCGCTCGGCTTGCGTCGTGGTCTCGGCTCGCCAGAGCGCCGGCAGGTCGTGGGTCAACTCGCGGACGGCCTCGAGTTCGGCCGCACTCGGCGTTTGGGCTTGCGTGCGCTTGAAGCGTTCGTATTCCGCCGCGAGGCGCGCCTCATCGCTCAAGGCCGCCTCCCAGGCGCGTTCGAGCGTGCGCGCCACCAGCCGGTTCTCCGGCTCCACCGCCGCATACTGACGACGCGCGCGTTCGACCTCGTAACCGGCGCGCTCCCGTCTCTGACGCCAATGACGGTCGAGCGCCGCGCGCTCGGTTTCGAGATTTTTGGCCAGCGCGACGCTCGCTTCGATCGCCGCTGGCGTGATCGCTTCGAGGATGAGGCGTCCAACCAGATCATCCAACGGGCGAGCCTTCAGCGACTGACAGAAAGGATCGCCGTAGCTATCCTTCATCGCCTTACAGACGTAGCGCGCCGCATGGCCGTTGTTGTTGTACTGGGCGAGCATGCGCAGGCCGCAGCGGCCGCAGACGAGAAGACCTGATAGAAGCGCCGTTCCGGCTCGCGGCGCCCCACCCCACGCGGCCCTGTTTGATTGTAGCTGCGCTTGGTTCAGTTGATAGCGTTCGAAGTTTATGTAGGCCGGCAAACAATCGTGCAGGAACACTTCGGGCTGCCCCGCGCGCGGCGAACGGCGGCCCGTTCCCGGCCGCCCAGGCTTCTGACGGCGCTTCTCCACAGCCCGCACGCCATAGGCGTAAACGCCGGCGTAGATCGGGTTGGCGAACAGGTTGAGCAAAGAGGGGCGATTGACGCGCCGCCATTCGAGATCGCCCTTCTGCGGCCCGCTCCGCGAGCGCACCGGCATGCATATCTCATGATCAACCAAATAGCGCATAACTTTGCCGATCGTCTTGAAGCGATCGAACAAATCGAATACGAGACGGATCGTCGTCTGCGCTTGCCCGTCGGGATCGAACGTCACCTCGCCCGAGGGACGACGCACGTAGCCCATCGGCACGGGCTTGCCCAGTTCGCCCCGTCCCGCCTTGGCTTTGCGGCCCGCCAGCATCCGCGCCTTCAAGATATGCAGTTCGGCTTCCGACATCGTCCCCTTCAGCCCCAGCAGCAGGCGATCGTTGTAGTTGGCCGGATCATACACCCCATCGGCGTCGGCGATCAGCGTATCGAACAGCGCGCAGATCTCCAACAACTGATGCCAGTCCCGGCACGAGCGCGCCAGCCGAGACATCTCGACGCCCAGCACGAGGCCGACATTGCCCAGGCCCACTTCGGCGACCAACCGCTGGAAGCCCAGACCTCCCTCGACGCTCGCGCCGGAGCGCCCGAGATCGTCGTCGATCACCACGATCTGTTCCCGCCCCCAGCCGTACTGCGCGGCGCGATCGGCGAGCCCGTATTGCAGCCGGGTCGACTCCTGATGGCGCTCAACCTGCTGAACCGTCGACTGGCGGACGTAGACGATCGCCAGACGGTCCTGGTGGCGTCGCAGGATCTTGTCGCAGACGAGGCCGCTGCGGCGCCGGACAAGGCTCGCCTCCGTCATCGGGCGTCTCCTCGGCAATCTCGGCCTTGCGCATCCGATGCAGGGCCATTTGCCCCAACAGCGTCGCGACGCCGCCCCGGCGTTCGCGGGGCAGCCTCTTCCAAATCGACGCCGGCAGATCGCTCATGACGGGATCCAAGCCAACGCGCCAATGCGCAAAGCGCTTGAAACCCGAGTCTCGGCGATTCGTCGCCTTCCGTCAAATTATCAGCGGTAGTGTGAGTGGGATATCGAGCAGCTGTTCCGGACGATAAAGACCCAGGGCTTCGACATCGAGGAAAGCCGACGAACCGTTGGTCGAAGCCCTCGTTCAAAAACTCGAAGGCAAGACCGACAAGCTCAAATGCCCCCACCCGAAGGGCTCGCTCGGCCGCCTCTCCTGGGTCGTCGGGCGCCTCGGCGGTTGGAATGGTTACGTCAGCAAAAGCTACAAGCCCGCAGGCCCCAAAACCATGGCCCTCGGCCTCATCCAGTTCGACGCCATCCGCGCCGGCTGGCGCATGCGAGAAAATGTGTGAATCTGGAGGGTTATGTGAGGTCGCTGTGGCGCGGGTTGGGGCGTCACGGCAGGCGACCTCACATAAGCCGGATTGAACGAAGGCGCGGGCCGGTTAGCCTCTATGGGGAAAGCGCGGCGGCGGTTTTGATTTGGATGCGCGCGTCTGCGATGGAAAGTTGGCGGCTTGGGATTTTGGAAGGGGTTGCTCGTTCGATTGCCAGCATTGGAGCGACTTTAGCGGCGACGACGAGGAGGCGCGCGCGGCCGAAGCGAGGCCAATCGGGTCGGACGAGGCGTAGAGCCGCAGCCGGCGCAGTGGTGGCTCTGCGGCATGGGACGATAGAGGCGAGCGAGATCGGGCCGACGTCGTTGGTCATGACGTGTCGCAGCGAAAGGCGCCGGAGTCGTTCGGGGCGACGAGGCCGATGCGGCGCATGAACCCGCCGCAATCTGGGCAGACGGGAAGCGGCGCGTGTGCATCTGCGTCTGCGTCTGGCTCGGACGTCGTCGATGCCTGGTCTTTGTCGCCGGGCGGATGCGTCTGTTGGACGTCGAGCAACTCGCGAACGCGCGCGAGGTTCTCGCCTCGGTCGCCTTTGGCCAGGAAGCCGGAATGACGGATGCGGTGGAAGCCGTCGGGCAGGACGTGGAGGAGAAAGCGGCGGATGAACTCGTGCGGGGCGAGCCGCATGAGGCGGCTGCGACCGCTGCGGCGATAGTCCTTGTAGGAGAATGCCACTTCGCCGTCATCGACGGCGACGAGCCTCGAATTTGCGATGGCGGTGCGGTGCGTGTAGCGGGCGAGGTAGGCGAGCACGCGCTCGGGTCCCCCGAACGGCGGCTTGGCGTAGACGACGAACGGGCTCTTGCGCAGGCCGCCCACGCGCTCGGCGAAAGCGCGCGCCTCGGCGAGTTGGGTCAGATCGCCGAAGAAACCGAGTTCGCCGCGCCGGAAGGCGGCGTCCAGACCGTCGAGGAACAGGCGGCGGAAGGTCTTGGTCAATGCGTGGACGCAAAGCAGGAAGTTGGGCTTGGCTGCGACCCAGCGCTGGCCGTCGAGAGCAACGCCGCCGCCGGGGACGAGACAGTGGACATGCGGGTGGTGGGTGAGCGTCTGTCCCCAGGTATGCAGGACGGCGATCAGGCCGATCTTGGCGCCGAGGCGCTCGGCGGCGAGGCCGGTGAGCGCCTGGGCCGCCGCGCGCATCAGCAGGCCATAGACGATTTTCCTGTTCTGGAAGGCGATCTCGGCCGCCGCCGGCGGCAGGGTGAAGACGACGTGGAAATAGGGAACCGGCAGCAGTTCGGCCTCGCGCGCGGCGAGCCATTCCGCTCGCGCCGCCCCCTGACACTTCGGGCAATGGCGGTTGCGACACGAGTTGTAGGCGATGCGCGTGAGGCCGCATTCGTCGCAAGCTTCGACGTGACCGCCGAGCGCGGCGGTTCGGCAGGCAGTGATGGCCGTCATCACCCGCCGTTCGACGCGCCCGAGATGTCCGGCGTTCGCTCGTTGGTAACTCTCGCCGTGGCGGCGGAAGACGTCGGCCAGTTCGAACGCCGGCCTCGCGTCCACGCGCCTATCCCGGCGGCGTCACGTTCAGCGACAGGCGATCCAGGGGGCTGGCGGTATGGCCGATGAGATGCGTGGAGACTCGCGTATAGCGAGCCGTCGTTGACAGGTTCTCGTGACCCAGCAACACCTGGATGATGCGGATGTCGACGCCGCTCTCCAAGAGATGCGTCGCGAAACTATGCCGCAGCACATGCACGCTGACCCGCTTGCCGAGCCCCCCCTTGCCGAGCCCCGCCGCGGCGGTCGCCGACCGGCAGGCCGCGTGCAGCGTCTCCGGCACGACCGGCTTGTCGGCGGTTCGGCCTGGAAACAGATAGATCTTGGGCCGCGTCAGCCGCCAATAGCTGCGCAGAATGCCGAGCAGCGCCTGAGAGAGCATGACGTAGCGCTCCTTGCCTCCCTTTCCATGCTCGATCCGAATGACCATGCGCTGGCTGTCGATGTCCTGGACCTTCAGCGCGGCGACTTCGGAAACCCGCAATCCCGCCGCATAGGCCGTCGTCAGCGCCACGCGCGCTTTCAGGCTCGAAACCGACTCCAGGAACCGCGCCACCTCGTCGGCGCTCAGCACGACGGGAAGTTTACGCGGCTTGCGGGCATACGGGATCCGCTCGGGGATCGTCGCCTGGCCCAGCGTCACGCCGTAGAAGAACTTCAGCGCGCATACCGCCTGGTTCAGCGATCCCCAGGACAAGCCCTCCGAGGCCAAATGCACTTGGAACGCGCGAACGTCTTCCAGAACGAGCCGGTGGGGCGACCGGCCAAAATATCGGCTGAACTTCGAGACCCAATGGAGGTAGGATTGCTGTGTCGCCGGGGACAGATTGCGGATCGTCATGTCCTCGATCATCCGGTGGCGCAGAGGGCTCATCTGGGCCATCTGAAAACTCCTGTCTGAGAGTGGGTTCCAACACCCCATCCTCTCAGGCAGGAGAACCTTCACGCCATCAGAACCCCCACAGCTCCCTCTCCGCTCCCGCCGCGGTAGCGGCTTCGTTCAATCCCTTAGGTCTGGAGACCGCGGCTACAATCACCGCCACGACCGCGGTCTGGAGACCGCGGCTACAGTCGCCGCCCGAGCGCCCCAGTT
>JBAUYV010000460.1:0-3460 GCA_049584975.1 Xanthobacteraceae bacterium | reverse complement strand
GACGGTTTGCACTTCGTTCCGAACCCGAGCTATCTCCGAATCCAGATTGGCCGGGAGAATGCCGGACGGATAGGGGTTGTAGGGTGGCGGGGTCTGCGCTCGCGCCTCGGTAAACCCGGCGAAAGGGACGCCCAGGATCGCGAGCACCGTCGCGAAAGCTGCTTTTACGAGTGTGCATCTGTCTCGACGCATCGGTGTCCCCTCCTCGGCTCGGACGTGGCGATCGTGGCTGATTTCAGTCACCCATTGCCACGGCCTCAATTTCGAGAGATTTCAGTTAAACTTTTTGCATTAGCCTCCGATAGCGCACCAGATCGCCCGCTTGTTCGCGTAACGTCTCGCTGTTGGCGAGACGGCTACAGATTTTGGTTAACTTAATAGCAAGGTACGGATCGGTCCTCAAGCCCCGCACAAGTCCTTTTTTTGTAAATTTTTGTACCTCCGTAACGGGATATGAAAGATCAACAGAAACATAAATATAGCTGGTCACAACAGATCGCCGGCCGTCGCCGACAAGAGCAACTCTGCGCGGGCGCCGCCGACGGAATGTGTTTCCTCGTCATCGAGCGTTCATGATGAGGGGCTGCCGCTCCTCGGAGCCGAGGGTCACCGCATGGACGTAGCGGCGTGGCTAAGCGGACTATCGGGGACTACCACCGCGCGGTCAGCGAGACGGTCGCCCGTTTCGACGGCTTTGTCGCCAAGTACATGGGCGACGGGGTGCTGATCTATGATCCAGGCCGGCACGCACGCCTCCTGGGCAATACTGGTATCAGCCGCGGTTTAACATCATGATTTATCAGCCTGTGATAGCCTGTGACAGATTGGATACTTAGCTATCCGGATCAGGCGCGAACCAGTCAGGCCGCGGCGTTCGACTTTGCGAGGCAGGTGAACCAGCCGGCCATGGAGGCAATCGTTCGGGTCTACGCGGGGGCCGGGCTGGAGGAGTTCCTCCTCAACTTACCGGGGTTGCGCGCCAACGCCAACGCCATCATCGAACTCGCGAAGCAGCACAACCTGATGCGCTATTTCTGGCTGAACGGTCAGTTCACGATGGGTTGGGTGATGGCTCGTGAAGGCGAAGCCGAAGCGGGCCTGGAACTGATGCGGCGTAGCGTGACAGTGCGCGGGGAGACGGAGGCGCGCTGGTATCAACCCAGATACCTCTGCATGTTGGCGGAAAGTTATTTATGGCACGGCCGCGCCGAGGAAGGGCTGATTGCCGCCGCTGAAGCGGACGCGGTCATGACGCAAACCGGCCGGAACATATGGGCGGCGGAAATCAAACGGGTCGAGGGTGAATTGCGGCGCCTGGCCGGTGCATCGCCGGATGCAACCGAGTCTTACTTTCAGCGGGCGCTCACGATCGCGCGGGAGCAGAAGGCCAAATCGTTCGAGCTTCGCGCCGCGATGAGCTTGGCTCGCCTGTGGCGCGATCACGACCGGCGCTGCGACGCGCACGCTATGCTGGCTCCGGTTTACGGCTGGTTCACGGAGGGGTTCGATACGGTCGATCTGAAAGAGGCAAAGACGTTGCTTGACGAACTGGCGTGAGTCGGTCGGCCAGCATGACTAAAAGTCTTAACGCGAATGACCGCTTCCTGGGCGACCCGAGCAGCCGCTGGCGTGGGGATGAAGGTCTCAAATGGGTCGAACCCGGAATCTGGGCGTCACTCAAGGTCGGCTTTCGGCCCAAGCTTTGCCACCCCGAGGAAGACAAACAGGTCGCCAAGGCAGGACTTGCCGCGCTCACCCAATAGCTTCTTGCCGGCCGGGTGTTGGTTGACAAGCAGCTTCTCGACCGGCGGGTGGCTCACCAAGCGGCCTGGGCCCGCGCCGCGAGCGTTTCAAAGTGCTGGCCGATTTGGGTTGTTCCCGCCGCGTTCAACTTGTCGACATTCACATGTTGGAATTGCAGCATAAAGCGCAGCCAATCGTTCGGGTACCAGCTCAGCGCAACCGCACCGATCTGCTGCCGGCCGCCATAGACACCGCCGGTCACGGTTTGCGACACGCCGGGAATGACGTTGCTGTTGAGATCGACCGCACTGTAGCGGAGCGCAATCTCCCAGGCACCGAGGCCGCCCCCGATGCTGAATGGATTATCGGGCTTGGGTCTCGCCCAGGCAGCCCTTTCCGGATCGTAGGGGTGGGGTTCACCGGTCAACACCCAGCTGCCCTCGACATAGCCGCCGCGGAAACCGAGTTCCGGCGACGGCACGCCTGGCAATCGCGTTTGGGTGACATTGATTTGGTAGGCTCCGCCCTGCACCAGGAAATTGCGCCAATTGGCCCCGGCCTCACCGCCGTAAACACTGGCACCGCTCGCCGATATATCTCCGGTGCCGACCAGCTGATTAAAATCGATCCTGAGCTCCGGATAATCGCCCAACGATATTGTGGTTCGGCTCTCCCCGGGTATGCCGCTGGCGTTTATGTTCGGGCGTAACACGTGCTGGCCGGAGAATTCCACGAGGATGTTCGTGTCTTCGTTATGATAGACTCGAGGAGCAATTCGGCCGATCACCGCCAACTGCTCATCATTCTGCAGGGTCGTCTTCTGCGCGCCGTAAAGCGGACCGGTCAGGTAAGATGAGAAAAAGAAGTTATCGGTTGCCCAGTCACCGCCGAGGACAGCGCGCTGAATGCCCGCCGCAACGCTGCGCTCGATAAAGACGATGCTTGGCCGCTCGAGAAATAACAGATCACCCGGAAATGTGGCGTCTTCGAGCGAGACGAACGGATGGAAATACCCGACCGTAGCGGTGATCGGCTTGAGCCCGGTGTAGTTGATGTTGGCTTCGTACAAGGTCGGGTTGCCGTCGGGATTGCCGCCGAAATCCGGCGTAATGTTGACCCGCCAATCATCCCACTTGCCGACAAAATAAAGCCTGCCGCGGCGCAGGTTGACCCCATTGTTGAGGTTGGGGTATTGGGTATTGGGATTAACGTTCTGGAAGTAACTGCCCATATCGAACTGCATCAAGCCGCCGATCGCGAACGACATCTGCCCATCGGAGCTGGCGATCGTCGGCCGGCCGTTCGGCATGCCGACTGTGAACCCTTTGGTGGCGGCGGCCTGGGCAGCGGCGCTGGCGGTCTGCAGCTGGAGGGTCTGAGCCTGCGCTGTCCGCACCTGGAGCGCAGCTTCGTTTGTTTGGGCCTGTGCCGTTGCCGCCTTGGCTGCGTCTTGGCGGGCGCGATCCGCCGCCTCGCGCGCCTGACGCATCTCTTCTCGTGCCCGCTGCGCTTCGCTTCGCGATTGGCGCAGCTGCTGCTTGGCCTCACCGAGTTCGCCTTTGAGCTGTTGCAATTCGCTCTGAAGCTTTTTTATCTGGCGCTCGATTGCATCGATCCGGGCGCTCGCAGCATCCTGCGCAGCAGCCGCGACCGGCATCACCGCTACGCAGACTGCAACCAGCGCGCAGCGGAAGCGATTGCAATTGTAAAATTTGAC
>JBAUYV010000459.1:0-2469 GCA_049584975.1 Xanthobacteraceae bacterium | reverse complement strand
AATGGCCCCAACGTAGCGCGTGCCGAACATATCCTTCAGGTAGGCCGGCACGGTGGCGAATCCGCCGCCATACATGCTGATGATCACCAGGAAGCAGACCACAAATCCAGCGACGCTGCCGATCGAGCCGGTATAGGGCACGGTGCAGTACAGGATGAAGCCAAGTACCATGAAGCAGAAGTAGGTATTCTTCCGCCCGATATAGTCGGAGGTCGAGGCCCAGAAGAAGCGCCCGAGCATGTTGAACAGGCTTAAGAGTCCGACGAAGCCTGCCGCCGCAAGCGCTGTCACCTTACCAGGGAACATTTCCTGGCTCATGGCGGAAGCTTGACCGAGCACACCGATGCCGGCAGTGACGTTGAGGCAGAGCACCCACCAGATCAGCCAGAACTGCGGCGTCTTGATCGCGTCATAGACGTAGACGTCATTCTTAGTGATCAGCTTCTGCTCGACAACCGGCGGCGTGTATCCTGCCGGCTTCCAGCCGGGCGCCGGGATGCGCACGATGGCCGCGCCGACCCACATGAAGATCAAGTAGATGATGCCGAGACCGATAAAGGCTTCGGCGACGCCGATATGGGTCGGCGTGCTGAACTTGCTCATCAGCCAGACCGAGAGCGGCGAGGCAATGAAGGCGCCGCCGCCAAAGCCCATGATCGCCATGCCGGTCGCCATGCCCGGCCGGTCGGGAAACCATTTGATCAGCGTCGAGACCGGCGAGATGTAACCGATGCCGAGGCCGAGGCCGCCAAAGACGCCGTAGCCAAGGTAGACAATCCAGAGGTTGTGAACGTATACGCCGAAGGCCGAGATGAAGAAGCCCAGCGCCCAGCAAAGGCCGGCCGTGAACATAGCCCGCCGCGGACCGCCTTCCTCAACCCACCGGCCAAAGGTCGCCGCCGATACGCCGAGCACGAAAATGCCGATCGAGAATATCCAACCGAGTTCGGGGATGTTCCAGTCATCCGGCGCAGATTGCGTGATGCCCAGAAGCTTGGTCATCGGCAAATTGAAAACACTGAAGGCGTAGGCCTGGCCGATGCACAGATGGATGCACAATGCCGCGGGCGGCACCATCCATCGGTTGAAGCCCGGTCTGGCAACTGTGTGACTGCGATCGAGAAAACTCATCGTCCGCTCCTCCTTGATCCCTACTGATTTTTCTGCGGACTCTTTTTTGGCCCACAGTTCACGTCCGCGCCGGCATTGAAACAACTGCACGGTGCAGGCGCGATTAATGGTTCGACAAAAAAATATTCCCACAGGAACGGGCGAATATCAAATAAGACGCTTCCCGCGCACCTCGAACTAAAGTCTCATAGCCAAAGGCTATGGCCGCGGTGAGAACGAAAGCTTCCATGCAATATTCGCATAAGCCTGCGCAGGGTTGAGGCCGCCGTAGGCGGCGATCCTGCTGCGCTGTGAACAATTCGGAAACTGGAAGCTCCGTCGAACTTGTCAATCCGCCAGGAGTGGGGCCACGCGTCGCGCCTCGACCACCAACGCTGCCGTCAACGGTGTCATTGGTTCGCGCGCCAGCACGACCAGGCCGATTGTATGGCTGGCTTCCGGCTCCACGATGGGGATTGCCCGCAGTACATCGGTCAAGCCAAGTGTGGCCGCCAGCCGCGCCGGCATCACGCTCGCCCAGCGCCCGGTGCGTACGTGGGAGTAGAGAAGGATCATCGAGTTGGATTCGAGCGTCGCCTGCGGATTGCCGCCGGCGTCGCGCAGCAGGCTTTCGATGATGCGGCGGTTCTGCATGTCGGGGGTGAGCAGGCAAAGCGGAACCTTCGCCACCTCCGCCCACGTCACTCTGTCGCGATTGCCGAGCGGGGCTTCGGCGGAAGTGAGCAACCGGTAGCGCTCGCGATAAAGCGGCACGCTGGCGACGCGGCCGAGCGGTTCGTTATCGATATAGGTCACGGCAGCGTCGACCTCGAGATTTTCCAACAGCTGCAGCGCCTCCTCGGAGTTGCACGAAAGCACCGTGAACTGAACGTTGGGGTGCCGCTTGCGATAGGGCGTGGTCAGGGTTTCGATCATGGCCAGGGTGGTCGGAACTGCGGCAATGCGCAGCCGCCCCGCGAGTCCATGTTTGAGGGCGTGCACCTCCTGGCGCATGGCCCGGGTATCGCCGACGATGCGGCGCGCCCATTCGAGCACCCGCTCGCCCTCAGGGGTGAAGTTCTGAAAGCGCGAGCCCCGGTTAACCAAAAGGACCCCAAAGGTCCCTTCGAGCTGCTTGATGCCCGCCGATAGGGTCGGCTGGGTGACGCCGCTTGCTTCGGCGGCCCTGCCAAAGTGCTTTTCCCGTGCCAGGGCGAGCAGGAATTCAAGCTTGTCGATCAACGGTTGCACCTAGGAAAAGGAGCGCGGCGCTGGGCGGCCGATTGAGATTTCCGACAGTAATCGGTATCTTAATAGAGAGTTTCTATCAATCAATACGCATTTGGGGCTTGCTTCGCT
>JBAUYV010000458.1:0-5448 GCA_049584975.1 Xanthobacteraceae bacterium | reverse complement strand
GTCGACGGGAGCGTGCTCTACGCCGCCATCACCTGCTGTCCGCAATCACCGGATTGCTGTCCGCCTTGCGCTGGAATGGGTGTCCGCCTTGCACCGGATTTCGCAGGTCTATGGCTATCTGTCGTTCAATGACTTTCTTGGCAACCCTCACCAGCATCGCTGGTGTGCTAGCTGGGGGGCCTATCAGCTGCCTAACAGGGCCGTCGCTCACGGCTTCATCTACGACACCAAAACTCCCCCCGCCTACATAAAGCGAACCTAGAGCAACCATCGCGCCCAACAGGACCGCCAGCCCCCAACGGGGGGCTTTTTTGCGCCAGCCTGTCGGGGGCGGTTCGTAGAAGGATTTTGTCCCTAAGTCAAGTGCGGGAACATCGCCCTGCTTTGCCTCGAAAGCGACGGTCGGTGGTCAAAGTGCGATCCGTCGTCATGGGCCATCTTCTGCCATCGAGAAGGAGCGGATAAAGGGCGGATTCCTGTCTGGAAACTATCGGTTTTCGCTGCTGACCAGGATCATGCTCAAGGATGGCGAGAAGACCGATCTGTGGTCGGCACGCCATGCACTGGTGCTCAAAGGTCTTGCGATTGTGCTCGGCGAACACTTGCCGGTCTCACGCTCATGGACCCACATCAAGGGTCACGGCGGTGCGAAGTATGCGGTGCGGGCGGTCCGCGATCATCTCGCTGCGACGCAGCACGCAGCGTAATGGCATTGCAATTGAGATGGCATTACTTCGTCATTTGGTATTAGGGGTTCAGGTACACAATTCTTACTGCAGCAATCTTCGTCTGACGAACATTCATGGAGATAGGCGAAACATGCCTCCGCGACGAGATGACCCTGAATACGGCCCAGTCGATGAATGAACCCGGTATGGCTAGATTGGGGGTGTACGCTTATACGTGTCATAGCCTCGTCATCTTTGGCGGAAACGTCCGAAGCTCCCAAAACATGGAGGCCGAGCAACATAAGACAAACCGAAATGTATGTGATCTTTCGAAGGACATGCGACGCTGCCATTTTGACTTGGTTCGGTAACATGAGATTTTCCTTCACTGTGTCGAGTCAAGAGCACCGCGCTCATCGCAACCCGCCGGCGCGCGTGAACAACGGCGGGTGTTCAGTCGCAGATTACGATTCGCCTGCCGATGGCACTTGGGGCGTCTACCCTTAGCTCTGGCGCCGGGAACGAGCGGGAGAGGACATGAGGCTCTTCGATCGCGCCTGCCCTCCGGAACGCGCAATCTCCACTCGGCGCTTTTTGGAAAGTTTCTTCGCGCGAGCTTTGCCCCCCATCCTGGCGAATATGCGGGCAGCTTCCTTTTCGTTCATAGAGTACGGTCATCAATGATAACGAGTTGGCCCGCCTTGTTACGAATAAGCTCCAGCGCTTCACCGAGAGCGTCACCCTGGAGGATGAAGTAGTCGCCAACGTAGCCCGGACTACCGGAGTGGTAGTTGAATTTAGCGGCATACACAGTTGTTTCGAGCATTTGTTCCATTTCAGCCGCATTTTCTGCGCCCCACATTTGCCGAATATCCTCCATCGCGGCAATTTCTTTGATCTCTTTGCTCGTGAGAGCCGATGGTTTGTTGTCCATAGATCGAATGAATGATGCTAATGTCATAATTGTACTTGCGGGCAAGCAAGGCGCAAGTGGGCAGGATGATGGAGAATGCTTGCGGGCAAGTGTCAAGTCCTCCCCATAAAAGAAGAAGCCGCCGGCTATTCCGGCGGCTTGTAGTCTCCCCTTGCTGCTGGGGCTTTAGTACTCATCGGCCCGCATGATGGTGAGCACACGCATCGTCTTCTCGGGATCGGCGGGGTCCTCCGAGCCGCCGTCTATGTCCAGGGCGAAGTAGTCGATCTTCCAGAAGTACTTTTCGCCTTCAACCTCGAAGCTGCCGAAGTCGTGCTCGCGATGCGGATCGTTGTCCGCGGTGAATTCGCCGAAGCGCTGCACCGCCAAGATCAAGCGAGCCTTGGTGTCGATCGGCAAGGCGTCAACACCTTGCGTCATGACCACCTGACCGCCGATGAAAGTGCTGCGGAAGTTGTCGTTGAGGACGCGGACGCGGGCCGCCGCGTCGTGCGCTGGAGCCTGAGTCACGGCGGGCATCACACGGCCGCGAGCGCTGTGAGCGGTGCCACATTCCGCCGGATAATGCTCATGGCCTCATCGAGCGTTTTGACGTGCTCGTGAGCAAGGTCTTGGCCGATGAACTCCAGCTGCTCTTCGTCGAGCAGCGTGGCTTGCATCGCAACGGAATACTTGCCGTCGATCAGCGGCGTGATTTCGATATGGATGAATTGCAGGGGGTGTGTGGCCGGCGCGGTAGCACCGGTGGCTGTGTCAAGGGACATTGTAATCTCCGTCTTACTCCGCCGAGCCCCGAGGATTCAGGGAGCGGCGCGTAGGGCAGAGACCTGGCAAAACTATACACCCGTATCTGCTGTCCACAACCAATACAGAACGGCGGGCAGCTACGGGTGAAGCATTGATCTAAAATCAAAACGAACCAAACTTTCAGAAGCGGGACGGCCCGAGGCTATCGGGCGGTCGTGTACGCGGCAAAGCAGATAACCACGACGATGGCGATCGCGATGATGCTGGCAAGTACCGTCGCCGGAAACGATGCGTGAGCGATCATTGGGGCGTTATGGTCCGCGAAATGTCGCGCAATCGTTCTTCGGCTCGGCGCAAAAGCGCATCAGCGTCCGTTTTGTATTCGCTGCGTAGGAACTCGTAAAAAGAACGCAAACGCTGCGAAAGTGCCGTGAGGAACTGCCTTGTAAACCTTTTCGGCGAACTCGGGTCCATGTAGGCGAACGCGGGAACCGGTGGCCATGTTCCAGGCGAGCGCTGAGAAAAAACGAGTCTTTAGGGGTGTTCAACAGTCCTGCGGTTCCGTACTCGACCTGCCAAGCGGCACTCGATCTTGAGTTATGTATTCGGTGTTGCAGGCAGTGCAGCGAAAAGTGAGTTGGTCATCGGCGGGATGAGGCGCCCGAGTTACCTTTTGCAGCACCATTGTCTGCCCGCAAGTCGGGCATTTCGGGTTCTGCGGCATAGCGCGTTCCTACGCGCATGCATCCCGTGTATGGGAACGTACCAAAGGATAAAAACGTTCCGGTTGGGGCTGCTCTGCTGCGCGATCGGCCTTCGCTTCGAGGTGTCTTTATCCCGTCGGTGAGGTACACCCTTCTTACTGCGAAGGTTTTATTAACTATCCACACATGTCCACGGATTATCGAACGGGACACCGTGAAGATGCCACAAAGGAAGCAAACGATTTCAGTGTCGGCAGCGGAAGTCGTGCGCTTCCGTTCTCAACAGCGGGGGCATTCGTTATGTCGCAGCATGTTGCAATGCGGATGCGCTTTCTTCACGAACGGTACTTCGGCCGGCCGTCCTGTCCGAAGTGCGGCGAATTGATGATGGCGCCGGAATATTCGGAATGCGGCGGCGAAGCCATTCGTCACTCTTGGTCGTGTGACCGATGCGATTATAGATTTGAATCCTTGATCACGTTCGGCGAGCCGAGCGCGGTCGGGCATCTAACGCGCTAACGCCTCGCCGCATCCGGCAAAGCCGCGGTATAATTCGGCCAGGGTAATTATTTTCATTGCCCATATCGATCCAACGGCGCGCGCCTTTGCGCATGCGCGCACATAGCAAACGTTTTCCTTAGCCGACTTCAGTTCTATCACCCCATCTATGGACACCACACTTGCAGCCCCGAGCAGTCTCGGCACGCCGCGATCACTCGCGTCGCGGCGCCCTCGCTTTCGCCGCGACGATCCGCCGCCGATCCGGCTTACCGATGACGACATCGCCATCATCCGCCACGTGGCGGAGCATCGCTTTCTCCGATCCACGCACGTGATTGCGCTCCTCGATCGCCCGGCCAAGAAAATCCTTGAACGGTTGGCTGCCCTCTACCACAATGCCTACCTCGATCGCCCCCGCGCCCAGCTCGACTACTACGCGACCGCCGGCAGCGCTCCGTACGTTTATGCTCTCGGAAACAAGGGCGCCGCCCTGCTCACCGAGCGCTACGGCACCACAACCGCCAACGTCGATTGGACCGACAAGAACAGGACCGCGGGCCGCGTCTTCATCGAACACACGCTCATGATCGCCGATTTCATGGTCGCCCTCGAATCTGCGGTCCGCCGCCGCAGTGATCTTGAACTCATCCATCCGACTGCCATTCTCGCGGGGGCACCGTCGCAAACGCGCCGCGCGCAAAACCCCTGGAAACTCAGCGCCACGATCAATCACCCCGGCGGAAGCTCGTACGAGATCGGCATCATTCCCGACAAAGTCTTCGGCCTCGACTTTACGCAAGCGCGCAAACGCTCCTACTTCTTCCTTGAAGCCGACCGCGCCACCATGCCGGTCGCCCGCTCCAATCCAAAGCAGACCTCCTTCAACCAAAAGATTTATGCGTATCTCGCCGGGGGCGGCAGCCGCAATACGCACGGCACACACTTCGGCGTCGGCAATTTCCGCGTGCTCACGATCACCACCAGCCCGCAGCGCATGGAGACGATGTGGCTCGCTCAGAAAGCGGCCACCAAAGGCGACGGCTCCCGACAGCTCCTGTTTGCCGATTACACGAAACTTCGCTCCTGCCCCGATGTGCTCTCGCTCGAATGGAAAAACGGCAAGGGCGAGCTGGTGCGGTTGGGGCAGTAGCGGGCGGTGGTTCCCCCTTTTCCATCATGGTAGCGCGATCCGCCTCGCGCCGTTCAAGGCGACCTCTTCGAGGCGGCCTTTCGGCCGACCTTGACCGTCGCGGCCGGCCGCGCACACGCAACCGCGTGTCGGCGCCGGGAAGCATGTCGATCATGTCTTACCCGGAAGCATGGCCGGGGAGTTTCGGGAGGGCGGCGCGCGGTGTGTCGCTGCTGCCCGAGCATTGCTTGCGGATATGCCGGCCGGGCGTACAATCCTGGGAGGCCAGATCGGGCACTCCCCCACATCCCAAGCACTCGAATGCGGGTCAGAGCCGCGCAACGCGCGTGTGTGTCTCTGACCTGCGTTCGCAGGGTCTTGAAACACAAAGAGGAGTGCTACCATGTCGTCGAAGATGTATCGGGTCTACTCGATAATCGAGCGACCCAAGCAAGACGATTACTGGCTCAACATCGGCGTTGCGTTTCCGCACGACGACGGCAAGGGCTTCAACGTCATGCTGCAAGCCCTTCCGCTTCACGGCAACGGCAAGATCGTGCTCCGCGAGCACGACCCTAAGGAACAGGGTGCGGAAGCCGCCCCAAATGCTGGCAAAGCACCGCCGGCAAACGGGAGTCGACCGTAAGCGGTTCTGCGATCCCAGGGCTCTGATGGCTTGATTTTTCGGGGGAGCGAGCGCGAACCCGATTTGCACGCGCGGCTACGCCGCGAGGCGATTGGCGGATCGCTGCTGCGCTGCCCAGG
>JBAUYV010000457.1:0-2956 GCA_049584975.1 Xanthobacteraceae bacterium | reverse complement strand
GCCCAGTCCCACCACGGCCACGGTGGCGCGCGGCGCGGTGGCTGACGTCGGCATCGGCGCGGAGGGGCTGGCGCTCATAATCCGATGCTCGGGCAGATACTTGATAAAGTCAAGTATCTCGGTTCGGCTCAGCCGGCGCGAAATCTCCGGGACAATTCGCTCAACCCTTGTTCCCACGTTGCAGAAATTCGCGCACGGCCGGTTCGAGCCATGGCAGAAAGCCGTTGCTGGAGGGAATAATGAATGACAACGTCACCCTACGGCGCCCCACATAATTCCCCTTCACGCGCCCGCCTGCTCGGCTATAAGCTTTGCATGCTTCGCACGCCTGCACCGACCTTTGCCTCGATCCCTGCAGTGGCTCTCACGCCGACCCTTGCAGCAATGGCCATACTGCTGCTCGCGCCGGCGCTCGTGACGCCGCTATCGGCCGGCGAACTCTCGTTCGCCTGCCGCATGACAAAGAGCGCGCGCGCCATGGCGACCTGCGCCGATCCTCAACTCGCCGCCGCCGATATCGATCTCCAGGCAGCTTACGAAAGCACGCTTGCACGGGCGGATGTCGAGACCACCACGGCCTTGCGCGAGGATCAAAGAAAATACCTTGCCGACCTCGATCGCGGATTCGAGAGCAGCGTCTGGGGCAAGGCGGACCCGCCGCACGGCGCGGCGCTGCGCACGGCGATCGAGCAGATGCACCGCGGCGCCGACGGCGACCCGCTTGCCGCTCTCGAAGCGCAGATGCGCGAGCGCATTGCGTTCCTGCGCAGCCTGAAGCCGCCCACGTCGGTGACGGGCCTCTGGAAAAACAATAACGCCGAGCTGCTGATCGTCCACGTCGATCCCGATCTGACCACGCAAGCGCGGAGCGCGCGGGCGGGAGTCAACTTCGGCGACGACGACCGTGGACATTACGATGTCACCTTCGGCATGGCGGTCTACGGTTTTGCCCAGGATCATTGCCACTTCACCGCGGCGTTCCGGGCCTCGGCGGATGGCCTTCATGCTCCAGGCGCCCACAACGCCGATCCAGAGGTCGATCAGGATATCGCGGGCAAGCTCGTGATCGCGCGCGCCGGGCCGATGGCGGTCACGCTCACGCAAGCCTCGCCGGACGACGCGCCGTCCTCCGACCAGCACTGGGTTTGCCCGCGCCTGCCGGCTTTGACCGGACCGCTGTTTCACACCGGCCTTAGGGCCGATCAGACCTTTCGCCTGAAACCGGACGTGAAGTGATTTTTTGAAATTCGGTTGATGAGGGGAAGGCGCTCAGCCTGGCGCTTCCACCTTCCGGCGCACCACGCCGCCCACGTCGACGTTGCCCGCAAACCAATCCAGATCGCGTCTCGTCGGCGGCATTTTGTGGCCGTAGATGTCGCGGTATCGGACCACGATCCTGAGATCGGCAAGGGCCTGGCGGAGGCTCTGCCGCGCGGCGAGGAATTTTTGATCGGAAGGATCGCCTTCCAGCAGCAGGATCATGATGTCCTTGCCGGCTGTCAGCGCTCGCCCCGAAAGATCGGTAACGAAGGTGCTCCAGAGGATTCCGGGCGGCAGCGCTGGCACCAAGCCCAGGAAAGATGGCTGCTTCTTGCTTCTGCCGCGGCTCTTGCTGACCACAATGCCGTCGATCAGCATCGGTCCGATGCCGTCGTTATGCAGTTGCACGAAGAGGCGGTTCTCGTAGTCGCCAAGCCGGACGTGCGCGATCGGCATGAGGCTTTTGCGAGTATGGGTCCGCTGCGTCGTCATGTTGAAAATGGCGAGGATGATGGAAACGGTCGACACGAGTAACGCCGCCACGGCGGTGACGGCGGCGACAAGATCGTGGTTCGCGGTCAGGAAGGAAATGAAGTCCTGCATAGGTCGTCCTTGATTCGCGGATCCCACTACGACGCCACCATTACGGAAATACCGTGATGCCCGTCCGGTTCCGGGAGTGACTTTGCCGACGATCCGGCCGCCCCTCCCCCGCTGCGGGGTCCCGGCCGCGCCGGCGGGGCGGGGTGCCGCTGGCGGGGGCGGATGATGATTGCTCTCTACGCTCGGCGCTGAATCCCCGGTAGATTTGCGTTGCGATCGAGCACCACCTGCAATTCAAGAGGATATTTCGTGGGAAAAGGTCACAAGGACAAAGTCGCCGTCATCACTGGCGGAGCCAATGGCATCGGGCAGGCGTTCGCCAAGCGTCTCGCCGAGGATGGCGTGCATGTCGCCGTCGCCGATATGACCGACGGACGGGAGACCGTGAAGCTCGTCGAAGCGGCGGGGCGCAACGCAATGGCCGTCGTTTGCGACGTCTCCAAGGAGGACTCGGTCGCCGCAATGGCCAAACAGGTGCAGGCCAAGTTCAGCCACGTCGACATCGTGGTCAACTGCGCCGGCATTTATCCACAGCAGGACTTCGCCACCATGACCTTCGCCGATTGGCGCCGGGTCCTCTCCATCAATCTCGACAGCACTTTCCTGGTCACCTCAGCGTTCGTGCCTGGCATGCGCGGGCACAAATGGGGGCGCATCGTCAACCTGGCCTCGAGCACGTTCGGTTCGGTGACCACCGGCTTCACGCACTACGTCGCCTCTAAGGGCGGCATCATCGGCTTCACCCGCGCACTGGCAGGCGATCTCGCCGCCGACGGCATCACCGTCAACGCCATCGCTCCGGGGCTCACGCGTTCGCCGGGAACGCTGGTGCGAAAGCCGCGCCCGGGCTTTGCCAGCATGGATGAGGAATTCGTCGCCGTTGCCGGCCTGCAGGCGATCAAGCGGGTGGAGGTGCCGGACGATCTCGTCGGCGCGCTGTCGTTCCTCACCAGCGACGACGCCGCCTTCATGACCGGACAGACGCTGAACGTGGATGGCGGGAGGGTGCGATCTTAGGGATTGTTGAGCAGCCGCTTGTGCCTCGACAAGATGCCCGCGCAATGACGGCAGCGACAAAGCCGATGCCAACACG
>JBAUYV010000456.1:0-3659 GCA_049584975.1 Xanthobacteraceae bacterium | reverse complement strand
TCCGAAAGGCACGTCGCTTGGAGCCGAAGCTCAACCCGAGCAACCGAAGTACTATATCTCGAAGGTTGTTCCGTTGGGCCCGCCTGACCGCTGGGACTACGTGGTATTCGATCCCGAATCGCATCGGGTCTATGTGGCACACGGCGATAGGGTTACGGTTGTTGACGGCCTCGGTGGCGCCGTTATCGGCACTGTTGAGGGCATGCCAGGCGGCACCCACGGCGTTGCCATCTCTCACGCCACGCGCAAAGGCTATACGGATGACGGAAAGGCCGGCGTCGCGGTCGAGTTCGACTTGCAGACCCTAAAGGTCGTCAAAAGGATCAAAGCGGAGAGCGACGCTGACGGCATCGTCTTTGATCCCACGAGCGGCCATATTTTCGTGATCGATGGTGATTCCGGCAAGCTGACGGTGATCGATCCGAAGACTGACGAGGTGGTCGCCACCGTCGATGGCGGCGGCGGGCTGGAGTTCGGAGACTCCGGCAATAATGGAAAATTCTACGTCGACGGCGCCGAGAAGAGTGAAATCGTGCGCGTGGACACAGCGAAAAACGTGGTCGACGCGCATTGGCCGATGCCGACATGCGTAAAACCGCATGGCCTGGCGATCGATCGGGCGCATCACCGGCTTTTTGCTACTTGCTCGAACAAAATCATGGTCGTGATGAACGCTGACAATGGCGCCGTGATCGCAACTATACCCATCGGCCAGGGCAGCGACTTTGCGGCTTTCGATCCGAAACGCGGTCTGGCGTTTAGTTCCAACCGTGACGGGACGCTTTCGGTCATCGCCGAAGTGTCACCCGAAAATTTCGTAGCGTTGTCCGCAATCCCGACCCAACTGGGCGCTCGCACGATGGCAATCGACCCTAAGAGTGGCCGTATCTATCTGGCGACCGCCGAAATGGCGGTAAATGAATCCGCGGCGCCTGCGGAGTCCAGGCATCGTTACAGCATAAAACCGCATTCCGTCAGGCTGTTGTTCCTCGACCGCACGCCCTAATCTTCTTTTTTGATTATCTAGTCGCACGACCCAATGTCGGTCGTAGCTCAGGCAGGCGGCAGCCTCGAATCGGCACGGAAAGACCTTCAAGCTGCAAACTTCGCTTCGATTTCTTTCGTCAACTTGGCCATCACTATCGCGCGCGTTGTCGAACACCTTCGCTGGTATTACCCATCGGACGTTGCGGCTTTCGTCAGAGCGCAGTGCGTCGGCATGTTAGCCGCGGATATCCTCGGCCAATGGGTCTGCCGCCTGGCGGGGCCTCAGATTCACGCGTTCTCACAGAAAAGCCACACCTCGCCGGGTGCGGTGACTGAACTCCCACGCGGGTCACTCGTCAGAAGTTCTCACGATCAAAATGCGCACAGCAGCCATTTCCGGCTGCTGTGCAAGTACCACTCAGCAGAACTGGATTACCAGCAGTGGTAGTCGGTGTGGTGAGGCCCCCATGCGCAGTGAGCATAACGGTGACCATGCCAGAGATACACTTGGATCACATTTCCCTGATTGACGCCCGGCGGCGACGGAGCAATGGGAGCGGCTTGTGAAGCCGACGCGGCGGCCAACGTCACCGCTGCGACCGCAAGAGAAAAGACAGTCCATTTCATTGAAGTCCTCCTTGGAACGCGAACGAATGTTCGCTCTGCGCACAACACGCCAGCAACGTGGCTGTACGGCGACATGCACTTATCACGAATGTGAAATTGAGTCAGCTTGCACCGCGGCATGAACAAATATTCAGATTTTCCGTCAGCCACATGTGTCGCGACCTAGTCTTGCGGCGGTCAATCTCGGCAGTATCGGTGTCGTCGGACGCCCGTTGCGCGTAATCTTCGAACGGATAGTCGACAGCAAACAACAACCGGTCTTTCGGGGCCATCAGCGTTGCACCGACAAGTACAGGTCAGAAGCAACAAGAGTGGTCGTGGCCTGCGCGCTCGTGGCGTGCGGCGCCGCCGCACTGACGTTGTGACTTCGATCGCGATCCCGTCAGCGACCGGCGCGCCGTAGGCGCCAACCCGTCAGTTGGTACTGGCCCAATAGAGGCGATCCTGACAAGGCGGCGCGACTTGCCGCACGGAGAGGACTGGGTTCAGTAAACGCAACAAGCCGCGCCGCTCACGCTACTGTTGCCCCCCGCGTCGCCACGACACCATCACCATAGTGCGCAATCATAAGGGCGCGGAATGCGGCAATGCGGCGCTGTGGATCAAGTGAGGGATCAGGTGAGGTGCGAGAACGGCCACCGCGACCAGCAGGACCGGTGCAGGTGCCTAGCAATAGCTCGAAACGCCAACTTGGTCCGGGCGTGTGGCGCACCATAGCTCCCCCCTCGCTTGGCTTAAATTTCGAAAACTAAATTAGACAGCGGAAAACTCAAATTCGCACAGTACCTGTGTTGTGAGGCGTGACCGCAGCATAAACATGGAGTGCCGGAACATCAATTTCTCTGATGGCGTGAAACAGAAAAAATATGACCTCCGTAGCTTTATTGATCGTCTTCGCCCGCGAGTTTGCTAGTCTACAGAATTAGGCCAGCCGCGGACCAATTGATTGAGGCCGTGACTGTTCTTAAAGGAGCTCGCTGATGAAGGCCGCGGAGCGGCAAAGGACGAAAAAGGCAACGAGGCCGCCAATTGAGGTGGTCAGTTAAACGGCACGGTCTGCTCTAAGGCCGCGCCGCACCCCCCGACATATTGGATGATGCCTGTTGGGGAACGCCACCCCAACGGAGGGTGGCATCATCAAGGCAAGCATCTTCCATTCCCCCGTGCAGATTATGACGATCCGAGGAATTGTCCCCGATGATCACCGCCTACAGTTGGCTGAGGGGTTGGATATCAGTTTGGCTCGGAGCCGCCTTGCTCGTAGCCCGTCATGGCCAAGTGCCGCCGATCTGCCTTCCTGCGATTAGCGAGAACAGCCGCGACGGTGTAGCTGTCTCACCGAGCCAGCAGTTGCTGGACCGCGTGCATTAGGGTGAGGATAGGGTCGTCGGCGATAACTCCGATAAAATGCGAGGTCTGGGCCCCGCAGAAGATCAAGATCGCGATCTTTTGGATGATCATGAAACCGTAGCCGATCGGGTTATCGGCCCTTGCATATCTCTGGGCGTTGTCGGCGCGGAGCCCAACGCCCCTGCCGCTGCCGCTGCCGATCCCAAACGGGTAGACGCCGCTGAACCCTGAAACTCCGACCACTAAATCTCTGACTATCGCGAATGCAGTGACGAAGGTGAGCGCGCCGCAGAGGAATGCTTTACATTCGGCTACGAACTCGGGGCTCACCGGCATTGCTCCATGACGACATCATTTTCGCGGCATTTTTACACCGCATTAGTTTCTGTCCCGTTTTAATTCCCTCTTTAGATGCCCAAATCAAAACCGGCCACTGCCTAGAACAAATCCGGCCACTAAGCTCGGAAACCGGCCAGTACCCACTTAGCCCGAAGGAACAACGTGGTAACGCGCAACAGTCGCAGAACCCAGGCGATGTCGCCCAGGGTCAATCGCTACAGACGCAATCTTGCGGATTCCGGTGATGGCGGACAGGCATTCCATTTGAAGGCGGACAGTGAATCCGGTCGATCGCGGACAGCGATCCGGTGAAGGCGGACAGCGGCTCCCGTCGACGGCCTCATGGGGTCATGCGT
>JBAUYV010000455.1:0-16770 GCA_049584975.1 Xanthobacteraceae bacterium | reverse complement strand
CGCCTGTCAGACCCGTGGCGCCGGTGGCGCCGGTCGCACCCGTTGATCCAGTCGCACCTGTGGCGCCGGTCGCGCCAGTCGGGCCTTGGCTGGCGAGAACAACGTTGCTGCTTAGATCGTTGATGTTGCCGGTGTTGGACCCGTCGCCAATGATGGCGCCGTTCGAAGCAACAAAGAAGATGTCGTCGGCCGCACCGGAAACGCCAAGGTCGTAGGTCGAAGCGCCGTTCAGAACGACAGTGGCGGTAAACGAATCCAAATTACTGCTGAAAAATCCGTTATTTCCCGTGGTCTCGGTTTCGCCGAGGAGCACGGAATCGGTCGTGTTCGGCGTAGCGCCGCTGATCTGCTCGTAGATGTAGATTGTACTGTTGGGTTCGCCGACGTACTCACCCGAGATGGAGACTGTGGTCGGAGAGGTCGTGTTGGTCTTGATCGGATCGACGAGGGAGAGATCGGTTCCGGAGCCATCAGCGGTCCACTGGACAGTTTCTCCAGGGTCTATGGACATTGCCGAGGTGTTGATGTTGAGGCTGAACGTGCCGCCACCCGTCGTTACGGTAATTTGATCTTCAGTCGAATTGACAGTGGTGAGAGTGGCGGACGTTATGCTGCTGTTGGTAATCCCGTTCAGGTCGATTACGCCCGTGTCGAGGTCGAGACCGGCGATATTGCCGGCGAAGCCGCCGAGCTCGCCGCCCGAAATTGCGCTGCTGGTGAGCTCCAGCGTGCCGTTGCCAATAAAGTTGACAATGGCGCCGGAGGTTACAGCATCAGGAAGTTCAAGCGTGCCCCCGTTGTTGATCTGAAGGTTGGTCGCCGTGCCGGCGATGCTGCCGTTGAGATCGAGCGTTTGGCCGGAGATCGAGGCGACGATGTCGCCGTTGCCGCTGATGGTGGTGGCAGTAACCTTGCCGTAGCCGCTCAGGGTAGTACCGGCGCCATTGCTAATCGTGAGAGTGCCGGTAGTTATGTTGCCGCCGGCGATCGTAATGTCCGCGTTATTGCTGAGCGTAATCGAGGTAGTGGCGTTTATGTTGCCAGTGCCATCCGCAATGTTCGCGTTGTTGTTGAGCGTGATCGTGGTGGCGTCAACGACGCCGGTGGTGATGGTAATGTCCGCCTGGTTGGAGAGGCTGATGGTACCGCCGCCGCCGTTCACAGCGAGGGTATCGCTGCCGACCGCGAGCGTGGCGAACGCGCTGGTATTGCTGGAACTGAAATTAATGTTCAGCGAATCGAGCGCCGGCGTCGAAGAGATGCCGAGCGTGACGGTGTAGCCGTTGCCCTGAGTGCCGCCGAGAACAACGTTATCGCCGCTATTCGGGAAACCGCCGACGCCGCTGCCGTTCCAATTGCCGTTCGAGTTGACCCAGGTATCGTTGCCCGGATTGCTGGTGTTGAATGTGATGCCGCTCCACGTTTTAGTGCTCAACACCGCCGCATAATTGCGAATGCCGACGCCGCTCAGAGGCGGCTGCGCCGTCGTTGGAAGCTCCCAGGTGCCACCAAGCGCGGCGTTGCCGACAAGGCCGCTCGCGGCGGCAACATCGGCGCCGGTCGCGTGCATCAAATGCGCGATAAAAGCGTCGCCGACCTTGCCAGCCGCGGTCTCGCAGCTCCACAGCCGCAGATTTCCATCTGGAGCGAGCGCGCGACCGATCGCGCCGAGATTCCTAGCGTCGTCCTCCAGCGTCTCTGCCGACCAGTCGCCGGCGGCAAAGATCACGCGGCCCGGAGCGCCGTGGGCGATCACGTGCACTGCGTCGAGGCTGCGGCGGCCTTCGAGCGCAGCCGCAATCTGATGCGCCGGGGAACTGTCGATGTCGAGGACGATCGCTTCGACTCCGGGCCGCAAATTTTCAAGGATCGTTGAGCGATCGGTGACGCCGGGATCGACAAACAGCAACTCGGAGATGCGACTCATCGGAAAGGTCCTTTGCGGGGCGGAAGCGGTTGGGTAAGCGGTCATGGGGATATCCGGGATGAAACGGTTGCGATCGGCGCTGGCGCCGCCGGCCGCGCGCCGTTGACGGCGGCGTTGTTGCGGCGGGCCGCCGCAGGGCGTTGCGATGTGGGCTGGGCCGCAGCCTCGGCTCGAGGAGGCGGCAAATCGGGGCGGTCGTGACTTTCGGCGATGGGCGCGGTGTCGCCGCGGGCGATGCGGCAGAAAAAATCTTCCAGCGCGGCGGTTGCTTCGGAGTCGCGATAGACCCTGTGCTTGTTTTCAGAAATCCGCTGCCTGGCCGCCATTCGCCATGACGGGTCGCGGCCGAGACGGGCGGCGATCGAAACGTAATCGTCGACCGTTTCGCCGATGGTGTCGGTGATCCCCATCCGCTGCAGGATCGCCATGGTGTGGCGGCCGCGCATCAGCGGGCCGGCCATGGTGACGATCGGCGTGTCCTGGGCGAGGCCTTCGAGAGTGGAGTTGCCGCCCGACCAGCCGAGGCTGTCGAGCACGACATCACATTGACCGATGGCGGCGACGAATTGTTCGAGGCCGAGACGCGGCAGGAAGACACAATGCTTGGCGGCGTCGAGGCCGAACACCGCGAAGGCGCGCTCCAGCCGCCGGCGCAGCCGCTCCGTCATCCCGTCGCCACTATGCGACTGGATGAAAGCGAATTGGCAGTCGCCGACCTCGCGCGCGATGCGCGGCAAAACCTGGTCGTACTGCGGCAGATATTTAAACAGCGACTGGCCGCACCAGTAGGCGACCGATGATGGCCGCAAGCCAAGCTGCTCGCGGCTGACCTGCGGCGGGGTCAGATCGAGCGGCTCGTAATAAATGGAAAGATTGGGCAGCCGGACGAGACGCTCGGTGTAGTGCTGCTCGGCGCCGGGCGGCTCCATCAGGTCGCTCGACAGGAAATAGTCGATGGTCGGATAGCCGGTCGTATTCGGGTGGCCCCACGTAACGCACTGCACCGGCGCCAGGCGGTGCGCGGCGATCCAGCCCGCTCCCGGATCCATGCCGATATCGGGATAGAGGAGAATGTGCGGGCGATCGGAGAGGATTTCCTCGCGCCAGCGGTCGCCGGGCAAGGGTCCTTGCACAAAGCGATCGCACTGCTTGGCGGCAATCTCGGTCTGAGCGTCGCGGTCGGCGCCGGTGTGATAGCCGAAGACCTGGAATTTGCTGCGATCGAGCTGGCTCAGCCAGCCCCGGATCATCAGCTTCCACACCGTATGGTGACGGAACAGGCCGCTGACGATGCCGATGCGAATTTTCTCACCCGGCGCCGGCGGCGGGGGCATGGACGCGGCAGGGTATTTGTCCGAGATCGCCCGGCAGACGAGCGCGCCGTATTTGCTCTGCAGGTCGCGGTCGTTGCGCTCCTGATAGGGCAGATAAAACGGCTGGTTGGAGCCGACCGCGGCGGCGAGATCACCGACTGCGCGGCCCGCTTCGACGTCCGCGCATAACTGCTCAAGGCGCCGGCGATAAGCGGCGCGCCGGCCCTCGATCTCAGCTTCGTCCAGATAGAGGATCGGCAATTGCGCGGTGCACAGACGAAAGCGCAAGTGGGCGAGATCGGGCTTAAGCGCCACGGCCCGTTCGTAATGCGCCGTCGCGTCGCCGGTCTTGCCTTCGGCCTCGAGCACGCCGGCAATGCCGACGTGCGCTCCGACGTGGTCGGGCGAAAGCGTCAGCGCTTTCTGATAGCGGGCGATGGCCTCCGACGGCCGGCCGGCGTTGCGTAGCGCGGCGGCGAAGCCGCAATGCATCTCGACATGGTCGGGCTTGAGCGCAAGCGCCCGCTCGTAGTGCGCGATCGCCTCGTCGAACCGGTTTGCCCTCTGCAACGCCGCGGCGAAATCGCCGTGCGCGCCGACGTGATCCGGTTTGAGCGCCACGGCCCGCTCCCAGCAGGCCAAAGCCAGCCCGGTCTTGCCTTGCTGAGACAGCGCCCGGGCGAGATTGTTGTAAGCGTCGACGTAGTCGGGCTTGAGCGAGACCGCCTTTTCCCAATGGGACACCGCCTGCTCGATCCCACCGCGCTTCTGCAGCGCTACGCCGAGATTGTTGTGGGCCTCCGGATAGGCGGGCTTGATGCCGAGGGCGCGGCGCAACAGCTCGATGGCCTCGTCGGTGCGACCGCGCTGCAGCGCGATCACACCCAAGTTGTGCACGCAGTCGGCATGCCCGGCATTGATGTCGAGAATCCGCTTGTAGATGACTTCGGCCTCGGCGAGCCGCCCGGCCTGGTGATGCTGGAGCGCAACCTTCAGCTCGGCTTGCGGGTCTGTTGCCGGCGCAGTCGCGATTTTCGGCTGTACGGCCGATGCCGACGCCTTCGGCGCGACCGAGTCGTCCGCAGTGCGTAGCGCCGCGACTGCGTGCTCGGCACTCATCGGCGCACCTCCGGACGAGGCGTGAATCCCGGAGCGCGCGAACAGCAAATAAACGCATCGGCTTCGCCGACCGACGGGTCGACGAAGCGCATTACAAAAACGTGCATTCTACAGCGCTCCCTCAAGCCACTCACTCAGATCACTCTCAGCTCAACGTGCGGCCACTCCTGGCCGGCAGAACTTTCCGCCGGCGTCGAATGAAACAATCCGCTCTGATGGGGCAGAACCGGATTGTTTGGTTGTTTTCCAATCCGTGCTTGGTGCCCTGGTGGACACGCCAAATTCAACGAAGCTTGCAGAACGAGCATCGGCGAACCGCCGCTCGCAACGACGGGCATTCTTCGACGCGCCGAGAGACAGGCAGATGCCGGCTTCAAGACCGGCGATGCTCTTCGGGATATTTGACGATGTGAGGAAGCGATCGACACGACCGCACGCGCCAACGTTTGCTGCGTGCAGCGTAGGATCAAAAGAACCGAGCGAGATACTCGCAATCCGCCGAGAGCGAACTGCAATACGCAACTGCGGAAGACTCACGAAGCCCTACTTCACTCACTCTACGC
Organism: Xanthobacteraceae bacterium; assembly: GCA_049584975.1. Taxonomy (GTDB): domain Bacteria; phylum Pseudomonadota; class Alphaproteobacteria; order Rhizobiales; family Xanthobacteraceae; genus BOG-931. The sequence continues at coordinate 11,848 of JBAUYV010000455.1, read as the reverse complement.
GAACCAGCTCCGTAGCCCTTTACCAGTTGTTAAAGACGACACGCAACAAAAGCCCGTTGCAACAATGTTGTTAATATTAATTTCACCAGTTAATTTCAGCTCGCCGGCGCGCGAAGTGAATCTTGATCGCGCAGTTGCATGCGCGAAACCTCGTTTGAAGTTCGCGCGCATTGCGTCAGAGTGGCGCAGAATGTGAGTCTTACGGGTCAGCTTGCGGAGCGCCGAGCGGCGTTAACTCACAAGCCCGCGGACGCTGTTACTGTTAACGAGCAAACCCGCTTTCACTTCGCGGTCGTCGGCGTCAAGTTCCAAGGACAAGCGCGGCAACGGCAACGTTCGGTGCTCGACAAGGTTAACTCGGATCGTATCCGGTGCTGGTCCCGCGGGATACGCAAAAAGATGAGCGTTCGCGCAGGCAAGATGAAAGCGGGGGAAGTCGTCAGCTTGCAGAAAATGAAAGCGCGCTGGGTGTGCAGCGAAATCCGCTCGCCGCGATTGGCGGAACACTATCAGATCGATCCGCGGGTGCCGCCGCTGCGCGCCAAGATAGAGACCGCCGCATTTGAATGTCTGGCTGCCTCCGAGATCGATGCATTGGTTGAAATATTTGAAACTTACCGCGGAAGCTATCTCAGTCACTACTGGGCCGACGTGCGAGAGTTCGTGATCGAGGAATGGTCCGCGGACCAATTGGATCGGGTTTATGCGATGTCGGAAGTCGACTCGTCGGGAGAAGGCCGCTATCGGCCATTCGCGGTCTTTGCAGCAGCGCCCCGGCCGACGGGTCCGACGGCGCAGATCGATCCGCGCGTGGCAGCTGACAAGACGCCCTTAAGCACGGCGCTGCTTACGCCCGATCCTCTCGTCGTCGGGCGTTACGAGGACGTCCACGTTCTCATCGACGGCTACTTCCGCGCTCTTGTCTTCATGCGGTCAGCCTCGCCAGGCGAGCGGATTGCAGTGTTGGTGCCGGCGGAGGGCTGGACGACGGTTAGCTCGTAAGCCCGCGGCCGCCGTTTGGGTGCATCAGGGGGTTCCGCCGCTAACAACCAACGCAAGCTTAGCTCCCTCAAGGTGTTGGTAGAGTCGAGGACGGAAGCTGTGCTCTGAGAGCACGCCCGTTTCTCGTCCCGGTCATCAGTAGCGTCGAGGACTGGCGCGCCGGTGTAGGTCGGAGTTTGTGTTCCCCGTTGTCTCGCTCTTTCGTCTGCGAGTGTCACACCATCTCGACCATGCCACGTTTCCAGCCCCCGCCTCGTCGAACACGGCACGCAGATTTCCCGCACTGCGCTCTCCTGTTTGTTTCGCCCCAAGGCCTATGGGACCTATCCTACCGAGGCGGCTTTCAACAGCGGTCGGCGAACCTTGTAACCATTTAACAGTCGCAAGGTTTCGTACAGCGGCGCGCTGCCGCCTACTATGCCCTCTGCTGACTTCTGCGCTGCGGTCAGGCCGCCTTACGACAACCTCAGTCTCGAAAAAATCAAGACACAACGCGGACCTCCCGAGGTAAGAGCGATCGTCTTCACCGCACGTCTCTTCAATCCATCCTAGGTGCTGCGGGCTTGCACGGGCGACAAATAGACCGAAGAAACTACGGCCATATTTGTGCCCCGGATGATTTCCGGCTATATTTCCGGAATGAACTATGGAGCGATCCCGCCATGCCGACCGCCGGAAGAAAGGCGCTGTCCACCTATCGCCGCCGCCTCAAACGCCGAGGGGTGGTTCGCCTCGAAGTTCATGTCCGCAATGACGACGCTGCACTCGTTCGTGGGGTCGTGACTGCGCTCGCCGATCCGGAGCGGGAGGGCGAGGCGCGCGCATTGCTGCGCGAGCGCTTCGGCTCGGGAAAGTCCAACGGTCTCAAGGCGCTGTTGGCTTCGGCACCACTCGAAGGAATCGATCTTAGGCGCGATCGCGATCTCGGGCGGGATGTCAGGCTGTGAACTACCTGATCGATACCAACGTCATCTCCGAGGTCCGCAAGGGCAGCGCTTGCAATCCTCGCGTCGCCGCGTGGTACGGCTCGATCGACGATGAAAGTATCTACCTCAGTGCGTTGGTGCTTGGCGAAATCCGCAAGGGGATTGAACGAGCGCGGCCAAAAGAACCTGCCAAGGCCCTCGGCCTTGAGAAATGGCTCTCGATCCTGAGCCGATCCTTCGCAGAGCATATCCTGCCTGTCGATCGCGCTGTCGTTGCCGAATGGGGACGCATGAGCGCCAAGCGTCCTGTATCAACGGTCGATGCGCTCTTGGCCGCAACCGCAAAAGTGCACGGAATGACGCTTGCAACCCGAAACACTTCACATGTTACTGATCTTGGAGCCAACGTGTTCAATCCCTTTGAAGCAGCAAAGTAAGGCCATAAGCCACCGAAGATGAACGATCGGCAGCAGCTCAATCGAGCAAAGATCGAGGAAGCCTTTCGCACCATGGGCCAGTATTTACTTGATCGGAAGGCCCTTGGTGAAATTGTGATCTATGGCGGCAGCGCAATTCTGTTACAGTTCGATTGGCGAAAGACCTCTCTCGACGTAGACGCCAGGGTGATCACCGAGCGCAATCACGGCATTATCATCGATGCGGCGCGCGAGGCAGCCCAACAGCTTAACCTTCCACGTTCCTGGCTCAACGAAAGCGTTGCCATGTATGCACGCCGTGACGAAGACGCCGCAGACCGAGTCTTGGTCGGCCTCTATCCGTCACCCGAACGTTTTGGTCTCAGGGTCACCGCCGCTAACCCCGAATACATTCTAGCGATGAAGCTCAAAGCTCTCGACAGGGTGACGGCAGATGACCGGGATTATCAAGACGCGATTGGACTCGGCATTGCACGTGGAATAACTACGGTCGATCAAATACGGGATGTATACCGGAGATATTTTGGAAGTGCGGAGTTGCCAGTTACAGCCCAACTCCGCTTGTCGGAACTTTTAGCCGCGATTCAAGCTGGGCGAAAATAGCTGGTCAACGAATGCAACGACCTCAAACACTCGCCGATGTCGCACAGATCGCCCGCGTGAACGCAAACGAATTTTCGCAGGCGCTCGATGAGTTTGTCGACGAGTTCTATCTTGATCATCCCGACAAGGGGGCCCAACAACCGCGCCTCGGCCCAGTCCCCCAGCCCGTCAATGATCCGTTGATTGATGCCTGGATTGGCGCCGTGGGTGAGCATCTCGCTCAGCGCTGGCAACTGAAGGTTCCCAAGTGGACGCAACGCGACATTCATTTCGCCCTACACGAACCGGTCTTTCTTCCCTCCGACCCTGCGGTTCGAGGAATCGTCATCGTCGAAAGTCCACCAGCATTCAGGTCACGACTGATATTCACTCGTGCTGAGCCGTTAGCGAGAGCAAGATTTCCAGGCAATGTTTCGCGAGCCAAGGTCGCTCTTGCATGGCCACCGGCAGAAGCCGAAGCTAAATCGAAAAACGGCGAACAAGCTTGATTTTGGGCAAGGTAGGGTTCCCGTTTTACTCCACACACGCGCCTGCACCACCGGCCGAAGCCGAAATGCAGCAATACTTCCGCGTCACCCCAACTTCTGTAACAATTCCTGTGGCTATTTAGGACCTTTTTTCTGCGCGACGTTTACCCGCATCACCCTTCCGGCGTGCCGTGCCCACTACCCCGGCGGATCGAACGGCTGCTTGTGTCGATTGCTTCGCCGCTCACTCGGCCTTCCCCGCGTTTTGTCCGGGTCGGCATCCGCATTATGGATTTCGAGGCCTGCTCAGGCTTCACTCGCGTTACGGCCCGCTGGATCGCTCGACCGCCAGAAGCGGCCTTTGTCACGAGGCTTCGGCCCGTCCAGTTGCCCGTCCAAGCCGCTCGTTAGCTACCAGATCAATCGACAACTCTCTGGGCGGAACCCTCCTCCGCTGGTGACACGCGCCTTCGGGGCGCACCAGAACGAACCCAACGACGCGACTTGAATCGAGGGCGCGTTATGCCCGGCGCAAACCCTGGAGGTCGAGTTCATCGACGAGAACGGTGGCGGCACCGGCGTCCGCCTACGCAAGCATCAACGGAAAAAGAGCTAGCCCCCCACCCACCTCGGGGGGGAGCCGAAGTCTGCCAAACGCCAGCGATCGCTGGGTGCAGTAGCAGCGGACAGCAACAGCATTGACGCCGCCGAGCCAGCCCGTCATATTCTGGCTAGAACTTCTAGCCAAATGAGGTGGCCGATGAAGAAACCCACCTGGTCAGTCCAGGACGCCAAGAACCGGTTCAGCGAGGTCGTTGAAGCGGCACGGCGCAAGCCGCAAACCGTCACAAAGCACGGCAAGCCAGCCGTGGTCGTGGTCGCCGCCGACGAATACGACCGTCTGAAGCAGTTCGATCGGGCGCGGGCACCGTCGTTCGCGGAACTTCTACTTGCCATACCGCAGGACGGCGGCGAATTCCCGCGGCTTAAGGTCCGACCGCGGGACCTTGAGTTCTGATGTACCTGATCGATACGGTGGTCTTGTCCGAGCTACGCAAGTCGCGTCGTGATGCTCACCTCGCAGCATGGGTCGAACGGAAGCGAACGACTGATCTTTTCGTCAGCGTCGTTACAATAGGTGAGATCGAACGCGGTATTGCGGGCCAGCATGCAACACACCCGGATTTCGCCGCAGCACTAGCCGCTTGGCTCGACCGCGTGTTGTCTCTCTACGGCGAACGGATTCTGCCCTTCGACCTCCAGATCGCCAGACGTTGGGGCCAGCTGAGCGCCGCTCTTGGGAACGACAGTGCTGATCTTATGATTTCGGCAACTGCGCTTGAGCACGGTCTCACTGTCGTGACCCGCAACGTGTCGGATTTCGAGCCCACAGGTGTTGCAACTCTCAATCCGTTCGGTTCGCGGCCATCTGGGCGGCGCTAATCGTCGTGTTGCGATGATGAAACAACCGCCGCCCGCAACCGCAAAGAAAGAGCCCTCTATGGGTAGAAAACTTAAGCCGATCCTGAAGCCGATCCCTCGCTTTCCTAGCGAGGCGAAAGAGCGCGAGTTTTGGGAAGCCCACGATACGACCGACTATGTGGATTGGAGCAAGGCACAACGCGGCGCGCGATTCCCGAATCTGAAACTTTCAACAACTGCCATTTCGCTGCGCCTGCCCCAAGGGTTGCTCGATCGCATCAAGTCGCAACTAACAAGCGCGACGTACCGTATCAGTCGCTAATCAAGGTTTGGCTGGCCGAGAAAATCGACGCGGAGTAAATCATTAGCTCCGATGCATCAGTGTCGGAAGGCGGTGGAAACTATCGGATTGACCTGCGCGAGCCGGACCGGCGTTGAGTTCATCGACGAGAACGGCGGCTGCCCGGGGGTGCGGCTGGGTAAGCACCAATGGAATGATCGCCAGCCTCGACCTAGCCTGACAACCCCGGCCCAGACCGATTCACTGGATCGCTCCCCTGCCGCGCTGGCTCAATTTGACCGACGCTATCGCGACGATCGCTGCAAACCCGCTCTGCGGCGCTCTCCTTGAGGGTACCAACGGATTGCGTAAGGTTCGATTCGCAGTCGGCAGCAAAGGCAAAAGCGGTGGCATCCGGATCATCTATTATTGGTTTTCGGAGAACGCTCCAATTTTTCTTTTCGACGTTTTCAAGAAAGGCGAGAAGGACAACCTGAGCAAGGCCGAACGCAACGATCTCGCTCGCCTTGCGGAGCGACTTAAGACGGCATATCGGAGAACCAAATGAGTAAGAAGGTTTTTGAGGGTCTTAAGGCCAACATGCTTGAGGCGATCGCATTTGCCCAAGACGAGACTAAGGCCAGGGTACATACGGTCGAGGTGCCATTGGTCAATGTCAAGGCTGCCCGCCAAAACCTCCACATGAGCCAGGATGAATTTGCGACAGTGCTCTGCATCCCCGTCTCGACGCTTCGCAAGTGGGAACAAGGACAACGGTGTCCTGATGCTGCCACGCGCCTGTTGCTCCAGATCATCGTGCATGAGCCGAAGGCGGCGGAGAAGACCCTGACCACGCTAGTGCGTGAAGGCACCATTGCAAGCACGGCTCTCGGCAAAAACGCGGCAGCGCGCCGGCGACGACGGATTGCACCGAAATAATAGGGTCGCCATGAAGGAGCCCGCTCGTAAAAGTAACCTTCGCGAAGTTCATCGGGACCATGCGGAGTACTGCCGCGTCGACACTTTGACCATTTCGCAATTCTAGAGGAAGCAACTGATAGAGATTCGGCCGATCCATACGGACAAAGATCACCGTGCCGCGCTCGCGAGCCAAGCAGGCGGACCAATCTGGTTCCAGCTAGGCTGCCCACTCTTCGAGCAAAGCACTACGATCTAGTACCAAAACGCTGGCAATTAGCGCCCCTTTTTCTCTTTTAGGTCTAACAAATCTGGCGGTCAGTAACCTCAATAATTGCCGCGCCGGCACGAACTTCTTGATTAATTGACCGGCCTCGTGCCGCGCAGCTAAAAAAGACGCGAAGAACACTTAAACCAACCCGAAACATTTTTCATTTCGTCGCCATCGTCCATTAACGACGCGACCCACGCGATTCCGCAACCGATGAAACAAAATATCAATGCTCTTCTTCTTGTATTGGCCATCAGTAAATAGCCGTAGCCGTCGCCAAGAGGGTAAGAGTCAATGCTTAGCGTCTACGTTCGCCGATTCACACGCGATCGCAGAGGCAGCAGCGCGATGATCTTCGGGCTGTCCCTGATCCCCATCATCTTCCTGACCGGGATGGCCATGGATTTCACGTCCGCTGCGCAGAAGCGCATACGCCTCAATGCGGCGGCGGACGCGGCCGCGCTCGCCTCCGTGACGCCGGCGATGATGCTTCAGTCGGACACCGCCGCAGTGACGGCCGCCACCAACATGTTCAACGCCGAGGCCGCCAATCTCGGCGCGGCGACCGTCAACCCGCCCGTCATTACACTGAGCAACGCCGGGCTGGTCCGCACCGTTACGGTCAGCTACACGGCCACGTCGACAAACACGTTTCCCAACGTTTTTTCGTATGTGACCGGGTCGTCGCACACGACGTGGCCCCTGTCCGGCACAGCGACCGCGACGTCATACAGCGCGCCGAACATCAACTTCTATCTACTGCTCGACGATTCTCCGTCGATGAACATCGCCGCAACCACCGCCGGCATTAATACGATGGTCGCCAACACCTCGAGCCAGGGCGGCTGCGCCTTTGCGTGCCATGAATCCGATCCGGCGGCCGACGATTTGGGTAACCCGAAGGGGGAGGACAACTACACGCTGGCACAAAATCTCGGCGTGGTCACGCGCGTCGAGAACATGGCGACGGCGACGTCAGCCCTGATGACCACAGCGGGCGACACCGAGGTGGCCAATGACGCCACCTACCAGATGGCGATCTACACATTCGACTATAACGGGCTCAACACAATTTACGCGCCGAGTAACCTACCCTCGTCGAATCTGACGGCCGCCGCGACCGCGGCAAATACCATCAACGTCTTGGAGGTCTACTCAAATAACTGGTTGACCAAAACCAATCAAAATAACGATGCGGACACAAACTTCGAGACGGCAATGACCGCCGTCAACAAACTAATGCCGAATCCGGGGACAGGAGCGTCGAACAGCACGCCCCAGGAAGTGCTGTTCATCGTCAGCGACGGAGTCGATGACGAGGTGAACTCGACGACCTGCTCGCAGCCGCTCAGCGGGACACGGTGCCAGGAGCCATTCAACACAGCAATGTGCACGACGGTGAAGAACCGCGGAATCATGATCGCGGTCCTGTATACCGAGTATCTGCCGCTGCCGACGAACTCGTGGTACAATACGTGGATTTCTCCGTTCGAAAGCACTCTGGCGTCCAACATCCAAAGCTGTGCATCGCCGGGCCTGTATTTTGAAATCACAACGGACGGCGACATCACGGCTGCCATGGAAACACTGTTCCAACTGGCAATTGCAACCGCACGTCTGAGCCAGTGACGGTTGCTCGGAAAAGCAAAAGCTGCGGTCAGAATGACGCGCAATGACTTTTCCAATTAATCAGGAGCGCGTCCTGTGAAGACGCGCCCTACATGGCGCCGTTGGCTTAAGCTGCTTGAAGTTAATGTGGCGGTCTTAAATCGGTGCCTGGGAAGGCTCAGCCCGCGTCGCAAACGATTCCTTTCGAGCGCTTCGATATGGGTGGCTGACCGCGGCCGGGCGTCTGATTTATTGCTGCGGGTCTAATAACCAAAAATTAACAGAACACAGCACGCATCATCAAAACGTAGAATCTCCGTAAATATCTTCGGCTAAATTGCTGACCGATCCTTATCGGGAGCGCTTGATGAACGTCGCTTTGGGTGACTTCCTTGATTCGGCCAAGCCTCCTCTTGTGCTCGCTTCCGATCCCTTGCAGGTGCCCGTCCAGCCGACGCCGTCTCTTACGCCGGCAAACGCCAATCCTGCACCTTCTTCACAGTCACCCCTTGCCCCGGATTCGACACCCGCCATTAGTTCAGCATCTGCAGCGCAACCGAATTATGCTTACCCGCCACCCGCCGAGTTCCCCACGCAGGAAGGTCCGGGAGGCATTCGCTTTGATTTCAATAGCGGCGGCCGTCTGATGCTTCCGCAGGCTGCGCACCCTTGGAAGGTGCAGTTGAGTGATCTCGATACAGGTAACGTTCTCTATCAAACCGAAATGGTCGAAGGGCGCGTGAACAGCACCAAACGCTATTACGTGCGTTTTCGCCTCGAGGCCTGGCAGCAGGGGCAGTTATTGTTATCTCACGATTATTCCGCTGCAGGCCGCGAAGTGCTGATTGTGTTTCCGGTCGGCACACTCGGCGACACATTAGCTTGGCTTCCATATGCGTTTAAATTTTACGCGAAGCACAAATGCCGGCTCACGTGCGGCATGTCGGAAAAGCTAATTCCGCTGTTTCGCGACATGTATCCTGAGATTACGTTTGTCACCCACGAGGAGATCGAACCTGAACGCTTCTACGCCTCCTACAGGATGGGTTTGTTCTTCGACGACGAGGGCTCGGTCCACCAGCCATGCGATTTCCGTCATGTTGGGTTGCATCGCACGGCTGGTTACATCCTCGGTGTCGATCCGACCGAGGTACCGCCGCGTGTCGCAATCGTCGATGACAGCAGACCAATTGCCGAGCCCTATGTCTGCATCGCAGTGCAGAGCACGACGCAAAGCAAATACTGGAACAACCCCACTGGCTGGCACGACATCATCGCTTTCCTGAAGCAGGCCGGTTACCGGGTTATCTGCATCGACCGGAAAAGCGTCCATGGTACGGGCATGGTTTGGAATCATTTGCCGCATGGCGCCGAGGATGAGACAGGTGATAGGCCCCTCGTCGAGCGTGTGCGGTGGCTTAAGCACGCTGAATTTTTTATAGGAGTTTCGAGCGGACTGTCTTGGCTCGCCTGGGCGAGCGGAACGCCGGTCGTGATGATTTCAGGATTTACGCACCCGACAAATGAGTTTGATACGCCCTATCGTGTGATCAACTATCACACCTGCAACGGTTGTTGGAATGACGTGCGCCACCGCTTTGATCACAAGGACTTCCTGTGGTGCCCGCGCCACAAGGATACACCGCGGCAGTTCGAGTGCACGCGCCTCATTACCTCCGAACACGTGAAGGCGACCATCAGGCAAATTCCGGGATTTGGCACGGGCACTTCGCGGTTTAGCAAGTAGTCGATCGGACGTGGCCGCCCCTGCTGCCGTGAGCACTGGCGCTCTCGCGCATGAGACTGGGTCAAGGGCCGCGCGGGTCAACGGCACCAAGCGCTATTACGATCGCTTCCGACCCGAAATATAGCGGCCAGACGAGAATATGTTGGGGCGCGACCGCAGAAAGATTTCTGATAGGTATCACCGCAATCACGAAAGATCGCTTACGCGTTTTTGAAAAATCGTTGGTGGCGCTGGGCTGACCATTGCTAATATTGGTAAGAATTTATCGCACAATCAATTTTTCTCACCAAAAACTTAGTCAGTGCTCGTTCAGCAAATTGCGTTGATTCCCGCTAAGGACAGTTTTGAAGACATTTATCTGTATGCGTACAAACACTTATAAATGCCTTTTTGGCATCCTCATTCGCGTTTGTCGGGGCTGATAGAGGTTGTGGACAGGCGTATTTCGCCAGAGTAGCGGCGAACGCGTCTTACGTGAGGCAGCCCCCGCGCCGTTTGGGCGCTGATCGCCAACGTGAGGCTGTCCACTTGGGCTCCGGAGTTACCACTTCGAACTCTCCTTATGATGTGTCGTCTGGCGACACGGAGGATGGCGACGTCGTCTCTTCCGGCGGCTCGATGTTCGTGCTTTCCGGGGGAGAGGCAAGCAGCACGACGGTCAACTCTGGCGGCTTTCTAACAATCAACTCCGGCGGCGTTGGTAGCGACTCACAGATTCTAGCGGGTGGGAGCGAGACCGTCTTAGGGACCGAGACGGGTGCCTATCTGTCAAGCGGTACCGTTAGTGGCGGCTACATGCTCGTCACCTCCGGCGGGACGGCGATCAGCACCACGATCGATAATGGAGCTGAGCAGGACGTCGGCGACAACGGCGGCTCTGGGACGGCGATCAGCACCGCGATCATGAACGGTGGCGTCCAGTTTGTCGGCTCCGACGGCACTGGCACGGCGATCAGCACCACGATCTCGAGTGGAGGCTCACAGACCGTCGGCTTGTTCGGCGGCACCGGGACGGCGACCAGCACCGCGATCTGTAGTGGAGGTTCACAGATCGTTGGAGATGGTGGCACTGGGACGGCGACCGGCACCACGATCTCTAGTGGAGGTTCACAGACCGTTGGAGATGGTGGCACTGGGACCGCGTCCAACACAACGATCGAGAGCGGCGGCGAGCAGGACGTCGGTGAGGGCGAAGAGGGGTCGAGCGGCACGGGGACGGCGATCGATACCACGATCTCGAACGGAGGCGAGCAGTACGTCGGCTTGATCGGCGGCATGGGGACGGCGATCAGCACCGCGATCGAGAGCGGAGGCGAACAGATCGTCGGAGATGGCGGCACTGGGACTGCGTCCAACACAACGATCGAGAGCGGCGGCTCCGAGATTGTGTCGAGCGGCGGGGGCATTGCGGGCATCACGACAATTGAGGGTGGGACGCTGGTGCTCAGTTCCGGGGCGTCGGCTGGTGCCATTGATTTTGTCAGCGGCGGTACACTCAACATCGCCGGCTCTTCCATCCCGTCTGGCTTAGTCATCAGCGGCGGCCTCACGTCGGACGACGTCATTGATCTTTCGACAGTGGCGTTTGTCAGCGGCGCAACGGTGTCGACCTCCGGCAACATGCTGATCGTGTCGGAAGGCGGCTCGAACTACGATATCAATTTCGCTTTGGCGCCCTCGGACCAATTCACGCTCAGCGGAGACGGAAGCTCCGGCACCGACATTATCGTAACCGCAACTGGCTCGACGGGCGCAACCGGTGAGACCGGGGCGACCGGAGCAACGGGCGCAACCGGTGAGACCGGCGCAACAGGCGCCACAGGCGCGACCGGCGAGACCGGCGCAACAGGTGCCACAGGTGCGACCGGTGAAACGGGAGCAACGGGCGCGACGGGCGCGACCGGCGCAACAGGTGCCACAGGCGCGACCGGTGAAACGGGCGCGACCGGTGAGACCGGCGCAACAGGTGCCACAGGCGACACAGGTGAAACGGGAGCAACGGGCGCGACCGGTGAGACCGGCGCAACAGGTGCCACAGGTGCGACCGGTGAAACGGGCGCGACTGGCGAGACCGGCGCAACAGGTGCCACAGGCGACACAGGTGCGACCGGTGAAACGGGAGCGACGGGCGCGACCGGTGAGACCGGCGCCACAGGTGCGACCGGCG
>JBAUYV010000454.1:0-33347 GCA_049584975.1 Xanthobacteraceae bacterium | reverse complement strand
ATGACGCTACAGGCCACATGACGCTACAGGCCACATGACGCTACAGGCCACATGACGCTACAGGCCACATGACGCTACAGGCCACATGACGCTACAGGCCACATGACGCTACAGGCCACATGACATTTAACACAAATCAGCGGCACTACCGGGCAGGCGCTGACACGATCAATAGCGTGCCGCCGTTATCACCGTTATTCGGCAGCGGGCTTTATCAGAGGGCGCAATTAAGCTATTGGCGGGTGGAGCGGGTCACGTTGTTGCCGCAATCTGCGTCGATTGACCGTTGATGTTGGGGGCATAGGCGCGTCGCGCGGCGACGAATGCGGGGTATTTCCCCCTTTCGGAACAACGGGCAAGGTCTGACTTGGGCAAATCGACAAGCATCGATTTGCCGGCGGCAGCACGAAAGAAGGGACTGCATAACATGATCTATCGTAACGCGTGTGCGCCGGCGCGGCCGACGAACCGCACGCCCGGCGCCATCGCCAAAATGGCAGCCCTTACGATTGCGTTGGCCGTTGCCTGCGGGTCGCTCGCCATTGCACAGCAACCAGCAAAGAAACCGGCTGCTCCGGTCAAGCCAGCACCGATGCCACAGCAGGCGGCCCCCGTGCAGGCAGCTCCACAACAGGGCGCGCCGCAGGAACAGCCGCAATTGATCTTTTCGCCTTGGACGAAATTCTGTCTAAAGAACGATAAAGATCCCAACGCCAAGCAGGTGTGCTTCACCGGCAAGGATGCGCGCATCGAGTCCGGCATGCCGGTGATCGCCGCCGTGCTGATCGAGCCGGAAGGCCAACCGCAGAAGATCCTTCGTGTCACGCTGCCGCTCGGCATGCAGCTCGTCCACGGCACCCGCGTGATCATCGACCAGAGCCAGCCGATGACCGCACCCTACGTGATCTGTTTCACCAACGGCTGCATGGCAGATTACGAGGCCACCGCCGACATGATCGCGAAAATGAAGAAGGGACAGGGCTTGGTCGTGCAGGCGATCAATGCGGGCGGACAGCCGATTAGCCTGGTGTTGCCGCTTAACGACTTCGCCAAGGCCTATGACGGCCCGCCGACAGATCCAAAAGTTTTCGAGGCGCAGCAGCAAAAGCTGCAGGAGGAGCTACAGAAGCGTGCAGAAGATGCGCGCAAGAAGCTCGAGCAGAGCCAGCCTCCCGGCAAGACGACGCAGTAAGCCTCAGCTTTCCATCGCGCCGTTCCGATCGCATGCTTAGTGCCGCATGACGGCGCTACGCGGGCGGTACCCGCCCTTGCCGTCTTTCACGAACACTTCCGCGACCTGCTGGTGTCGTACCGGCTTACCGGTCGTGTCAGGCAACAAGTTTTGCTCCGACACATAAGCAACGTACTCGCTTTCGTCGTTCTCGGCGAACAGATGATAAAATGGTTGATCCTTGTGCGGCCGGACCTCCGCGGGAATCGATTCGTACCACTCATCCGTATGGTCAAAGACGGGATCAATATCGAACACCACCCCGCGAAACTGATAGAGGCGGTGGCGGACGACTTGGCCGATCTGAAACTTGGCGATCCGAATCTTATCCATAAGCATATTCCGGGTGGCCCGTGGGTTGCGACAATTCAACGACATGATTGTGGCACAGCGCCGACGAAGTCCTGAACGTTTGTTCATGCTGAAAGGCACGCTTACAGTCCATAACGCACCCCCATCTCCAGGTCCTTCGCGGCGACGAGCCGTGCAAGATCGACCAGAACCTTGGCTTGTTTCCAGGTCGCGTCATCCTGCATTTTGCCGTCGATCATGACCGCGCCGCTGCCGTCGGGCATCGCGGCTATTATTTTTTTCGCGAATGTGACCTCACCTGGATCGGGAGAGAACACCCGCTTGGCGATCGGCACCTGGCTCGGGTGCAAGGTCCAGGCACCCACGCAGCCCATCAGAAAAGCGTTGCGGAATTGCGCCTCGCAAGCGGCACTGTCGGCAAAATCGCCAAACGGTCCGTAGAAAGGCTTGATGCCGGCCGCCGCGCAGGCATCCACCATCTTGGCAATGGTGTAGTGCCAAAGATCCTGCTGATAGGCGGCGCGGGGTGGCGCTGCGGCTCCGGGCGCGCCAGCGTCGGCCAGCACCTTATAGTCCGGATGTCCGCCGCCGACGCGCGTCGTCTTCATCGCCCGTGACGCGGCAAGATCGGCGGGGCCGAGGCTCATGCCGTGCATGCGCGGCGAGGCGGTCGCGATCGCTTCGACGTTGTTCACGCCTTCCGCGGTTTCAAGAATGGCATGAATGAGGATCGGCTTTTTGACCGCGTGTTTTGCTTCGAGCTGAGCCAGCAGTTGATCGAGATAGTGAATGTCCCAGGCGCCCTCGACTTTCGGCAACATCATCACGTCGAGCTTGTTGCCGATGGCGGCAACGATCTCGCCAATGTCGTCCAGTACCCACGGCGAGTTAAGCGCATTGATGCGCGCCCACAAACCGGTGTCGCCAAAGTCGCAGGCCTTGGCCATGGCAATGAAGCCGGCGCGCGCCGCCTCCTTGGCGTCGGCCGGCACGGCATCTTCCAGGTTGCCGAGCACCACGTCGACTTCGTGCAGAAGCTCCGGCACCTTGGCCCGCACCTTCTCGTTATGCGGCGGCACGAAATGGATCATCCGTTCGAGCCGCAGCGGCAGTTCACGCAACGGCGCGGGTGCGCCTATCGCCAAGGCTTTGAAGAAATTGCGCGGTAGCTTCATGAGGGAATCCTGCAACCTCCGATGAATAACGGTAGGATGAACGCTGCGGCCTCGCCAAGCCGCTTTTCTCGCCAGCGCTGCCTATGTAATGGCGTCACACCATTTCCCCGCGCATGAGCCGTGGGTGCGACACGGTGGGCGCGACGCCCTCGCGCATAAGCGCGCGGCGCAGCGGGTCGATGCGGTCGACGAGGTAAAGGGAAAGCCCGCGCATTGCGTGCGCCGGGATGAACCCGGTCAGCAGGCTGCGGTTCAGGACATCGACGGCGACGCTACGACTCATAACGTCGGCCCGACGCTGCGCATTATAGCGGGCGAGCACCTCCGGCGCGCCGACATCTAAATTCTGCCGCCGCGCGTCGGCAACGATCTCGGCGATGGTGGCGCTGTCGCGCAGGCCGAGATTGAGCCCCTGGGCGCCGATTGGCGGCAACACGTGAGCCGCCTCGCCAACCAGCGCGATACGCGCACGCGCCGCCGAATCTGCGGACTCGACAGCGAGCGAGAAAACGCCGCGGCCCGGCTCGACACTCATTCGCCCGAGCAACGAATGGGCGCGGTGTTCGATTTCCTCCGCTAGCGCTGGGCCCGTCATCGCATTGAGGTCTTGGGCGGTCTGCGGATCCAGCACACAGACCAGACTCGAACGCCGGCCGGGGAGGGGAACGAGCGTGAACGGCCCGCTCTCCGTGTGAAATTCGGTCGAAGTATCCTCGTGCGGGCGCGCATGGCCGAGGTTGAGCGTGAGCGCCATCTGCGGATAGGTGCGCCGCCGCGAACCGATGCCGGCTGCCGCGCGGCAGACCGAGCGCGCCCCGTCCGCGCCGATCACCAGCAAGGCGCGCACCGCGCCGCCGGCGTGCTCAATGGTGACGCCAGATTCATCGCTCTCGACCGCGAGCGCCGGAGCGGTAATGCGCGCAAGCTTGAGCTCGGTGGCGCGCGCTTCGAGCGCGGGCAACAGATGCCGGTTTTCGATGTTGTGGCCGAACGCATCTAGACCGATTTCGGCGGCATCAAAAAGCACTTCGGGCGCGCGCAGAAGCCGCGCCGTGTCGTCGACGAGGCGGATTTTGCGCAGCGGGGCGGCGTAGGGACGGCACCGCTCCCATGCGCCAAGGGTCTCCAACGCCGTAACGGATCCGGCCAGGAGGGCGGTGGTGCGGTTATCGGCTCCCCCGGGTGGTGCGATGACGAGCGTGTCCACGCCCGCAGCGGCGAGCGCTATGGCGCAAACGAGGCCAGCGGGCCCGCCGCCAACGACGGCCACCTCAGCGGTTATTTTGCCTCCAATTGCGCTCACGTCTGCCATTGGCCGGTTCGCAAAGACCTTTAGGATTGTGCCGGTAGCTTCGAGGGGGAGATTAGCAATGCCGGAGAGATTGCACATGCGGGGGGCGCTGCCTAACCTTCCTTTGTCTGGGGACGGTAAACGGGCCGCTAGCCCAATAGATCCCGTACAAGCACCTCGGCAGGCCATGACGCCACTGACCGTAGCGGGTTTTGCCGTCCACATCTTCACCGCATGCGGCGCGGCGTGCGCGCTGCTGGCGCTCATCGCCGCGACCGGCGCACGCTGGGCCGACATGTTTTTGTGGCTCGGCATTGCGCTGATCATCGACGGCGCCGACGGTACCTTTGCGCGCCGCCTGCGGGTTGGCGAAGTCCTGCCGCGCTGGTCGGGCGATGTGCTCGATCTGGTCGTCGATGTCCTCAACTACGTGTTCGTGCCAGCCTTTGCGCTTGCCACCGGCGGGCTGTTGCCTGCTTCCCTTGCGGTGCCGCTTGGAGCTCTCATCGTCATAACCGCCTCACTCTATTTCGCAGACCGCTGGATGAAGACAGCGGACTATTATTTTCGCGGATTCCCGGCGACCTGGAACGTGGCCGCCTTCTATTTGTTCCTGCTCAAACCGCCGTCCTGGCTGAGCGCGATAGTGGTCGTGGCACTGGCGATCCTGACCTTCGTGCCGATTCACTTCGTACATCCCATCCGCATCACCCGTTTGCGCACATTCTCCTTGGCGGCGATGATCCTGTGGGGACTGCTCGCGTTATTCGCAGTACTGAAGGATCTCGATCCCGGATTTTGGGTCACCGCCATTCTGTGCGTTCTGGCCGTCTATTTTGTCGGCATCGGATTTTTGCGCCAGCATCATCCGTGATAGCAAAGCGCGCGCTCGCGCAAGGAGTTTCTCAATGCCTCGACCCGTTCTCCTCATCGCCGGCGGCAGCCGCGGCATCGGCGCCTCAACGGCGCGACTTGCGGCCGCGCGCGGCTACGATGTCGCCATAAACTACATGCGGCGGGCGGACGCGGCGGCCGAGGTTGCGGCTGCCGTGCAGAAATCCGGCGGCAAGGCCGTCACCCTTGCGGGCGACATGGCGATAGAGGACGACATCGTGCGCGTCTTCGATGAGACGACACGGGCGCTCGGCCCCATCACCCATTTCGTCCACTCGGCCGGCGTTGGCGGAAAGAATTCCCGGCTCGACGTCGCGAGCGCCGCCACGATCCGGGAAGTGGTCGATATCAATCTGTTCGGAGCGCTGATCTGCGCGCGCGAAGCCGTGCGCCGAATGTCTACCGCTCATGGCGGCAAGGGCGGATCGATTGTGCTCTTGTCATCGATCGCCGCGGTGACGGGCGGCGCCACCGAATATGTGTTCTACGCCGCCGCAAAGGGTGGAGTTGACGCGCTGACCAATGGCTTGGCGCGCGAAGTCGCCGCCGAGGGCGTGCGCGTCAACGCCATTAGGCCCGGCCCAACCGACACTGAAATCCACGAGCCGGGCCGTCTTGCCCGCATCACGCCACTCTTGCCGATGAAACGTCCCGGCCAGCCCAATGAAATCGCCGAGGCGATTCTGTTCTTGCTTTCGGACGCGGCTTCCTACATCAGCGGCGCGGTTCTCAACGTTTCGGGCGCGCGCTGACGAGGGCGCGCCTTGTGTTCGACACTCGGCTGCCTATGATCCCGGCCGAGCGCGTTATCAGCGCAATATGAGCGTATGACAGGAGAGGAAAATGGTCGCTGCGGTGCGGGTGCATAAGGTCGGCGGGCCCGAGGTCTTGACCTTCGAAGAGATCGACGTTCCAGCGCCGGGACAGGGGCAGATCCGCGTCAAGCAGTATGCCTGCGGGGTCAATTTCATCGACACCTATTTCCGCATGGGCATGTATCCGTCGCCCGTCGGCCTGCCGTTCGTCGCCGGCAATGAAGGCGCCGGCGAGGTGGTGGCGGTCGGCCCGGGCGTCACCGACTTCAAGGTCGGCGACCGGGTCGGCTACGTGACCGGCCTGGGCTGTTACGCCGCTGAACGTCTCGTACCCGCCGACCGCGCCGTGAAAATACCGGCCGGCATCAGCTACGAGCAGGCCGCCGCCATGATGCTCAAGGGAATGACGGTCGAATATCTCGTGCGCCGCACCTTCAAGGTCGAGAAAGGCCAGAACGTGTTCGTCCACGCCGCCGCAGGCGGCGTCGGCCTGATCCTCTGCCAATGGGCTAATCATCTCGGCGCCAACGTTATCGGCACGGTAGGAACGAAGGACAAGGCAGCGCTGGCCAAAGCCAACGGCTGTCATCACACGATCCTCTATCGCGATGAGGATTTTGTTGCCCGCACCAAGGAAATTACCGGCGGAAAGATGTGTTCGGTCATCTACGACGGCATCGGCAAGACGACGTTCCCGGCGTCGCTCGATTGTCTCGCGCCGCTCGGCATGTTCGTCAGCTTCGGCAGCGCGTCGGGGCAGATCGACGCCTTCAACATTAACCTCCTGCAGGCCAAGGGATCGCTGTTCGCGACGCGGCCGACGCTCAACACCTACGCGGCCAAGCGCGCCGACCTGCTCGACATCGCCGACCATCTGTTTGCGGTAGTCTCCAGCGGCGCGGTCAAAATTCCGGTCAACCAAAAATATCCGCTGCGCGACGCGCAGAAGGCCCATCGCGATCTCGAAGGCCGGGCCACCACCGGCTCTTCCATCCTTCTGCCGTAAGGCCGATGGTGAAACTGTCCAAATGTGACCGGGGCGCGATGACGGCACGGTCCGTTTGATGGCGCAGCTGAGGGCGATTCTGCCCTACCTTGCGACCTGCGGCTGGGCATTCCTCGCCTTTTTGGCTGGGCAAATCGCGGCCTCGGGGGCGGTGATTTGGTGGTGGCATGGCGATTTCCAAGCCATGTACGCGTCGCCCTACGACGGTGCGGCCGTCACGATTTCGGTCCTGGCGCTCAATCCGGTCACGGTCGGCGTCCTTTTGCTCGCGATCCGCGCCGCCGGTGCCAATCCAGTCGAGTATCTGGCGCTGGCCTGGCCCCGAATGCGGGACCTGACCGTCGGCATCGTCGGCATCATCATCATCATCGCCGCCACCGACCCCATACTGTATTTCGCGGGCCACGCGATCGTGTCGCAATTCCAGGTCGACTCCTACACGACCGCCGCGCAGGAAGGATGGCTCGCGCCGATGTTCTTCGCCACCGTGATCGTGGCGCCGGCCGGCGAAGAGATATTGTTCCGCGGATATTTGTTCCGCGGCTTCGCGCGCTCGGACGGTGCGGCGTGGCCGGCGATCGTCGTTATCTCGCTGTTATGGGCCCTGCTACACCTGCAATACGACTTGGCCGAGATGGCGGAAATATTCGTGGCCGGCGTGTTTCTCGGTTGGGTCCGCTGGCGCAGCAGCTCGACGCTGCTTACGTTCATGCTTCACGCCCTGTTCAACCTCGAAGGCACGATCGAGACGATCCTGCAGGTGAAATATTTTTCCTGACTGACGCGGCCGCGACACGCGCAGCGTGTGGGCGACCAAACAATCAGCGCGCGCGCTGCCCTGGCGGATCGAACAAGCGGCCGAACGGTGCTCCGCCTCCCGGCTCGCGGTCCTGCGACCGGCGGCGCGGCAACCCTATCACCGGATCGGCAAAGCGCGAGATGGCCGCCACGGTCTCGTCCAGCGACACAGTCGATCCAGGCGTCTCGCTGACTATGATCGCCATGACATTCATGTCGCGACGGTAGAGCGAGTCGAGCGCCGTGAGCGTATGGCTGATGGTGCCGAGGTAGCTGCCGGCCACCAGGATGAGCGGCAGGTGAAGCGCCATCATTACGTCGAGGATGGTGCGCTGATCGTCGAGCGGCACCATGACGCCGCCGACACCTTCAATCAGCAGCATGTCCTGGCGTTGCTCGATGGCGGATTGGCAGAAGGCGACGACTTCGTCCACATCGATCTTGCGCCCCTCGCGCTGCGCCGCAAGGTCGGGCGACAAGGCGGCGCGAAACCGCCAGGGCGAGATCTGTTCGATCGCCTGCTGGGTGACGGGCACGCCGAGCGCCCTGATAAGTACGGCAGGATCGCTGGTCGCGGCCTGCGTCGGGTCGAATCCGCTCACCACCGGCTTGATGACCTCGACCACGCGGCCCATGTGGCGGAAATGGCCGATGAGCGAGGCGGCAACGAAAGTCTTGCCTACATCGGTCCCGGTGGCGGTGATGAAAATCGCGGTCACGGCTTAGCGTCTCGATACTCGGCTACGCACGATTTCAGAGAGCCGTTCAATTTCCGTATCCGGATGTTGTGCGGTGAACGCAAAGCGCAGGCGGGCCGTGCCTTGCGGCACGGTTGGCGGCCTGATCGCCACGACCAGAAAGCCTTCGTCCTCGAGCAGTTGCGAAGCCGCCAACACCGCATCGGTCTCGCCCAGAATGATCGGTACGATCGCGCTTTGCGGCTCGGGCAAATTCATCGCGCGGGCGAAGTTTCTCGCCTTTCGCAGCGGCTCGGCAGCGTAGACCGGATCGCGCTCGATCAGATCGATGGCCGCAATGGCGGCGGCGACAACAGGCGCTGGTAAGCCTGTCGAATAGATGAACGTGCGCGCGCGCGTGCGCATCAGGTCGATCACCGCCTGCGACGCGCACAGATAGCCTCCGTAGCCGCCGATGGCCTTCGACAGCGTGCCCATCTGCAACGGCACGTCGACGGCCTTGCCGCTGGCAAAAGTCGAACCGCGCCCGCCGCCGATCACGCCAAGGCCGTGCGCATCGTCAGCCAGGAGCCAAGCATCGAAACGCTGTGCCAATTCGGACAGTTCATGCAGCGGCGCCAAATCGCCATCCATGGAAAAGACCCCGTCCGTCACGATGAGCCCGCGTGGATGATTGGCGCGGTGCGCCGTCATCAGCGCTTCGGCGTGTTCGACATCGCAATGGCGGTAGCGGCGAACGCTCGCGCCGCTCAGCTTGGCACCGGCGTTGATACAGGCGTGCGACAGTTCATCGACCAGGATCAGGTCATCAGGCCCGGCCAGGGACGGCATGATTCCCGTATTGGCGAGATAGCCGGATCCGAATACGCAAGCCGCCTCGGTGGCCTTGACCCGCGCCAGCCGACTCTCCAGTTCGGCGTAGAGCGGATGGTTGCCTGTTACCAGGCGCGAGGCGCCGGCACCCACGCCGTAGCGCCTCGTGGCCTCGATCGCGGCCTCGATGAGCGCTGGATGCTGCGTCAGATTGAGATAATCGTTGCAGGAGAACGAGAGCAGGCGGCGGCCGTTGCGCTTAGCGTAGATCCCCTGGCGCTCCGTGACCACAGGTGTGCGGCGCAGCCGCTGTTGTTCCAGCGCCGCGAGTTTGTCCCACGCGAACACGTCGAGCGAACGCATCGCCTCCCCATTCCAACTCACCCCACAGAACCCAAGAGTCTACCGAAGAATCGATCGTGACCTCGGCAAACCCCACAGGCAAAATGGCGCCCCTTGGCAAGCCCTTGCGGGCATGAAAGCGCCGAATGTCGCGCAATACTAGCGAAAACCATCGAAACGGGGATGCGGCACAGCCTCCCTGGTACGCCGACGGCCTGGACCACGTCTGGCTACCTTACACGCAAATGAAGACCGCAAGCCCGCCACTTGCCGTGGCGGCGACGCATGGCAGCCGCATCGTGCTGGCCGATGGCCGCGAATTGGTCGATGGCATCGCCTCATGGTGGACGGCCTGCCACGGCTACAACCATCCGCACATCCGCGTAGCCGTCGAGCGGCAGCTTGCCCGGCTTCCGCACATCATGCTTGGCGGCTTAGTGCACGAACAGGCGCTGACGCTGGCGCGCCGGCTCGTGGAGTTCCTCGCTGCGCCCAATCTCGACCGCGTTTTCTTCAGCGAATCCGGATCGGTCGCGGTCGAAGTCGCGCTGAAAATGGCGGTGCAACATTGGCGCAACCGCGGCGTCCCCAAGCGCACGCGAATTCTCTCATTCTACGGCGCCTACCACGGCGACACGGCTGGCGCGATGGCGGTCTCTGATCCGCAGGACAGCATGCATGCCGCCTTTAGCGGCTTGTTGCCGCAGCAGATTACAGCCGATCTGCCGGTCGATGAGGCGAGCCTCACCGCGTTCGAGAAGGTGCTGGCCGAGCACTCCGAAGAGATTGCGGCGGTCATTGTCGAGCCGCTGGTGCAAGGCGCCGGCGGCATGCGCTTTCATGGGCCGCAAGTGGTGCGCACGCTGCGCGCGGCTGCCGACCGTTACGAAGTGCTTCTGATCTTCGACGAGATCTTTACCGGCCTCGGCCGCACCGGAACACCGTTCGCTTTCCAGAGCGCCGGCGTCGTCCCAGACATCATCACCGTAGGCAAGGCACTTACCGGCGGCACGCTGCCGCTCGCCGCCACGGTAGCGAGCGAAAAGGTGTTTGAGGCGTTCTGGTCGGACGACCCCGCGCACGCGCTCATGCATGGCCCGACATTCATGGGGAACGCGCTCGCCTGCGCTGCGGCCAATGCCTCTCTCGACCTGTTCGAGCGTGAACCGCGGCTCGATCAGGTCGCGCAGATATCACGGGCGCTGCTCCAGGGTCTCGAACCCTGCCGGGGGCTCCCCAACGTCAAGGACGTGCGGGTCCTCGGCGCCATCGGCGTGGTCGAGTTGGAGCACATCGAAAATCTCAACGCCTTCCGCCAACGTTTTATTACCGAAGGTGTTTTCATCCGTCCATTTAGCTCGGTCGTGTACCTCACGCCGGCCTTTACCATCGCCGAGGATGAACTGGGGACGTTGATGGATGCGATCCGCCGCGTGCTCGGCGAAGGGGTCTGATCTAACGGGCCTCGCCGGCAAAACCCTGCCGCAACGCGTTGAGCCGCTCGAGCGCCGCGGCAGGCAATGGCCCCTTTGCGACCGCCGCGAACGCATCATCGAATTGCTGCGGCGTTGCCATCCCGACGAGGATTGTGCCGACCGCCTGCTGCGTCATCGCAAAGCGCGTCGCCGCTTCGGTCAGGCTTGCGGCGAATCCTTCCGTCACCAGCGGCATCAGGCGGCGGGCGCGCGCGATATCGCCATCGTAGCTCATGGCGGAACCAATAGGCTCGGGTGGCGGGCTCGCAATCCGGTGCCGCTCGGCGGACCCAGACAACGCGCCGCCAGCCAGCACGCGGATGGCAATGACGCCCGTTCCTGCAGCCTTGGTGTGATCGAACAGCCGTCCGTAGTCCTGCGCCGGATAATTCGCCGGCAGGGCGACAGCCGCCGACGGATTGAGCATGTTATAGACCACCTGGGCGCTGTCGAACGTACCTTCGTCGATCACCTGCCGGAGAGCACAGGTTTCGCCAACGCACGTCAGCCCGAGAAAGCGAATTTTGCCCAGTTGGCGCAGCCGCTGAAAGGCCGGCACCACCTCGTCAAGTACTTGCCGGACACTGAGCGCTTCACCGCCGCCATTCGTGGTGACTGCGTTGTGCAGATGGAAGATATCGACCCGGTCGCGCCGCAGTCGGGAAAGGCTTGCTTCCAGCGACGCCGCGATGGTCTCTCTGATCTGGCCGAACATGGGGCTCGGCAGCCGCACCTTGGTGCCGACGATCGCGTCAGCCGGTTTCAGCTCTTGCAGGATGCGGCCGAGGTTCTTTTCGGACTCGCCGTTGCCGTAGGCCACCGCGGTGTCGAAGTAATTCACTCCCACCTCGAGCGCGCGGGCGATGGCGGGTCCCTGATCGCGCGGATCGCCGCGGACCATCAACCCGCCGACCGCGCCGCAGCCGAAACCGAGTACGGAAACCCGCATGCCGGTTCGGCCGTAGGGGCGCATTTCCATGGCGATGCTCAGATGATTTGCTTGCCGCGAATATCGACGGCTCGTTCGATTTTGAGGAGCACACCTATTCCAGTATCCGCTCCGTCATGGGTCTGCTCGCGGGGCAGGAGCTTGGCGAAAATCGCATCGTGAACCGCGCCGCTCGGATGCAATTCGACGCTGCCGTAGAACCGCAGGAATCCGCTTTCGAGCACCTTGTCGCGCTGCACCTGGAAATTCGCGTACATCACGCAGACACGCTTGTCGTGCGACAGGTTTTCCAGCGCCGTACGCTTGGAGCGCTCCCACCACGCGAGGTGGGAGTCGTCAAACACGAGCATACTGCCTTTGACCGAGATATTAGGTCCGGCCGGTCCATCGGTAGCGACTAGGCAGGGATAGCCGTCGTCCCAGGCGTTGCGGATGAGGGTTTTGACGGTGTCGGAAAGCGGCATTTGCGGGCTCCCTGATCTTGGCGGAGCGACCATCCTATCTGAGCTGCCGCGATGCAAGCTGACCGGTGGATGTCGATGCGGTTAGTAGCCCACGACCGTGCCGTGCAGGTCATAGTCGTCGGCGCGCTCGATCTTCACCGTTGCGATCTCGCCGACGCGGAGCGGGCGGCGGCTCGCGACATAGACTGCGCCATCGATTTGCGGTGCGTCAGCCTTTGAGCGTCCTTTGGCGGTCCCCGGATCGAGTCCGGGAACCGGCCCGATCTCGTCGATGATGACGCGCTCGCGGCTTCCAACTTTGCGCTTGAGCCGCCTTCGCGAAATCTCCTGCTGGCGCTGCATGAAGCGGTTCCAGCGTTCTTCCTTGACCTGGTCAGGCACCGCTGTCGCGAGATCGTTCGCCGTGGCTCCCGCAACCGGCTCGTAGCGGAAGCAGCCGACGCGATCGAGCTCAGCTTCGCCGAGCCAGTCGAGCAGCAGAGCAAAATCATCGTCGGTTTCGCCAGGGAAGCCGACGATGAAAGTCGAACGGATCGTCAGGCTCGGACAGATCTTCCGCCATTTGTGGATGCGATCGAGAGTTTTTTCCTGCGCCGCCGGCCGCCGCATGCGCTTGAGCACCTCGGGACTCGCGTGCTGGAACGGAACGTCGAGATAGGGCAGCACCTTCCCGTCCGCCATCAGTGGAATGACATCGTCTACGTGCGGGTAGGGGTAGACGTAATGCAGCCGCACCCAAACGCCGAACTCGCCGAGTTCCTTCGCCAAGTCGAAGAACTTCGCCCGCACCTCGCGACCCTTCCAGACGCTGGCTGCATATTTCACATCGACGCCGTAGGCCGACGTGTCCTGGGAGATGACCAGCAGTTCCTTGACGCCGGCGGCCACGAGCCGCTCCGCCTCGCACAGCACGTCGGCGGCGGGCCGGGAGACCAGGTCGCCGCGCAGCTTGGGGATGATGCAGAAGGTACAACGATTATTGCAACCTTCTGAAATCTTTAGATAAGCGTAGTGTCGGGGCGTGAGCTTCACGCCCTCCGGCGGGATCAGGTCGGTGTAGGGATCGTGCTGAGGCGGGGCGGCGCGATGCACGGCATCCAGCACGCTTTCGTATTGCTGTGGACCTGTGACCGCGAGCACGCCCGGGTGCGCCGCGGTGATTTTCTCCGGCTCGGCGCCCATGCAGCCAGTGACGATGACCTTGCCGTTCTCGGCCATGGCCGCGCCGATGGCGGCAAGGGATTCGGCCTGGGCGCTGTCGAGAAAACCGCAGGTATTGACGATGGCAAGGTCGGCGCCGGCATGCTCGCGCGCCAATTCATAACCCTCCGCGCGCAGCCGCGTGATGATCCGCTCCGAATCCACCAGCGCTTTCGGGCAGCCGAGTGACACAAAGGATATGCGGGCAGGGCGGTTCATGGTGGGCGCGTCATAGCACAACGCGTTCGCGTGGCGGCATACGCCGTTCTCCGATAGAATTTTCGTCAAGGCGCAACGCAGCGGAGGCCCCGCGCTCGCGCCGGTAATCAACGCGGCATGAAATGGGAGGGATCGCCATGAAATACAGTGCAGCCGTGGTCGTTACCGCCGTTGCGGCGTGCCTGTTCGCCAATACCGCGAATGCGGAAATCAAGACGCGATGGATCGACTACAAGCAAGGCGAGACGCCGCTGCAAGGCTACCTCGCGTACGACGACAGCCTCGCCGGCAAGCGTCCGGGCGTGCTGATGCTCCATCGCCGCGACGGCATGTCGGATCTCACGCTCGAAAACACCCAGATGTACGCGCGGCAGGGCTATGTGGTCTTCGCCCCCGATATCTTCGGCAAAGACGTTCGCCCCAAAACTGTCTCCGAGATGCAGGCGCAAACGACAATCTATACAAAAGATCGGCCGCTGATGCGGGCGCGCACCCAGGCGGGCTTTGATGTCCTGCGCGCCAATCCCGTGGTCGATACGTCGAGGATCGCCATTGTGGGCTATTGCTTCGGCGGCGAAGTTGCCATCGAGTTCGCCGAAACCGGCGCGCCGATCGTAGGGTCGGTGACGATCCACGGCTCGTTCCGCGGCTATCCGGCGGAAGCGGCGAAGAACATCCACGGTCCCGTGCTCATTCTGCATGGAGCCGACGACCCGGTGGCTCCTATGGCAGAAGTGATCGCCTTGCTGGACCAGATGCGGGCCGCGAAGGTGTCATGGGAACTCAATCTCTATAGCGGTACCGAACACGGCTTTTCCACGCCCAAGAACGCCGCCGAGGAGCGCGCCAACGAGGAGTCCAAATTCGCCACGGCGCGGTTTTTCAAGCAGATTTTCGGGATGTGAAACGATGCTGAGGAGCTCTTGAGTTTGAGGCTTCCTGATCCGCCGCTCCTCCTCGTGACTGACCGTAGCCAGGCGCGCCAATCGCTGGCGGCGATCGCCGCTGCGGCGCTCAAGGTCGGGTGCCGCTGGCTAAGCTTGCGCGAAAAGGACCTGGCCGACGTGGATCAGATCCTGCTGGCGCGGCGTCTCTTGCCGCTGACCCGGTCGGCGGGCGCCCGCCTGCTCCTGCACGGCGAAGCGTCGCTGGCGAAGCTTGCCGGCGTCGACGGCGTGCATTTGCGGGCCGGTGCCGATACGGCCGCCGCCCGCGCGCTGCTCGGGCCTGAAAAACTGATCGGCGTATCGATCCATACGGTGACCGAGGCCGAGGCGATCGACCCACGCTGCGTCGACTACGCGCTCGCGGGTCCAGCCTTCGAGACGGGGAGCAAGCCAGGCTACGGACCCGAGATCGGGCGCAAGGGACTGGCCGAGATCGCGCGCGCGGCGCGGGTTCCGGTTCTAGCTATCGGCGGCATCAACGCGGCCCGCATTGCCGAACTGATTGCGGCGGGTGCCGCGGGCATCGCGGTCATGGGCGGCGTCATGCGCGCCGCCGATCCGGCGCGCGAAGTCGCTAGCCTCATCGCCTCGCTGCAGGGTTCCCTTGCGATCAGCGCGCCCGATAGGTGCTGACGCCGTGGTCGGGCGCCCACACGCCCGCGGGCAGCTTTCCAGCCTGCCAGAATACGTCGATGGGCATGCCGCCACGGGGGTGGAAATAGCCGCCGATGCGCAGCCACTTCGGCTTGAGCAGCCCGACCAGCTTTTTGCCGATGGCGACCGTGCATTCCTCGTGGAATGCGCCGTGATTGCGAAAGCTATTGAGGTAAAGCTTGAGCGATTTCGATTCCACGAGCCAAACGCGCGGCACGTAGTCGATCACCACGGTGGCGAAATCCGGCTGCCCAGTCACCGGGCACATGACAGTGAATTCCGGAAACGTGAAACGGGCGACGTAATTCGTATCCTTATGCAGATTGGGCACGCGATCGAGCACCGCAGCGGCCGGCGAGGCGGGGATGACTGTGGGCCGTCCGAGTTGGAGTGGTCTCTTTGCCATTCGGTGATTGTAGCGCGGGTTGGCGAAAGCCACATCCGAGCCCGGCGTCGCGGATCACCCTGGGTACCGCTCCAATCATGGCGGCCGTATCGGGCCAATGACAAGAGGCTGCCCGATCCTGTAGAAGCCCTCGGCAAATCCGGGAGCACCCATGACCGCCATCGTTGACATTATCGGCCGGGAAATTCTTGACAGCCGCGGCAATCCGACCGTCGAGGTCGATGTCGTGCTGGCGGACGGCTCGCGCGGCCGCGCCGGCGTTCCATCGGGCGCTTCGACCGGAGCCCACGAGGCCATCGAACTGCGCGACAACGACAAGAAGCGCTATCTCGGCAAGGGCGTGCGTAGCGCGGTCGAGGCCGTCAACGGTGAAATCTTCGACGCCCTATCCGGCATGGACGCGGAGGCACAGGTCAAGATCGACGAAACCATGATCGCGCTCGACGGCACCCCCAACAAGGCGCGCCTCGGCGCCAACGCCATCCTCGGTGTCTCGCTCGCCGCCGCCAAGGCTGCGGCCGCCGCCAACAACCTGCCGCTCTACCGTTACGTCGGCGGCACGTCGGCGCGGCTTTTGCCGGTGCCGATGATGAACATCGTCAACGGCGGCGTGCATGCCGACAACCCCATCGACTTCCAGGAGTTCATGATCGTGCCGCTCGGCGCTGTCTCTTTCGCCGAGGCTTTGCGGGCCGGGTCGGAGATCTTTCACACACTGCGTGCCGCGCTCAAATCCGCGGGTCACAACACCAACGTGGGCGACGAGGGCGGTTTTGCGCCCAATCTGCCATCGGCCGAGGCCGCGCTCGATTTCGTTTTGCAGGCGATCGAGAAGGCCGGCTACCACGTGGGTGACGACGTCATGCTCGCGCTCGACCCGGCGGCAAGCGAGTTCTTCGACAAGGGCGCCTATCAGTACAAAGGCGAGGGCAAGACCCGCACGATCGAGCAGCAGGTCGATTACCTCGCGGAATTGACCAAGCGTTATCCGATCATATCCATCGAAGACGGCATGGCGGAGGACGACTTTGCCGGCTGGAAGAAGCTCACGCAAAAGATCGGGAAGAGCTGCCAACTTGTTGGCGATGATATCTTTGTGACCAGCGTTGCCCGGCTCTCGCAGGGTATCAAAGATGGCATCGGCAACTCGATCCTGATCAAGGTCAATCAGATCGGCACACTCA
The DNA here is from genome assembly GCA_049584975.1 of Xanthobacteraceae bacterium. Classification (GTDB taxonomy): domain Bacteria; phylum Pseudomonadota; class Alphaproteobacteria; order Rhizobiales; family Xanthobacteraceae; genus BOG-931. Next base: position 16,474 of record JBAUYV010000454.1, on the reverse strand, counting down.
GCGAAACCCTGGCCGCCGTCGAAACCGCCCACAAGGCAGGCTACACTGCGGTCATGTCACACCGTTCCGGCGAGACCGAAGATTCGACCATTGCTGACCTCGCCGTTGCCACCGGTTGCGGGCAGATCAAGACCGGCTCGCTAGCGCGCTCGGATCGCACCGCCAAATACAACCAGCTGCTGCGCATCGAGGAGCAACTCGGTGGTCAGGCAAAATATGCCGGGCGCGCGGCCTTCAAGGCACTGTCGTAGTGTGACATCGCAGAAAGGTAGCATTTCATCGTTGTTTATTGGCGACCGCTTGTCCGGGTCGCGCAATCGGGGCTATATCGCCAAGGGAAGGACGGGGACCGCGGCATCCGCGGCACGAGATAATGGACCAGGCAACGGAGCTAAGGCCAGGAAGCCGCAGGATCGCCGCTGATCGGTTGCGTGATTTTGTCGTGACTTCGGTCGACTCCGCTCTTTCCAGAGACACGCCATTTACCCACCTTGTCCTCGACCGCGTTTTCCCCGACGACCTTTACGCCGCCATGGTGGCGAATATGCCGGAAGCGGCGGACTATCGGCCGATGCACGGCCGGGCCAAGGGGCACGATCTCGCAGACGGCACCCACACGCGGGTGAAGATCGACCTTTATCCCGAATACATCCGCCACTTGCCGCCGCAGAAGCGCGCGGTCTGGGATGTCGTCGGCCGCGCACTGTGCTCGCCGCAAGTGTGCGACGCGTTCATCCGGCGCTTGGCGCCGCCACTGGCGCGCCGTTTTGGCCCCGAGTTCGCCAAGGTTGGGATGTTTCCGATCCCGGTGCTCACCCGCGACATCCCGGGCTATCTGATCACTCCGCACACCGACACCCGCTGGAAGGGCATCACCGTCCAGCTCTACCTGCCGCAGGATCGCGCGCACACGAATATCGGCACGATCTTCCATCAAAAGCTTCCCGATGGTTCACTGCAGAAAACAAAGCAAATGAGTTTTGCGCCAAATACGGGCTATGCCTTTGCGGTCGGAACCGACACGTGGCATTCGGCCGATTGCGTCGGTCCCGAGGTCAAGAGTCGCGACAGCATCCTCTTGACCTATTTCGTCGATGCCGGACTGGTTCGCTACGTGCGCAATCGCGGCAAACGCCTTGGCAATTTCATCCTCAACGAGATACGCAACACGCTGCCGTAAAGCCGCCTCGCTTGCGCTCCGATCGCGCCGCAACGCGGCCGGCAAATGTTACCGCCATTAATTCCGCCTTAAACGGTATCCACCCAGGATGGCGGTATGGTTACCCGCAAACGTCTACGCTCGATCCTCACCGCACTCGGCCTCTATGTCATGGCGGCGCTGCTTATCGGCTATTTCGGCGTGAACGCTTACAACGGTAATCACGGACTTCGGGCCAAGCAGGACATCGACCAGCAGATCGCGGCGCTCACCGCCGAGCTCAACAGTCTGCAGACCGAGCGCCAGCAGTGGGAAAGCCGCATCGAGCTGCTCAAGCCCCCCTTGATCGATCGGGACATGCTGGACGAACGGGCGCGTGAGCTTCTCGACTACGCGGCCCCCGACGATCTGATCCTTAAGATCAACAATACCCCTCCGCAGGCCTATACACCGGGGCCTTGAACTCGCTAACGATCTTCCCGAAATTAGATTTCGTGACAACGATTTGGCTGGCGGTCCTGTTAGCAGGCCCGCGCGCGCCGACTTCCGCCCTAGGGCGATTTCGGCTATGGGATGAGCCGCCCGGGATGTCTCGAGGAATACAATGGCCGTTGCCAAAACAAAGCCAGCCGAAGAAGACGTAGAAGACCTCCGCCCCACAGCCGACCGGGCGACGCAGCAAGGCACCGCTCTCGAATTTACCAAGGAACAGGAGCTGCAGGCGCTCCGCCAGATGCTCCTGATCCGGCGATTCGAGGAAAAAGCCGGGCAGATGTACGGCATGGGGCTGATCGGCGGTTTCTGCCACCTCTATATCGGCCAGGAGGCGGTGGTCGTCGGCATGAAAATGGCGATGGCCGACGGCGATCAGATGATCACCGGTTATCGCGACCACGGCCACATGCTGGCTTGCGGCATGAACCCGAAGGGCGTCATGGCGGAACTCACCGGCCGGCGCGGAGGCTATTCCAAGGGCAAGGGCGGCTCGATGCACATGTTCTCGCTGGAGAAGAATTTCTTCGGCGGACACGGCATCGTGGGCGCTCAGGTTCCGATCGGGACCGGCCTCGCTTTCGCCAACAAGTATCGCGGCAACAAAAGCGTTTCTCTCACCTACTTCGGCGACGGAGCCGCAAACCAAGGCCAAGTCTACGAAAGCTTCAACATGGCCGAGTTGTGGAAGCTTCCGGTGGTCTACGTCATCGAAAACAACCGCTACGCCATGGGAACCTCCGTTGTGCGTTCCTCCGCTCAGGTGGATTTCTCCAAGCGCGGCGCGTCATTCAACATTCCGGGTACGCAGGTCGACGGCATGGACGTGCGCGCCGTGAAGGCGGCTGCGGAGGAGGGGCTCGCCTGGTGCCGCGCCGGCAAGGGGCCGATCATTCTCGAAATGATGACCTACCGATACCGCGGCCATTCCATGTCCGACCCGGCAAAGTACCGGACCAAGGAAGAGGTCGACAAAGTGCGCACCGAACACGATCCGATCGAGCAGGTGCGCAAACGGCTTATGGACAAAAAATGGGTGGCCGAGGACGAATTGAAGAAAATCGACGCCTCGGTGCGCGCCGTCGTCAACGAGGCGTCAGAGTTCGCCACGCACGATGCGGAACCCGATCCTTCGGAACTCTATACGGATGTGTATCGGTAAGCGCGATCCACGCGAGCGAATGTGAACCGCCATGCCGATTCAGGTCCTGATGCCCGCCCTGTCGCCAACGATGGAGAAGGGCAATCTAGCCAAGTGGCTCAAGAAGGAAGGCGACACCGTCAAATCCGGCGATGTGATCGCGGAGATTGAGACCGACAAAGCCACCATGGAGGTGGAAGCGGTCGACGAAGGCACGCTCGGCAAGATTTTAGTGCCGGAGGGCACCGCCGATGTGGCGGTCAATACGCCGATCGCAACTATTCTGGCCGACGGTGAGGATGCCGCTGACCTCCAGGACGGCAAGACCGACCAAGCCGACGCTGAAGTCCTAGCACCTGCCCGTCAGAACAAAAACGCGCCATCGGCGGCGCCCGCAGCCGCACCAACGAAAGCTGCGGCGGAACCATCGGCCAGCGCCGCTCCCGAGCCTGAAGTGCCGGAAGGCACCGAGATGGTCACCATGACCATGCGCGAAGCGTTGCGCGACGCCATGGCCGAGGAAATGCGCCGCGACCCGGATGTGTTCGTCATGGGCGAGGAGGTCGCCGAGTATCAGGGCGCCTACAAGGTCACCCAGGGCCTGCTCGAAGAGTTCGGCGCGCGGCGCGTGATCGATACGCCGATCACCGAGCATGGCTTCGCGGGACTAGGCGTCGGCGCCGCGTTTGCCGGCTTGAAGCCGATTGTCGAATTCATGACTTTCAATTTCGCCATGCAGGCCATGGACCAGCTGATCAATTCGGCGGCGAAAACGACTTACATGTCCGGCGGCCAAGTGAAGGTCTCGATCGTGTTTCGCGGTCCAAATGGGCCGGCCGCACGTGTCGCCGCGCAGCACAGCCAGGATTACTCGGCCTGGTACTCGCACATTCCGGGCCTCAAAGTGGTTGCGCCTTCAACGGCCGCCGACGCCAAGGGACTGCTCAAGGCCGCCATTCGCGACCCCAATCCGGTGATGTTTCTGGAAAACGAAATTCTCTACGGCCATTCGTCGCCGGTGCCGAAGCTCAACGACTACGTGTTGCCCATCGGCCGTGCGCGCGTGGTGCGCGCAGGCAGCGATGTGACCATCGTCGCCTGGTCCATGGGGATGTCCTACGCGCTTAAGGCGGCCGACGAGTTGGCCAAGGAGAACATCTCCGCCGAGGTGATCGATCTGCGCACGCTCAAGCCCATGGATTCGGACACCATCGTCGAATCGGTGAAAAAGACCGGCCGCCTGGTGACCGTGGAAGAGGGCTGGAAACAGTCCGGCGTCGGTGCCGAGATCGCCGCTCGCATGATGGAGCAGGCCTTCGACTACCTCGATGCACCGATCGCGCGAGTGACCGGCAAGGAGGTACCGATGCCGTACGCGGCGAATCTGGAAAAGCTCGCGTTGCCCTCGGTGGCTGAAGTAGTCGAAGCGGCGAAAGCCGTAAGCTATCGCTGATTTTAATTTGGTGATTTGGCGCCATGCCCATCAATATCCTCATGCCGGCGCTCTCGCCCACGATGGAGAAGGGCAACCTTGCCAAGTGGTTGAAGAAGGAAGGCGAGCCGGTGAAGACCGGCGACGTCATCGCCGAGATCGAAACCGATAAAGCCACCATGGAATACGAGGCCGTCGACGACGGCGTTCTGGCGAAGATCGTGGTGCCCGAAGGGACCAGCGACGTGCCGGTCAATCAGCTCATCGCCGTGCTGGCGCAGGAAGGCGAAGATGTGAAAGCCACGGCCGCCGCGGCAGGGAAGGGCGCTCCTGTGCTGAAACCATCCAGCGCTGGAACCCCCTCACCCCAACCCTCTCCCCAACGGGGAGAGGGGGCTGCCCAGCAAGCCGCACCGGCGTCGACAACTGCCCCTACGCCGAATGAGGCAAGGTCTCCACCGCCGCCGGTGCCACCGCGCGCTCCCTCTCCCCAAAGGGGAGAGGGTGGGGGTGAGGGGGTTCGGACGAATGGTCACGGGGCAGGCGCTGCCGGCACGAACAGAATCTTTTCATCACCGCTCGCCCGTCGCCTTGCCAAGGAAGCCGGCATCGACATCGGCCGCATCGAAGGCTCCGGCCCGCACGGACGCATCATTGCCCGCGATGTGGAAGCTGCGAAGTCCGGCCGCGGCTTGCGCACGCCAAGCGCCGCGCCGGCCGCCGGCGCGCCTACGCCGATGGTCGCGCCGTCCATGTCGGATCAACAGATCCGCGCGCTCTACGAAGACGGCAGCTACGAGGTCATCCCGCATGACGGCATGCGCCGCACAATCGCGCAGCGGCTTACGGCCTCGGTGCAGACCATTCCACATTTTTATCTGACCATCGATTGCGATATCGGCAAGCTTTTGGCCGCGCGCGAAGAGATCAACTCCGCCGCGCCCAAGGATAAGGACGGCAAGCCGGCCTACAAGCTCTCGGTCAACGACTTCGTCATCAAGGCGCTTGCGCTTGCGCTGCAACGTGTGCCGGACGCCAACGTGAGCTGGACTGAAGGTGGCATGCTCAAGCACAAGCATTCCGACGTCGGCGTTGCGGTGGCGATGCCGAATGGTCTCATCACGGCGATCGTTCGTAACGCAGAGACGAAATCGCTTTCGGCAATCTCGAACGAGATGAAGGACCTCGCGGCGCGGGCGCGGGAACGAAAACTGAAGCCGCATGAGTATCAAGGCGGCACCACGTCGGTGTCGAACCTCGGCATGTACGGCATCAAGGACTTCACGGCCGTGATCAATCCGCCGCAATCGACCATCCTGGCGGTCGGCACAGGAGAAGAACGCGCCGTGGTGAGGAACGGCAAGATCGAGGCCGCCCACATCATGAGCGTGACCATGTCGTGCGACCACCGCGCGGTCGACGGCGCACTCGGCGCCGTGCTCATCGGCGCCTTCAAGGCTCTGATCGAGAGCCCAGTGATGATGCTGGTGTAGGCACCGTTCTTGCTACATCGTCGCGCATGGATAATTTGATCGCCGGCTACCGCCGCTTCCGCGCCGGTACGTGGTGCGACGAACGCGGCCGGTTCGAAGAGTTGAGCCGGCTGGGCCAACAGCCGCGTGCGCTGGTGATTGCCTGCTCGGACAGCCGTACCGATCCGCAGATGGTATTCAACGCCGCGCCGGGCGAGCTGTTCGTGATCCGCAACGTTGCGAATTTGGCGCCACCCTATGGTCCCGACGACCAGCCGCACGGCGTCAGCTCGGCGATCGAATTTGCGGTGCGGACGTTGCGCGTGCGGGAGATCGTCGTCATGGGCCACGCCATGTGCGGCGGCATCCAGGCGCTGCTTGAAGGCACGCCGCCGGAACTGTCTGAATTCGTCCGGCCATGGGTTCGCATCGCCGAACCGGCGCGCCTGCGCGCCATGGCGGCCCCGGAGAGCGAGCGGCAGCACGTGTGCGAGCACGAATCGGTCCGCCTTTCGCTGGAGAATTTGACAACGTTCCCATGGATCAAAGACGCCATCGCAGCCGGCGCGCTCAAGCTGCACGGCTGCTATTTCGATATTCGCTCAGGCGTGCTCGAAATGCTCGGCGATGACGGCGCATTCCACCCGATCCCCGATTAAAAAGGTTGCTATAACGGCCCGCGACCTCCCCATATAACGGGAGAGGCGGAGCGTGCGAGGTCTATATGGCAGAGACGAATTTTGACATCATCATTGTCGGTTCTGGACCGGGCGGTTATGTCTGCGCGATCCGCGCCGCGCAGCTTGGATTTTCAACGGCGATCGTCGAGCGTGAATATCTGGGCGGCATCTGCCTGAATTGGGGCTGCATCCCGACCAAAGCACTGCTCCGCTCGGCCGAGATTTTTCACTATTTGCAGCACGCCAACGACTATGGGCTTTCCGCCGGCACGGTGACCTACGATCCCTCGGCCGTAGTGAAGCGTTCGCGCGGTGTCGCCAAGCGCCTCAACGACGGCGTCGGCTTCCTGATGAAGAAGAACAAGGTCACGGTGATCTGGGGCGAGGCCGCGATCGACGCGCCGGGCAAGATCACCGTGAAGCCCGGCAGGAGCGAAGCACCGAAGGGCGCACTCGGCGCGGGGTCGTATCAGGCCAAGCACATCATCCTCGCCACCGGCGCGCGGCCGCGCGTGCTGCCCGGCATCGAGCCCGACAAAAAGCTGGTGTGGACCTATTTCGAGGCCATGGTGCCAGACCGCATGCCGAAGTCGCTGCTGGTCATCGGCTCAGGCGCAATCGGTATCGAGTTCGCCTCGTTCTACCGCACGCTCGGCGCCGAGGTGACGGTCGTTGAAGTGCTGCCCCAGATCCTGCCGGCGGAAGACGCCGAAATCGCCGCCTTCGCGGGCAAAAGCTTCGAGAAACAAGGCATCAAGATCTACACCGGCGCCAAAGTCACGAAGCTCGACAGGCAGGCAGACAGCGTCGCCGCCACCATCGACGACGGAAAGGGCGGCACGCAGACTCTGACCGTCGATCGCGTCATTTCAGCCGTGGGTGTGGTCGGCAATATCGAGAATCTCGGCCTGGAGAAGGCCGGCGTGAAGACCGATCGGAGCTTCATCGTCGTCGACGGCGCATGCAAGACGAGCGTGCCGGGCATTTACGCCATCGGCGACGTTGCCGGCCCTCCGCTCTTGGCGCACAAGGCCGAGCACGAAGGCGTCATCTGCGTCGAGGCCATCAAGGGCCTTCATCCGCACCCCATGGACCGCCGTCTCATTCCCGGCTGCACCTATTGTACGCCGCAGATCGCCTCGGTCGGACTGACCGAACAAGCCGCGAACGACAAAAAGCTCGACATTCGTGTCGGCCACTTTCCGTTCGTCGGCAACGGCAAGGCCATCGCGCTCGGTGAGGATCAAGGCTTGGTCAAGGTAATCTTCGACAAGAAGACAGGACAACTCCTTGGCGCCCACATGGTGGGCGCCGAAGTGACCGAGTTGATTCAGGGTTACGTGATCGCAATGAATCTCGAGACCACGGAAGAAGAGTTGATGCACACCGTCTTCCCCCATCCGACATTGTCGGAAATGATGAAGGAAGCGGTGCTCGACGCTTACGGCCGCGTGCTGAATATTTGATCTCGTCATTGCGAGCGAAGCGAAGCAATCCAGAGCGGTAGCGAAGACTGGATTGCTTGGTCGCTATCGCTCATCGCAATGACGAGGCTACGCAACTAGGCCCATCATCGGCTTCACGACCTCGCTTCCCGGAAACACGGATACGGCGAGCGCGCGCTCCTCGGCGCGCAGGTGATCCTTCAGCAAGCCTTTGAGCACCGCGCGCAGGTCGGTTGCCTTCAGATCGCGGTCCTCGTACAGATCGGTAGGCTTCAGCCCCGGCCAATCGGCGATGACGCGCCCGCCCTTGAGTGCGCCGCCGGCGAGAAGCGCCACGGTGCCGGTGCCATGGTCGGTGCCGTCCGTGCCGTTGATCCGGGCGGTACGGCCGAACTCCGTGACAAGCACGACCACCGTCTCGCGCCACGCCGGTCCCATATTGGTCTTGACCGCGCCCAGCGCATCATCGAGCGCGCCAAGCAGTTGAGACAGCCGTCCGCTGGCGATGCCTTCATTGACGTGAGTGTCCCAACCGTCGAGCGCCAACGCTCCGACGCGCGGCCCATCCGGCTGCGCCAGGAATTTTGCCGCCGTTCCCGCAACCTCGGCGAAATACGCGCGCGCCTGTCCGGGGCCGCGAGCGGGTTTTGGTCCGCCAGACATTTGTTCCATATCGCCCGCGTGCTCGATAGCGGCAAGTTTGGAATGCTCCTCCAGCGCCACGGCGAGTTTCTGATTGGAATGATGATAAAGCGCGAGCAAGCGGTGCACCGTATCATCGCTCGCCGGCATGACCCGCTGCGGCGACCACGACAAAACCGGCGCAGATCCGCGCACCACGAGCGGCGTCACCGGCCCGACGCCGAACGCCCTGCTGCCATTGGGATCGACGCGGCCGCCGGGCGCCAGCGCGGCAAGCGCTCGATTGAGCCATCCGCTCTCGCTCGGCACCGGTTTGGTGAGACCGCTTTCCAGGACATCCTGGCCGTCAAAATGAGAGCGCTCCCGATAAGGCGTGGCGCAGGCATGAACGATGATCGCTTCGCGCGCCTGGAACATGGCGTGCAAATTGGGCATCGCCGGATGCAACGCGAAGAAATCGTCGAGTCGTAGCGCCGGCGTTTTGCCGTCGAGGGTGAGTGCGTTGTCGCCGCGCAACGCTACCCAGCCGGGATCGCCGACCGGCGCTGCGGCTGCGAGCCCATCGAGCGCGCCGCGCAGGATGAACGTCAGAAACCGCGGGTCGCGACCTTCTGCACGCGCCAGCCTCGGCAGATAGGCCCAGGCGAACAGCGTTCCGGAGGACGACAACAATTGGCGCCGGGAGGGCGCATGGAGCGCTGTCATGGTCATCTCCGCAGGAATTCGGGGGTCATCACCAAAAGCGCCAACGCCTGCTTGCGGCTCTCCGCACGGGCGATCGTCTCGCGCGTATCGGCACTGGCGAGCGGACCAAGCGCGCTGTCGACCAGCGCCAGCGGATCGACATTGTTGGCGAGCCTTCCGGCATAGTCATCGGCAATGTCCAAGCGGCGCGGTACGCCGTCAATCCAGGCCGACTCGGTATCGGGGTAACCGTTCGGCGCCAGCGGCCGCCACAGCGCTTCGCCGAGCATCGCCTGCACGCCGAGCACGCGACCGATGGGGATTGACGTCGCGCGTCGGTAATCCGCGCAATGCTCACAAGCCAAGCCGAAGGCGGCTTGAGTTTGGTCCGTTGCGGTGTCCAGGACTCGTCGGCGACGATCAGACTCTTCGCCACTTCTTTGAGGTCGCCGTCGGTATCCAGGAAGGTTTTTTCCAGTTTGGCGACCAAGGAGGGCGGCGGCTCGTCGGCGACGAAATGCGCCGCGAGTTTTTGCGCTATATGCCGCGCCGTGGCGGGATGACGGGCGAGATCGGCGAGCACCGCGCGACCTTGCTCGACGCCGGTATCGGGATAGCGTTTGCCGAGGACTGTCTGCTCGCCCCGCTCGTGCATGCGTTCGACGAAGGAAAATTCGCCGCCGTAGACGGGCTCCGCCGGCTGGATCCACGTCCAGCCGGTGAGGACTTTGGCGAAATTTGTCACATCGGTCTGGGAGTAGCCGCTGCGAACGCCGAGCGTATGGAGCTCAAGCGTCTCGCGGGCGAGGTTTTCGTTCAGCCCTTTGTCGCGGTTGATGCCGGCAACCGAATGCGGCCCCATCGACTGAACATTGTCGAGATAGAACAACATCGCCGGATGGCTTTCGACCGCTTGAAGCATGTCGGCGAAGCGGCGCAGCACGTGCGGTCGAATCGCTTCGCGCTCGTAGGCGCCGGCCATGGCGACGATCTTGTCGGCCGAGATGCAGAAGTGATTGGACCAGAACCAAACAAGACGCTCGACAAAGCCGATCCTGGCGTTGGCGGCTTCGTCGAAACGCGCCTGGGCCTCGTTCTGAATGAGCTGTTGCGGCAAGGGCGGCTGCTGCGGCCGCATCATCCTGGCGTCCGGCAACGGCGCCTTGGCGGCCACGGCCATGGCTTCGCCGCCGGTCTCGGCGGCCTTTTGCGCCCGCGATGCTAGCTTTTGTTCTGCGCGGCGCTCGGCCTGGAAGTCGAAGACCGCGCGCGCTGCCGCACCGCTGGTCGGCAGATCGGCGGCGATCCGACCGGCTCCGGCGCGTTCCAGCTCGGCAAGCACGGCGCCGCGCGGGTCAGCCGCAATGGCAGCGATCGAATCACGGGCCGGGCCGAAGCCAAATCGGTGCAGCGCCAGGGCCGCCGCTTCTCGTCCACGAGGAGTCACTGGGATCCTCCAGCGTCGCAGTCTTTAGGCAGTCAGTGAGCTCTTTTATTATGGCGAAACTTGCGGTTTGCCGTACGGAACGGCGCTGAAAATCCTTACAATTCGTTCATCAGGAACAATCTGCAGATGGTCCCGAGTGCGCGGCAGGCGGCTTGCGGGGCCGCAAACCCGCTCGTAAGTATCAGCTAAGGATATATTTCGTCCCGGAGCCATTATGGCCGTCGTAATCGACAATGTGCTGAGCCCTAACCGGCCGCGCCATCCCGAAAAGGCGCATCGGCCCGACCAGCCCGTCTTGCCAAAGCCCGACTGGATCCGCGTCAAGGCCCCGGTCTCGGCGGGCTATGTGGAGACCCAACGCATCGTGCGCGAGAACGGTCTGCACACGGTGTGCGAGGAGGCCGGCTGCCCGAATATCGGCGAGTGCTGGGAAAAGAAGCACGCCACCTTCATGATCATGGGCGACACCTGCACGCGGGCCTGCGCCTTCTGCAACGTCAAGACCGGCCTCCCGGGCGCGCTCGACGACGCTGAGCCCGCACATGTGGCCGAGGCAACGCGCAAGCTTGGCCTTTCCCATGTGGTCATCACGTCGGTCGATCGCGACGATCTCGATGACGGCGGCGCCGCGCATTTTGCCGCTGTCATCCGCGCAATCCGCGCGGCCTGCCCAAAAACGACAATCGAAGTTCTGACGCCCGACTTCTTGCGCAAGGATGGTGCGGTCGAAACCGTGGTCGCGGCCCGGCCCGATATTTTCAACCATAATCTCGAGACCGTGCCGGCGAAGTACCTGACGGTGCGTCCGGGCGCCCGTTACTTCGCTTCGGTCCGCCTGCTGCAACAGGCCAAGGAGATCGACCCTGCCATATTCACCAAATCCGGCATCATGGTCGGCCTCGGCGAGGAGCACAACGAAGTGCTGCAGGTGATGGACGATCTGCGCGCGGCCGATGTCGACTTTCTCACCATCGGCCAATATCTGCAGCCGTCTCGCAAGCATCACGCGGTGGTGCGCTTCGTGCCGCCTGACGAATTCGAGGCGCTGGCGACGATCGCCTACGCCAAGGGGTTTCTGCTCGTCTCGGCAAGCCCTCTGACGCGTTCCTCGCATCACGCCGGCGAGGACTTTGCGCGGCTGAAGGCGGCGCGTGCGACGCGTTGATCGATGCCGCAATTTTCCACCACACGCCGGGTACAGCACTCCGCATCCGAGATGTTTGGCCTTGTGGCCGACGTGGAGCACTATCCGGAATTTGTACCGCTGTGCCAATCGCTGGCGGTGCGCAAACGCACGCCAGAGAACGGGGGGAGGGAACTAATCGTCGCCGACATGACGATTGCGTACAAGCTCATCCGCGAGACCTTTACCAGCCGCGTGACGCTCGACCCGGCCAAGCTTACGATCCTCGTCGAGTATCTCGAAGGTCCGTTTCGCCGCATGAACAATCGATGGAGCTTCCGGCCGGCGGGCGATTCGGCCTGCGATGTCGAGTTTTTCCTCGCCTACGAATTCCGCAGCCGCACGCTTGGGTTATTGATGGGCAGCGTCTTCGATGCGGCGTTCCGCCGCTTCGCCGTGGCCTTCGAACGCCGCGCCGACCAGGTCTATGGCGCGCAGCCAGCTTAGACCCCGGGCAGAAAGTTAACGTCGGCGACTCCTTCGGAATCGCTCATTTTGCTATTCTTTTAAGGTACGATAGAAAGCCGCAGTGTTCGCGCTGGAGGTTGCAATGTCAGAATCCCGCAAGGCGGTGATTCGCAAGACAACCCGTCTGTTCAACGACTTCTTTAAGATCGACGAAGTGATGGTTTCGCACGAGCGGCGGGACGGTACGATGAGCCCTGACGAACGTCGATTGATCTTCGAGCGCGGCGATGCCGTCGCGGTCATGCTCTACAACCCCGACAGCAAGTCGGTCGTCATCGTCAGTCAATTCAAGGTTCCGAGCCTCATCGCGCGACGCCGGGACGATCCCAATACCGTGGACGGCTGGGTCACCGAAGCAACCGCTGGGATGATCGACGAGGGAGAGACGCCCGAACAAGCGATTATCCGCGAAACATTGGAGGAGACTGGATATCGGATCGCCAATCCAAGGCTTATCAGCAAGTTTTTTTCGTCGCCCGGCGGCGCATCGGAACGGATATTTCTCTATTTCGCGGAGGTGCGGGACTCGGACAAGGTCAACGACGGCGGCGGTCTTCCCGATGAAGACGTCACCGTTGTGCCGATGCCGGTAGACCAGCTTTTTGATCAGCTTGCGAAGGGAACAATCGAAGATCCCAAGCTTGCAATCGGCGCCTACTGGCTGAAGGATTACCTGAACGCCGACCTTGGTCAGACAAATCTCGAAACCGTAGAGAAGGTGGTCGATGGCGTTTTCAATCGATTGACCAAAGGCGCGGAGATCTGGCTGGACGATTATTTGAAGCGTCGCGAGCAAATCAGACCGCTGCCGCAAACTGCCGTCTTACCGAGTCCACACACAACAACGCCGGCATTCCCGCCCGGGCCGCTGCCCTACTCCACGGTTTGCTATGGGTTAAAGAACAAGCCGGGGCTCATCGTCGGATACAAGACGGGGCCCATCGACAACATGCATGGCGCGAGCATCTGGGTGAATTCCGAAAACACCGACATGCTGATGGATCGCGTCATTGGCCGCAGCATTTCATCGCGCATCCGCTTGTTGGGATCCAACAAAGACGAAGACGGAAATATCATCGAAGACACGATCGCAGAGGCTTTGCGTGCCGCCGTCGGCCCACGGGGGCATGTCAGGATCGGGACCGTGCTGGTCACGGAATCCGGTAGCCTGAAACAGCGCGGGGTGCAGCGAATTTTACATGTCGCCACCGTCCAAGCCCAAGCCTCTCAGGGCGGCGGCGTAAGGGCCAGTCTGAACACGCTGGCGTCCTGCGTAACGGCTGTTCTCGACCGCGCTGAAAAGATCAACAAGAGATATTGGAACATCGCGAAAAACTTCGTCAAAGAGCGGTGCGGCCTCAAACCTCGATACTACGACAGCATCCTCATCCCGATCATCGGGGCCGGCGAGGGCGGTTTGAGCGTGGAAGACGTGGCCAATGCGATCATCCCTGCCGCGATCGAACATATGAGCACGGCGCCATTGCCGACGTTGCAGAAGGTCTTTTTTATCGCTTTCGACGCGAGGGCTAGGGCAGCCTGCGACGCCGTGCTTGAGAGAGCGGCTGCCGAAGGAAACTTTGTCAAGAAGGCACGCGAATGACCACGACGGCGTGGGATCTGCTGGTCGAAAAGCGGGCCTCGATCGCGCCTTCGCTGCGCCGTCAGTTCTGGCTACCGCTCCGCCGCCTGCTCAAGATGTTTCACATCTTGCCAGTTGCTGCGGCAGCCGCGGTGTTTTTTCTGCTCGCATTCGACGGCCAGCTCACTGAAATCTACATGACCTACTTGGAAGACGTCGCTTCCCCAGACGTCGCCGTAACGGTGTTTCGCTTCGTCGCCGCCGCGCTAGGTTTCGCATTGATCAGTGCGGTTTTGTACGAGGCGCACTATCGACTGAGCGGACCGCGCATCAACGTCATCTTTTCGATGAACGCCGAGGTCGGCACCGGTTCCAGGCTGCGCCAAGTGCAAGACGTGTCGGCCATCGTAATCGTCCTGTCTCCCTGGCTGGGCCTCGCGGCCGGGCTGTTGAATACGGGCAACTCTCTGACCGGCGTGTTTAACAAAATACTGGAAGCGAAGGCCGATCTTAGTGCGTTTCGGCATGTACCAATTCCAAGCGGGTGGGCAATTGCGGGCGCCCTATTAGCATTGGCTGTCGTTATGGCTTGGCTGGCTGCCGCCCATCTAAAAAGCCGGGCGCTGCAACGCGCGGTCATGTTTCTAAACCCGCTCGCTGGCGTACTTGTGCTTTGGTTGCTCGTCGGCATGCCGGAGTTCAGCTCGACTACAACCAGGGTCGTCGTAGCCGCCGCAACGTTCGCGGGCGTCTTCGTGTACTACATTGTCTATTATCGCATCCAAATAATGCGCGCTTACATCTTCCGCGCTCAGGCACTGCAGGACGACGATAACTTCAGCTTGAGGCAATGGCAGCGGATCATCTTGTTCACCTGGGCGCTGCTTCCTTGGGTCGGTGCGCTGGCGCTGTACTTTCTGTTCCCTAACCTCATCGTGCTCAAGGCCCTGCTGGTCCACTCGCCGCCGGCTCACGCTGCAAGCCAGCCGTTGCCCAGCTTAACGATGGTTCCCGTGGCCGTCTGCTGGGTGTCGGCCATAGGGCTCTTGGTCGCTGCGTTACTCTACAACGTTCGCGACAGCGCCGCCGCAAAGCTTTGGCTGTATGGCGTCGTCTGCGTCCTGGCGGCGGCGGGTCTTCTCGTTTTCTGGGTAGCGACAGCCGAACAGATCGTCATTTTGCATCGACTTGCCGGACCGCTCTCCGCGCTGGCGCTGGCGCTGTTGTTCGTAATTTCGATTTTTGTGCTCCTGGCAGTGCTGTCGCAACGATCGAATTTTCCGGCACTGACACTGTCCATCGGTGTGCTCGTTGCCAGCGCGACCTTGCCCCTGCCCGCCGGATGGTCGACCTCCTTGATTTCGGCACTCTGTTTGGTTCTGGCAGTCGTGGCTGTCTTATCGCGTCTTTTTCCCGCCGCCGCGCTTGCCGTGCTGCTGATAGCGATCGTCGTGATTAATTATTTCAAGAGCGAAGAGTCGCCGCTTGGCCTGTATAGCCAAAACCAGGGCGCCGATCTGAGCCAGCAGTTCAACGCGTGGCTCGACAGCAGAGGGGTTCCGCCGGCTAATGGCAAACCTTCCGGCAGCCCACCGGATTCCTGCTTTGCTCCGACGTCCGTCAAGACAACGAGCGGCCAGCCGGCGCAATATCCCGTCTACATCATTGCGGTCGAGGGTGGCGGGATCTACGCGGCGAGCGCCGGATCGATGTTCCTCGCGCGGCTACAGGACGAGAACCCCTGCTTTTCCGATCACGTCTTCGCCATCAGTGCGGTTTCGGGCGGAGCCATCGGGTCAACGATTTTTCAGACTCTCGAAAACACGAGATTGAACGCAGTCCTTGCGACCGGCGCGTCATCGGCAACGTTGGCTGCTGAGGCCAACGCGCCGAGCCAGCAGACTGCGAGCCCCTTCGACACGTCGCAGCGATGTCAGCCGCCGAAGCCGGCTGGCAATGCGGCGCCTGCGGACTTCTCGCTGGAAGGGCAAGTCTGCCGCATCATAGAAGGCGATCATTTCTCTCCGCTCGTCGGCTCGATCTTTCCGGAGCTTCTTGGATTTGTCTCAAAGGGACGCGCCGCAGAGTTGGCGGCAAGCTTTCAACGTTCGGTGGGAGCGGAGAACGAACCCGCCGGCGTGACGCTGGGGGCTCATTACACCGATCATTGGACGAGCCACAGCAAGGCTCCCGCGCTGGTGCTCAACACGACCTGGGTGGAGACCGGCTTCCGCACCGCCTTCGCTCCTTTCCCGCTGCACGCCATCGACGATTCGCTTTATTCGTTTCGCGATCAGAACATGCCGATGAATTCGGATGAAAGTCTCATCCAAGCTGCCGTGGTCAGTGCGCGCTTCCCGTTTGTCCTGCCGCCCTATTCGGTGGAGATTAAACCGACAGCGGCAACCCAATCGCAAACCGGAAATGTCGTCGCCGGCGGAACTGCGGATTCGTTGGAACGCTGGAATTTCGTCGACGGCGGGTATTCGGATTCGTCCGGCGCGGCGACCGCGCTGGCGATGTACAAGGCGCTGCAGAGCACCGCTCAGTCTCGCCACATCGCCTTGCGCGTCATCCTGCTCACCAGTTCCGATCCAAAGCTTGAAACGAACCAAATCAAAGGCACGACTTTTGCCGACATCATGGG
>JBAUYV010000453.1:0-3419 GCA_049584975.1 Xanthobacteraceae bacterium | reverse complement strand
GGCCTGGGCAGCGCAGCAGCGATCCGCCAATCGCCTCGCGGCGTAGCCGCGCGTGCAAATCGGGTTCGCGCTCGCTCCCCCGAAAAATCAAGCCATCAGAGCCCTGGGATCGCAGAACCGCTTACGCTTCATCCAAGAGTGTCTGATATTCATTGTTACTCTCAGAGAAGCGAAAATAGGGTCGCGGATTGTCCTTCCGTCTCACGACTCGTGGGGTGGAAGGAATAGCCAGAATGACACCCTCCGCCTGTGCCACCTTCATCACACCGCGAAATGCCGTGGAGATATGACTAATGGTTGCCGCGCTGAGCGAAGGCTGCTTTTCACGGACAGAGTTTATGTAGGCAAGATAATCTTTGGTCTGGATTGTTGAAATATCACGGTCACGGAAAAAATGTACTGAACCCGATTGTTTGTTGTGGAGGATGCTTTTTGTGTCTTGCCATTGTCGCGGGGATATTTCTCCTGCTTCGCCCCGTGCCTTGTCTAAGGAGATAAGTTTGTCAGCGAAATACTCGTAGGTTTTGTCATTGGGAACCTCGTCAAGAACTCCACGAGTCCCTAATAACGATAGGTGTTCTTCCGCTATTTGGATTGCCTCAAGACGGGTCTTGGCTCTGGTTGATCGGACAATCCGTTTCTTTTGCGAGGGTATCCATATTCTAACTCGCCAATACGGGCTTGCCCTGACCTTGTAGATTGCGAGTCCGCGCGACAGCTTTTGGATTTTTCCGTCAAGCCTGTTGCGGGATATTTTCATACGCTCGTCCTCACGGGAAGTGATACACATTAATGATACACTAAGCGAATAATAAAGCAATATCAATAGCTTTACACGGCTTCGTAATGCGGGGGTCGGGGGTTCGAATCCTCTCCGCGGCACCAACCTAACTCCTTAAAATTACACGATAATTTGCGAGCTAACCGGCTCCAGAGGGGCAATTTTCATGTTGCATATGTTGCAAAATATTATCGTTGTGTAACAATGAGTTACAAATTGTGGCATTATGTCGATGCAACATGAATGCAACATGAGACGGTTGCGAATTTCCCTCTGAAGCGCTGCCAGACGCTCCGTGGGTGCGCTGCCACGCGCCTGCAAATGGCCGCTGGTGCGAGTTGCAGGGCTCGGGCTAACCCAGGCCGGGAAGGCCGAACTAACGCATGGGCGGCGCGCGCAAGCGGTGCGACGAGGCGCGGCGCATAGCAGCGAACATTGCCACGCCGCCGGGGCCGTTACGATCTTCTTAGGAAATCGTCGCCAAGTAGTCCGGCTGACCCCATCGGGGCGCGGCCCGATTCGGCATACTGCCGGGAACAATTGAGATCACCGAAGAGGCTGCAAACTGACACAGCCAGACAAGGCAACGCGACCTGCTGGGAGACAGGGAACTTTTCATAAGGCTTGGAAAGCAGGTTGAACGGATTTCTGTCCACTGTGGTAACAGGGTAACAGGCTTCATCCGATTATTTTTTCATAATGGGCGCAGCTGGTGCAGTTGCGTAGCGTCCAGTTACGTAGCGTAGCGTGGCGTATTGGAGGTCGAGTTATGAGGAAGTTTGTGATTGCAGGTGTGGCATTCGCCACCCTGACGGGGTGTCCCGCGTTCGCCGCCGACATGGCACTCAAGGCACCGGCCCCCACTTACGCAGCCCCATCAAGCTGGTCAGGCTTTTATATCGGAGCCAACGGCGGCTACGGTTGGTCGCAGTCATCGACAACCGCCGATCCCTTCCAAAATTTCACGACTGCAACACCGGTCATACCGCCCTTCGGTATTAGCCAGCAACTGAGTGGAGCCCTCGCCGGCGTCCAGCTGGGTTACAACTATCAGATGTCTGCCTGGGTGCTCGGCGTAGAAGGTGATTTCGATGGCGCGGGCCTCAACAACTCCTCACAGGCCATAGCGCTGGATCCTCTGGGCGGGGCTGGAGGAACAGCCACCGACGGCTTCATGGCGCATGAAGACATCGAGTGGCTCGCAACCGTGCGCGGCCGTTTGGGTTACACGTGGGGACCGAGCATGCTCTACGTCACCGGCGGTGGCGCGTGGGAAGGGGTCAAGGACAGCTATCTCCTGAGCACTGATACCGCTCGTAGTGATGTCTATAGCGCGTCTTCGGGGGCGAGCATCACCACAACCCGATCGGGATGGGTGGTCGGCGGCGGTTGGGAATGGATGATTAACCCGAACTGGATCGCGCGCCTCGAATATCTGCACTACGACTTTAGTAACAGCAGCAGCACCGTTTCGATTCCGGTTACGTGCGCTGGCTTCGCAGCAGGCTCGACATGCGGGTCGAATGCGACAAGCAGCAACAACAGTATCGATGCTGTCCGTGTTGGCTTGAGCTACAAGTTCGGCCGATAGCGGGCTTATAAGTTTAAAAACAGGGCGGCGTCTGTTGCCAACGCAGGCGTTTCCTGAGCTCCGGCCAACCCCTTGGCCGGGGCTTCCTATACTCAAAAGCGCGGGTTTGAGCCCGCGACCGGCATGTCCGCTTCTCCGTTGATGCAATTGCGACGGCGGTTATCACCGCCCGCAGGAATCACAGTGTCAATTCTAGCGCGCCGTCAAACGCGTCCGTCCAGGCGACCCGCTTCGCGGGCGGCTACCGCCGGCCTCGACCGCCGCTGGCGGCGCGCACGTATACAATCGTCGGCTCCAGGGGAATGAACGCCATGACCGCACACCGGCTCTCGCGCTGTGCGCATCAAATGAATTCATCCAGTCTGCACCCGTCAAACACGGAACAACCCCCTACGCGTTCGAGTTACTTCGACAAAGCCACAGTCCGGGATGGACCGGTCTAATGACGATTGCCACCGTTAACTCGGCTCGTGGCGCATAGCGACGCATCGAAAGGCTAGGCCATGGATCAAAAGCGAACCGTGCAGAAAGGTGCCGACATGGCACGTGAGGGCATTGAGCGGGGAACCCGTGCGGCACAGGAGGGTGCGCAAGCAGCAGAACGCAGCTACAGCGCCGCCTTCGATAACATGCGCGAACTGCAAATGAAGCTGTTCGAAATCGCTCAGCACAACACCAGGATCGGTGTGGAGTTAGTGGGCGACCTAACCAGCGCAAGGAGCCCTGCTGATCTGGTCGAGATTTGGACCACGTACAGCCGAAAGCAATTTGACATGCTCTCGGCTCAGGGCAAGGAACTCGCGGAACTGAGCCAGAGGTTTGCGACGGACAGCCTGCCGCCGCTTATGCGCAGCGCCTCTCAGGCCATCAGAGGCGAGTAGCGGAGACGCTTCACATCCATATCCCCACCGCAAAAATCTTCATCGCTGCGGTGCCACAGTAAACTGAAGTCTCCACGTCTCACGGCGTGGCGCCGGTCTCTTGTAGGTCGCCGACTACACCTCACCATGGGTCGCTCGGCGTGCCGCGTTCTCCCGACCTCCACAA
>JBAUYV010000452.1:0-31833 GCA_049584975.1 Xanthobacteraceae bacterium | reverse complement strand
CCGCTTCGCTGCGCGGTGGCGGATGAGCTACTTTGTTTTTTCGAAAATCTCGCGGCCGATGAGCATGCGGCGGATTTCGCTGGTGCCGGCGCCGATCTCGTAGAGCTTGGCGTCGCGAAGAAGCCGCCCAGCCGGAAAGTCATTGATGTAGCCGTTGCCGCCGAGGCATTGGATCGCCTCGAGCGCCATCCAGGTGGCGCGTTCGGCCGCGTACAGAATGGCGCCGGCAGCGTCCTCGCGCGTGGTCTCGCCGCGATCGCAGGCGCGCGCCACCGCGTAGACGTAAGCCTTGGACGCGTTGAGCGTGACATACATGTCGGCGAGCTTGGCCTGCATGAGCTGAAACTGCCCGATTGGCTGACCGAACTGCTTGCGCTGGTGCAGGTAGGGAATGACCAGGTCGAGGCAGGATTGCATCAGGCCGAGCGGGCCCGCCGCCAGCACGGCGCGCTCGTAGTCGAGGCCGCTCATCAGTACGTTGACGCCGTTGCCAACGGCGCCGAGCACGTTCTCGGCCGGCACTTCGCAATCCTCGAACACGAGTTCGCTGGTGTCGGAGCCGCGCATGCCGAGCTTGTCGAGCTTCTGTCCCGTGGAAAAGCCCTTGAAGTCTTTTTCGATGACGAAGGCCGTGATGCCGCGCGCGCCGGCCGCGGGATCGGTCTTGGCGTAGACCACGAGCGTGTCGGCGCCCGGCCCGTTGGTGATCCACATCTTGGCGCCGTTGAGAATGTAACGGTCGCCCTTCTTCTCGGCGCGCGTGCGCATCGACACCACGTCTGAACCTGCTTCCGGCTCCGACATGGCGAGCGCGCCCACGTGCGCGCCGGAAATGAGCTTGGGCAGATAGCGCTTTTTCTGCTCGGCGCTGCCAGTGCGGCGAATCTGGTTGACGCACAGGTTCGAGTGCGCCCCGTAGGAAAGCCCGATCGCCGCCGAGGCGCGGGAAATCTCCTCCATGGCCACGCAGTGCGCCAGATAGCCGAGGCCGGCGCCGCCGAGTTCCTCCTCGACCGTGATGCCGAGCAGGCCGAGTTCGCCGAGCTGGGGCCACAGCGCGCGCGGAAAGCTGTTGCTGCGGTCGATCTCGTCGGCGAGCGGCGCGATCTTGTTCTGCGAAAAGCCGCGCACCGTGTCGCGCAGCATGTCGATCTCGCTGCCGAGGCCGAAATCGAGGCCCGGTACGCTGTTCGGAATCATCGCGCGCTCCATGCCGCGAACCAAATGCGGTCTCAGCGCTGCCCGCAGCGGCTGCGCCCTATAGATAGACGCCGGACGCGGGCCTGTCAGCGTGCTGCGGGGTTCGCAGGGTCGCGACCGCAGACGTGCTGCAGCGCGAAAGCGAATCAGTGTTGCGCGATTTTCGCACCTGGCGCGCCGCCGGCCTTCATCTGGCCGCCGCTGCGACTTTCGTGCTCGTGCCCCGTCATTCAACCACCGGCGCCAAAGGTAAAAGTCTATGATTAACCGGAAGGAAATTGGCTCCCGCGCACGCCGCGCCGGCGCGCCTCATAGGGGGTTATTAACAATATCGCAGGCACGTGGATTACCGTTAACATGACTTTAGGCCCGGCAGCCCGTAATTTCCACGAAGGGTGTGCGGTATCCGGCACTAAGGGCAACAAAACCGGCGACCGCAAACGGGCATGCATAAGGGCGGGGGATTTCTTCTCGCTGCGGCTTTGGCCGCAAGCAGCATTTCGGGCGCACTGATCGGCGCGGCGCCGGCGCGCGCCGAAAGCTGTCCGGGAAATCCCAACGCGCTTGGCACCAGCCGCGTGCTCGTCGTCGACCCCAACGAATACAAGCAAGTCGGCACGCTGCAGTACAAGCAGACCCTGCCGCTCGCCGACCACGAGGTCGTGCTCACCTTCGATGATGGGCCGCTGCCGCCTTACTCGAGCCAGGTGCTCGATACGCTCATTTCCCAGTGCGTAAAGGCGACCTACTTCATCGTCGGCGAAATGGCGCGCGCTTATCCGGACATGCTGCGCCGCGAGTACGAGGCCGGTTACACGATCGGCACCCACAGTCAGAATCATCCGACACGTTTCGAGAACCTGACCGGCGACAAGCTTAGCGCGCAGATTGACGGCGGCATCGCTTCGGTCAGCGCCGTGCTCGGCGATCCCGACGCCGTGGCGCCATTCTTCCGCATTCCCGGCCTTGGCCGTTCGGAAGTGATCGAGGAAGCGCTGGCCGCACGTGGGCTCGCCGTCTTCAGCATCGATACCGATGCCGACGACTGGTTTCGCCACGTCTCGGCGGCGCAGGTCGTTGAGAAGTCCATGAGCCGGCTGGAAAAACTCGGCAGGGGCATTTTGCTGCTGCACGACATCCATCCGTGGACCGCCGAAGCGCTGCCGGAACTGCTGCGGCAGCTCAAGGAGCACGGCTTCCATGTGGTCAACATCGTGCCGCCGACGCCACAAGCAGTGGCAATGGCGAACGCCACGAAGCCATGGATTTTTGCTTCGGCGGCGCCCGATGCCGTCATGATCGCTGACGGCGCCACGCCGCCGAACTGGCCACAGCCGAGCGCCAGCGACGGCGCAGACGATATTGCGCTCGCGGCGCCGGACCCGGCCACATTCGATGTCGATTATCCGGCGCCGATCGACGGCAGCCCGGCGGACGAGAACGCCGCGGGCCCGCAATGGTCCTCGCCGTCGGAACGCTTGCTTCCCGTGTCGGTCGCGGAACTGCCGGCGCCCGGCTTACAGGATCTCGGCGTGAGCCTGCGCGGACGACGGCTCGTCGGCGCCGACCTCGAGCGGCGGCCGAGCGTCGATGTTCCCGCCGCCCCCGTGCACGAGCGCCTTCGACACGTTCGACTGCACGCGCATCACCCGGCGTTCCGTCACGCGCGCGTCAGCATAGAAGGCCAGCACGTCGATGCGCCTGACTGGTCATATTCGGCAGCCTCCACGACGGCGCCGTCGGAATACTGATCCGCGGTAGATTACCTAACGACACCCGAGAGGCAGCAGGGATCTCGGCGCGGAACCGTCACGCGCTCCTTGAGACTGCAGCGCGCGGACGAGCCTTGGTAACCTGGCCGAATATAGGTCCAGGCCCGGCACCGCTGCTCGCCCTTGCAGGCCGCTTCGCAACGCTCGCCCAACCTATCCGGCTGAACGTCGAGTGTTGTGTAGTCGCCGCCGACCCGATTGATGCCGAATTCCACCTCGTTCGAAGAAGGTGCGTGCACGCCGGCGCCCTGAACGCCGGAAACGCAGCACTCGTTTTTGACTCGGGGCGGAACGCTGCTCTTCAGCCCGCAAGACGCCTGTGCGCCTTGCGGCGTCGGATAGGAGAAGGACCAGGCGCGGCAGCGCGGATCGTGCTCGCACCGCGAGGCGCATACGGCAGGATCGCCGGATTTCACGATGAAATGGGTATAATCGCCGCCCGGCCGATCGAACCCCACGTCGGCGCGCGCCACGAACACGCTCTGACCCAGCGCCAGGATCAGGCACGCCAGCAGCAGCCGCAGGCCGATCCCATCCAGGCGTATCCGGGGAAGACACCAGACCCATTGCATGAGGGCTAGCACCCTTCGCTTACGGCGTTGTGGTCATGCCCGATGATAATCGCTCAATGGCGCTGCAGATAGCGTGATCTCTACAGATAGGTTCCGAGGAACCCGCCTCCAGCTGTATACCGCTCTGGCGCACCGCACGTGACCCGGCCTTCGAGGGCCTATTGTATTGCGGACCATCTGGTTCATAATACAACTGTAAAAACCACGTATGACTTCGAGCTTGGATCATGCGCGCATTTTTGATGGCATGTGTCGCAGTCGTCGTTATCGGCGCCGCCGGCTATTTTTCGCTCGACAGCCTGCAACAGCCGGCTGGCGTGGCCTTTACCACCGGCTCGGCGCGGATCGATACGACCTGGAGCTGGCGCAGCCCATCGACCACATCCGCGGCAACGTGCGAGCCGCGCAAGCCTTGGCAATGGTTTTTCGTCGATTTGCGCTGCCCGAAAGGCGAGCCAAGCCTCTGCTCGGATTCGCAGTAGACCGCTCGCCCGCCTTACTGGAACATCCGCATTAAGACGCCGGCCTTGCCTCCGCGCCTGCCGGCGGCGCCGCGGCGCGGCCTTGGCCGAGTTCCTGCTCCGCCCACAGCGAATGGTGCTGCTTGGCCCAGTTGAGATCGACCTCGCCGTGCGCCATAGCGTCGAAGCCGCCCTCCATGCCAAGGCTGCCGATATAGATATGGCCGATAATGAGTGCGACGAACGCCACCGCAATCAGAGCGTGGATTACCTGGGCGATCTGCATGCCCATGATGTTCGTCAGGTAGAACGGAAATAACAGAAATAGCCCGGAAAGCGCGACGCCGATCGTGCCGAGGACGACAAGCCAAAACAGCGCTTTCTGGCCGCCGTTGAACTTCCCCGCCGCCGGATGGGCGTGGCCGATCATGCCGCCGCCTTCCTTGAACCATGTGATGTCGGCAGCCGTCGGGATATTTTCCCTGACCCACAGCAAAAACAGAACGACAACGCCGAGCACAAATGGGAAGCTGGAATAATCGTGGGCATACTTGGCCATGATCGACCAACGTGAGAATGCGTCTGGCCCGATCAGCGGCAACAATAAGTCCTTGCCGAACGTGATGTTCAGTCCGGTAACACCGAGGATGACGAACGAAACTGCAATCGTCCAGTGAGTGACGCGCTCGAAGCTGCGAAACCGCAGAATTAAGCGGCCCGAGCGC
The DNA here is from genome assembly GCA_049584975.1 of Xanthobacteraceae bacterium. Classification (GTDB taxonomy): domain Bacteria; phylum Pseudomonadota; class Alphaproteobacteria; order Rhizobiales; family Xanthobacteraceae; genus BOG-931. The sequence continues at coordinate 27,103 of JBAUYV010000452.1, read as the reverse complement.
CCGCCTTCGATGCGGATCGGTCCGCGCGCAAAATAGAATACCGCGAGCAATGCGACGATGCCGAGAATAACGACTGCGCCGATCCAGTGCAGCCATATTTCGTGAAACGCGCGCCACACCCGACCGAGCGGCTGCTCGATCACGTATGACTTGGTATCCGGGATCGTACCGAGACCCTGGATGCGATAGTGGTCCTGCAGCAACTGCTGCTCTTTGACGGCAGCGGCGGTCGGATTGACCGAGTTGGGTTGTTGCGCCGCTACCTGGCCGGCCAAGGCGGCGCAGAATAGCAATGCGACCGCTGCAACGATAAGTCGGAAACGCGCGCAGATCGTCATGACATCTCTCCGTTCATCGCCACGGTCGCCGTCAGCCCTCGATAGTTTCCTGATAGGCGGTTTGCCATCCCCACGCGCCGGAGCCGTAGCCGCGTTTTGCAACGCGGTCTTTGTAAATCTGGGCAATGATATCGCCATCGCCCGCAAGCAGCGATTTCGTCGAGCACATTTCCGCGCACATCGGCAGCTTGCCTTGGGAAAGCCGGTCGGCGCCGTACTTCTCGTACTGGATCGGCGATCCATCCGCCTCTGGCCCGCCGGTGCAAAAGGTGCACTTGTCCATCTTGCCGCGCGAACCGAAATTGCCGACGCGCGGGTACTGCGGCGCTCCGAACGGACACGCATAGAAACAGTAGCCGCAGCCGATGCAAAGGTCCTTGGAGTGCAGCACGACGCCGTCTGCCGTCGTATAGAAACAGCTCACCGGACACACCGCCGCGCAGGGCGCGTCGGTGCAGTGCATGCAGGCCATCGAGACCGAGCGTTCGCCAGGCTTGCCGTCGTTGATGGTAACGACCCTCCGCCGGTTGATGCCCCAGGGCACCTCGTTCTCGTTTTTGCACGCGGTGACACAGGCGTTGCACTCAATGCAGCGGTCCGCGTCACAGAGGAATTTCATTCGCGCCATGATTGTCTCCTCACGCCGCGCTGATCTGACAAAGTGTGGCTTTCGGCTCTTGCATGCCGGTGGCCGGATCGTAGCCGTAGGTCGAAATCGTATTTGCGCTTTCGCCGAGCACGATCGGGTCAAGCCCGGCTGGATAGTTTGCGCGGAGATCTTTGCCGCCAAGCCAGCCGCCGAAATGGAACGGCATCCAAGCCACGCCTTTGCCGACACGCTCGGTGACAAGAGCCCTGACTTTGGCTTTGGCACCATTTTCCGCGCCGCTTACCCAAACCCAGGCGCCGTCTTTGATACCCCGATCGGCTGCGTCCGCGGTATTGATCTCGACAAACATGTCCTGCTGCAGTTCGGCGAGCCATTTGTTGGAACGCGTTTCCTCGCCGCCGCCCTCGTATTCGACCAAGCGCCCCGAGGTGAAGATCAGCGGGAATTGCTTGGCGATCCCTTTGTCCACGGCGGCCTTTTGCGCCGAGAAGCCCGTGTTGGGGAGGCGGAACTGTTTGGCGTCGGGAAGAGTCGGATACTTGGCAATGAGTTCGATGCGCGGCGAGTAGATCGGTTCGCGATGCACCGGGATCGGATCGGGCAGGCCGAATGCATTCATGCGTCCCTTGGCATTACCGTAGGGGACACACCCGTGTTTCAGGGCCACCCGTTGGATGCCGCCGGAGAGATCGATCGACCAGGAGACGGTGTCCGGATTGGCGCCGCCGATCTTCTGGATCGTCGCCAGTTCATCGGCCGAGAGGTCGCCATCCCAGCCGAGCTTCTTCAGCACCGCGTAGGTGAATTCGGGATAGCCGTCCTTGATCTCGGAATCTTTCGGATAGGAGCCCTCGGCGAGTAGGTTGATGTGATTGCCGTCGACGACGCGTTCGATGCCGAAGCGGGCGCGGAAACAGCCGCCGCCGTCCATGACGGCGAGGTTGGTGTTGTAGAGCAGCGGCGTGCCCGGATGCTTGACCTCGGGCGAACCCCAACACGGCCATGGCAGACCATAATAGTCGCCGCCCACCTCCGGATCGTCCTTTGGCGCGCGCATGGTCACCAGATCGAATTTGGCCTGGTTCTTCATGTGCGCTTTCAGTCGCTCCGGCGATTGGCCGCAATAACCCGTCGACCAGCTGCCACGGTTCATTTCGCGCAGGACATCCTCGGGGACAGGACGATCACCCTCGACCTTGATGTGCTTGAACATCAGATCGGCAAAACCGAGCTTTTTCGCCATCAGATAGAGAACCTGATAGTCGTCCTTGCTTTCGAAAATCGGCGGGACGATCTGCTCGCCCCACTGCAGCGAGCGGTTCGAGGCAACGCGCGAGCCGGAGCTTTCGAACTGCGTGCAGACCGGCAACAAATAAGTGCCGTCCTTGCGGCCGGCCTCGACCGACAAGGAGGCCCAGGTTGTGGGATGCGGGTCGGCGATCACCAGCAAGTCGAGTTTCGCCAGCCCCGGCAGCGATTGGGGAATGCGCGTAATACTGTTGCTGGCGTGACCCTGGACGAACATGGCGCGCACATTGTCTTTCTGCGCGACCTGATCCTTCGGCAGCAGCACCGCATCGAACCAGCGGGTGAGCGGAATGCCGGGCGTCTCCATGATCTGCTTGGAATCGAACCGCTTCTGCAGCCAGTCGTAGTCGACGTCCCAGACGCGGCCCCAATGCCGCCAGGCGCCCTCGACGAGACCGTAATAGAAAGGCAGCGTCACGATATCGAGGCCGACGTCGGTGGCGCCCTGTACGTTGTCGTGGCCGCGGAAGATGTTGGCGCCCATGCCTGGGCCGCCGACGTTGCCGGTGAGCAGAAGCGCAATGCAGCTCGCGCGCACATTGGCGGTGCCGACGGTGTGCTGGGTCTGGCCCATGCACCACACCAGCGTCGCCGGCTTTTGCGTTGCGAACATCTGCGCGACGCGCTTGAGCTGTTCGCCCGGCACGCCGCTCACGCGCTCTACTTCATCCGGCGTCCACTTCTCGATTTCCTTCTTGGCGTCCTCGAAACCGTAGACGCGCTGCTGGATGAATTCCTTGTCCTCCCAGCCGTTCTGGATGATGTGCCACATCATGCCGTAGAGCACCGGGATGTCGGTGCCGGGCCGCAGCCGCACGTATTCGGTCGCGTGCGCGGCGGTGCGCGTGAGCCGCGGATCGACGACGATGAGGTTCGCCCGGTTAAGCTCGGCGCCTTCGAGAATATGCTGCAGGGAAACTGGGTGGGCCTCCGCCGGATTGCCTCCCCAGATGATGATCGTCTTGGAATTGCGGATGTCGTTGAAGCTGTTGGTCATCGCGCCGTAGCCCCACGTATTGGCCACGCCGGTGACGGTGGTCGAATGGCAGATCCGCGCCTGATGGTCGGTGTTGTTGGTGCCCCAGAACGCCCCGAATTTGCGGAACAGATAGGAGCCTTCGTTGGTCATTTTGGCTGAGCCGAGCCAATAGATGGAATCCGGCCCCGATTGTTCGCGGATGGAGATCAGCTTGTCGCCGATCTCGCCGATCGCCTGGTCCCAGGACACCCGCGTCCACTGCCCATCGACCATTTTCATCGGATATTTGAGCCGGCGCTCGCCGCTCACCAGTTCGCGCACCGCGGCGCCCTTGGAGCAATGCGAGCCGCGATTGATCGGGCTGCTCCAAGCCGGCTCCTGGCCGATCCACACGCCGTTCGCCACCTCGGCGATGACAGTGCAGCCGACGGCGCAATGGGTGCAGATGCTTTTGCGCATCGTGACCTGGGCGCCGGAAGGCGCCGGCGGACCCGCTTCGGCCTTGCGCACAGCGCCGAGCGAGAGCGCGCCCAGTGTTGCGAGTCCGCCAGCAAGGCCGGAGCGGCGCAGGAAGGTGCGGCGGTCGAGACCACGCTCGCTGGCCGCGTCCGCCACAAACGCACCGCGACGCGACTGACGCTCGGCTCTTCTGATCAGCACGGCCGCCTCCCTATTTCGGATAGCGATTGACGCGATAGTAGTTCTGCACGTCCGCGGAATTGGGCTGATAGCGGGCCTTGCGCTTTTCCGCATCGCTCAGGCCTTGCGCCGCCGCGGGCTCGACCAGCGGCACCGAGGTCGCCACCGCCGCGGCGCCGGCACCGATGCCGAGCGCGCGCAGCACGTCACGCCGGCGCGGCGATTCCCGCTTCTCTTTATTTGTTTGCTTTCCCGCACCCGTCTTCATTGCGCTTCTCCTCGGCTCGCTGCGCTCAGGCGGCAAGCGTAAAGGCTTCGCTTTCGACTGCTATGAATAATTGACCCACAGTCCCGACCCGTCGATAGAAGTCCGCCGCCTGCGCCTGTTCCAGATCGGCAAAGAAGCGGCCGATCCACGGCGCGAGATGTTTTTCAAAGAAGTCCAGATCGGCGCCGGGCGCAGCTTTAAATCGCCTGTCCGCGAGCCCCGCCATGATGTCGCACAGCACCGCGGCGTGGTCTTCCGGCTCGACGTGCCCGGTCACACGCTCGACCCCGAGCCGCTCCAGATCGGCGCGCACCCGCGCCAGCGGCCGCTCGTTGAGAAAACCTGTGAGGTAGTAGGAACCGTAGGGCAGAAGCTCGCCACGCCCGATGCCGATGAACAAATCGAAAAACTCGCGTTCGATTCGCTCGACGTTCGCCGCGGCGGCTGCCTGCGCAAGCGCCGCATGGGCAACGCCGAGGGGAGAGGCATCGCCCCGCACCGTTGCGAGGCGCGCCAAAAGCTCGGCGTTCGGCGCGCGCGCCAGCAATACCGCCAGCAGCGCATATTGCTGTCCACGGGCGACATCGATTTCGTCGGTCTTGTCGATTGGCAGGTCGCCGTACAGATCGGGCCGCAGCACCGTTCGGTGCACGCCAGTTGCATCCTCAACCGTGATGACGCGTTCGGCCGGAATGCGAATCCAATTCGATACGGAAGGCTGGGCAATGCCGATTTTTCTAGCGAGCGCGCCAACGCCGCCAGCGGCACGAATGGCCTTTTCCAATCCCGGATCGCGCATCGTTATTATTATTCTTAAGAAAAACTGGCGAGAGACTAGGCTTCCGCTACCGAAGCGGTCAATAGCCAAAGGCTATGGCTTGCTATATTGGCAGGGCGCCGCCGTGCTTGCGGTGAGCGGCCGGCTCGATCGGCTCATCGTCGGCAAAATTATTTTGCGTCGCAGCATTTTTCTCGCCGGATTGAGTGACTGCCGGCGGGTCGGCCATGACCGGGCTTGCCGCGGCACTATCTGGCAATGAGATAGCGGCGGGGTCGGGCATTGCGGTCTTGCCGAACTCTGCGCCTGCTTCGGCTGGAACTGCGGGCGACGTCGCGTTGTGCAGTTCCGCGACCATGCGGTGCAGTTCCGCGGTGAGCTCAAGGGGGCCAAAACCGGGCACGCCATCGGGTTTTGTAAAATCCCATTGGTTCTCCGCAATCCCAACGAAGTCGCGAATGGCGGGATCGCTCACCCACGCGCGGCGAAGAGCGGCACGCGTCAGCTCCGGTGGAACACCCGGAGACAAGAAGGCGCGGACGTCGCTTGCTCCGTTGATCGATTCGATCGGCGGCAGGCTCGCAGGATCGAATGCCGTTGTGGCCGCGCCGGGCGCATCGGGCCGCGCATCAGCGGGCGGCTCAAGCTCAGCTCCCTCGCCTTCCGGCGCCTGTGCATCGGGCGTCGCGCCCTCGGGCTCCGAAGCGCCAAGCTTGCGGCGCGACCATCGCTGCAAAAACTCCTGCAGGGATTTTTCCGGTTTGCTCATTGGCGGCCCTTCACCGGCGCGCGGCGCGCCAGCGCTTCGGGATCTGCGCGATCGCGCACGCGCTTTGAAAACGAAACATCCTCGCCGCGATGCTCGGCGACGAACGCCGCAATCGCGGAATGGATCGAAGCCGGCATCGGCAAGGCTTCCAAGAGATCGGTCCCGCTCGTGGCCAAAGCCTCGCCTTCGTTCGGGTCGGCCGTCACAGCAACAATCGCAAACGGCGGATCGGCGCCGGTCGCGCGCAACGCGGCCCAGAGCTTCGGCGCCTCGGTCGCGAGGTTATCGCGGTAAGAACCGCAATCGGACCGGTACAACTCGATCTCCGCGGCGCCGGCGTAAAATGTCATGTAATCGTCGTTGCCGTCTAGCAAAGTCCACGGTGCCGCCTCAGGCTCGCCGGCGAGCACGGAAATCGGCCGCCACAGGAAATCTGCCCATGCGCTCTTTGCCTTGCGGCGTTCAACAACGACGCCAACGGAAATGCGCGCCAGCGGTTCCGCAGGACTCATGAGACGGCCGCCGGTTCGCGGATCGGCAGGCCGGTTACCAGGTTCTGCGGCTTCACGCGTAACGCTCCGTCTCTCGCCATTGCCAGGATAAGATAAACCGGCTCGCCGGCAAGGCCGTCGAGCACGATACCGGGATCAGAAAACGTCAGCCGGTAAAATGCCACGATGCTCGCGCCCTCACCAGAATCCAGCGCCCCGCCCTTCCATAGCGCATCGCCGATCCGGGTCGCCTCGGCATCGAGCCCAACATACCAGGACAGCGCCACATCGCCCGGCTCAGTCAACGGCTCGAGGGCAACTTCGACCGCAAGCAAATGCTTGAGCCAGCGCTCGACCACCTCGCCCAGCGCCGCAAGCCCGCGGCGGCCGGCGCTGAGATCAAGCGCCATGTCGAAGCGATCGCTGCGCTCCCAGTAGCTTGCGGCGTTGTCGTCATTGAGCACGTCGATATTGCCTACGAGCGGCAGACCGAGCATGGCCACGAGCGGCGATGCACCGGCGGCGGCGCCGACATGCCCTTCGTCGGCCGCGATCAACGATCCTTCATGGGTCGTCAAACGCTGCGGACGAAAAAACATTTCCGCCGCGCGGAGGAGATAGGCGTCCCCGGTCTGATCGAGCATATTGCGCAGGATCACGTGCACGAGTTGATCGAGGAAGAGGAGCGGCACACGTGTGCCTTCGCGCACCAGTGACAGATAGGCTACCTCGATCGTCGGGTGGGCGAGGAGATGATCGCGAAATGCGATCATGTGCTGCCAGTTCTCACGCGCATCGGCATCCGCGATGGTGTCGATCTCGCCCGCGCTAACCGGATACCGTGGATCGTCGAGCAAGGCGCGATAAAGCCCTTGCTCTCCAGCGCAGGCGTCGGGCGGCGGCACGAGTTCGGGCCGCGCCAAATAGACTTTCAGGAACTCATCGGTCAGCGTGAGCTTTCCCTCGGCATTGCGGTCGAGCAGATGGTGGCCGCAGGAGAGCCAAAAATCCCGCGCGACGCTCACCGGCGCGGTCCTCCGGTGGCAGGATCGAGCCACGATGGATGGGCGAGCGCTTGCACCAATTGCCGGCGTTCGGTCTCGCTCTTACCGGTGCGGTGCAGCAGAAGATCGCCATTGCTGTCAATGACGCGGCGTAGGCCTTTTTCGGGTGCGAGACGGGACAAGTAGCTTTTCCCTACCGCGGAGAAGCCGTCCTGCTGCCAGGCATCGAGGGTGACCATAAGATGCCGCGCAAAGCTTTCGATCAGGCGGCCCGAGCCGAGATCAACAAAACCTTCGTCGTCGAGCGCGGCGGCAAGCGGATTGAGACCCGGCTCGCGCTCGCCGATCGCTACCGTGCGGATCATGGCGCCGAACACGAGCCACGGAGGCGGCGCGTCCTCGTCGGCGCTGGCCGGCCAAGCCAAACGCCCGCCGCCAACGAGCCCCATGTCGACCGTGATCGCATCCGGCCACACGATGTTAATCGGTTTTTCCGGCGGGGCGTGCGCCGCCAACGCGTCGGCGAGCGCCACGAGGCCGGCATATAATGCGCGCCGCGCCGTGCGCAGAGGCTCCTCCGGTTCCAGCACCACGGCAAACTCGGCGAGGTCGAAGCGGCCGACGTGAACCAGCGTACCGGCCCCCGCCTCCGCTGCAACGCGAACCGCGTGCGCAAAGGCATCGCCGACCTCGCGCAGCGCGACCGCGCGGAACGGCGGCGGCAAATCGAGGTTTCCTGCAAAGGGGGTGCGCACGCGAACACGCGAATTGAGCGCCATTTGGGACCCGGACTCGTCCTTTTGAACCATTATAACTATAACGGGTGCGGTGCCGGGGCCAGTGTGGCCTGGCAGCCTTGCTTCTTTTGATATGATGAGAGAGCGCCCCAAAGACATTGTTTTGTGCTCGTGCGAGGACACGATGCCGCTCGACATCGACGCCGTGCGCCGCGGCTGCGGCGGAGCCGAAGTCAAAACAGCAAATCAGCTCTGCCGCGCCGAGCTTGACCGCTTTCGCGCCGCCGCAACGCGAGGCCAGCCGCTTATTGTCGGCTGCACACAGGAAGCTCCTCTGTTTGAAGAAACAGCCGGCGACAAGAACGCCGCCTCCATCACTTTCGTCAACGTGCGCGAGACGGCCGGATGGTCGGAGCAAGCAGCCGATGCCGGGCCCAAAATGGCGGCCTTGATCGCCGCCGCGAGCGAGCCCAATCCCGAGATCTCGTTTGTCAGCCTCACCAGCGAAGGCGTCATTCTTATTTATGGCCGCGACGAACAGGCGATCGAAGCCGGGACGCTGCTGAAAGACCATCTCGACGTAACCGTGCTGCTCAACCGCCCCGTCGATGTCGTGCCGCCGCGCGTAAGCGACTTCCCGGTGGCAAAAGGCACCGTCCGCTCCGCAACCGGGCACCTGGGCGGCTTCGATATCGTGGTCGATGACTTTGCGCTGCCCGATCCGTCCTCGCGTCGAGCGCTCGCCTTTGCGCCGCCGCGCGACGGCGCCAAATCACGCTGCGACATTATCCTCGACATTTCCGGCAATGCGCCGCTGTTCACCGCGCCCGATCTGCGCGACGGTTATCTGCGCGCCGATCCCGGCAACCCGGCGGCGGCGCTGCGTGCGGTGCTGAAAGCGCGCGATCTCGTCGGTACTTTCGACAAGCCGCGCTATATCGCCTTCACGGCCGATCTGTGCGCGCATTCCCGCTCGCGCATCGTCGGTTGCCGCCGCTGCCTCGACTTGTGCCCGACCGGCGCCATTGCGCCGGCGGGCGATCACGTCGCAATCGACGTCGGCATTTGCGCTGGCTGCGGCCAGTGTGCCGCGGCCTGCCCGACCGGCGCCGCCGCTTATGCGCTGCCGCCGGCCGATGCGCTGATGCGCAAGCTGCGCGCACTGCTAACGGTTTACCGCGAAACAGGCGGCGCCGATCCCATCCTGCTCTTGCACGACGGCGAACACGGCAGCGAAGTGATCGATGCGTTGGCGCGGCACGGTGCTGGACTGCCCGCGAACGTCTTGCCGCTTCGCGTCAATGAGATGACGCAGATCGGGCTTGAGACCATCGCCGCCGCATTCGCTTACGGCGCAAGCGACGTGCGTCTGCTGGTGCGCGGCAAACCGCGCCACGACATTACCGGTCTGCGGCAGACGATCACCCTTGCCGAGCCGATACTTGACGAGCTGGGATATGGGTCGCTGTCAACGATCGAAACTGACGATCCGGACATGCTCGGGACGGCGCTCCGGGCGCTTAAGCCCCACGCGGTGTCGCCACGGCCGGCGTCTTTTGTGCCGGTCGGCCAAAAGCGTGAAGTGCTGCGCCTGGCACTGCGTGAGCTTCACGGCGCGGCGCCGACGCCGGTCGACGTCGTCACACTGCCGGCGCCGGCCCCGTTCGGCGCCGTGGAAATCGACGCAGATGGCTGCACTTTGTGCCTGGCTTGCGTTTCCGCCTGCCCGACCGGAGCGCTGGGGGCCGATCCCGAGCGGCCGCTGCTGCGCTTTACAGAAGATGCTTGCGTGCAGTGCGGCTTGTGCAAGGCGACATGCCCGGAGAAGGTAATCACCCTCGTGCCGCGTATCGACTTCCGCGCCATTACCGCGCCTGCCCGCGTGCTCAAGGAGGAGGAGCCGTTCACCTGCATCAAGTGCGGCAAGGCGTTCGGGGTCAGGAGCACCATAGAGCGCGTGAGCGCAAAACTCGCGGACAAACATTGGATGTATCCGGGCGGCTCAAAGCGTCTCGATTTGATCAGGATGTGCGACGACTGCCGTGTTACGGTCGTAACCGAGGACGAGTTCGATCCGCACGGCGCGCCGCGACGACCGAACGTACGTACGACGGACGATTATCTGCGCGAGCGGGAGCAGCGACATCGCGCGGATGAAGCCGAGGAGTGATGCAACGCGGCCAACGACATCGCCGCCTATATCGAGACGCTGAAGAAATAGCAGACGCCGTCGCAGCTGGTGGCGAAAGCAACCTGGACCCCTACTGGGCGCTCCGTTATATGTCCGCTTCCAACGTCTTCGCCGTTGCTTCGCCATAAGGCCCCATGTGCGACGTTCCACCACCGTCTCGGCGCGACCTTTGGATCCATTGGCTCATCTATCCTGGACATTCCTTGCCAACCGCCGCGGCCCCGGTGCTCGTGGCAATGGGCTTGGCCATTCACGATCACGTCTTCGCACTGATGCCGGCCGTCATGGCATTCATCGCCAGCTGGCTGATCCACATTGGCGGACTTTTTACCGATAATTACCAGCTCGTAGTCCGACATCCGCAAGTCCAGGAACATCCGGAACTGCTTGAGGCGCTCAAAAGCGGAAGGTTGACGCTCAGCGGAATGCGATGGGCGATTCTGGCATGCTTTGCCCTCGCCGCGCTCACTGGACCATACCTTCTCCATGTCGCCGGCACTCCGGTGATCGCGATCGGAATCCTGGGCATGGCGGGCAGCGTGATTTATTCGTCCGGACCATTTCCGTTTGGCAAGCACGGCATTTCCGACATCCATTTCTTTGTCATGTTTGGTATTTTTGCGCCGGCGGCGGCCTACTACGTGCAGATGGCCTCACATCACGAGCTGACCTCGGCCTGGCGGCTCCTCCTCCACAATGTTCCGTTACGGGCATACGTCGTCGGACTGCCGCTTGGCGCATTGGCGGTCAATATTCTCATTATTGACGATGTGAGAGACCGTCATTTTGATGCGGAAAAAGGCTGGCGTACTGGACCAGTCCGCTTCGGCATTCGGTGGAGCCGCCTGGAATACGCTGTGATGGTGGCCCTTGCTTATCTCATTCCATTTTGGCTCTGGCTGCGCTGGGGTTTGGCACCCTGGGTGTTGTTGCCGCTCGTAACATTCCCTGTCGCCTGGGCAATCGCGCGCCGCGTCTGGGCTGAAAACGATCACGACCGTTTACTGCCGCTCACGCCGATGGCGGCATTGCTCTGTCTCGGCTATTCCATACTCCTCGCCGTCGGCATCGCCCTCTAGTCTCGCTCCTTTATTTCTATTTGTCGTGCGCAATGGCAGAGGACGCTCGCCTATTCGCCTGGAAAAAGGCCAACCGTTCTTGATCTAACTCAAAGACTGATCCTCTGTTTCGTTCGAAAAAAGCTTCATGAACGTAGCCGTCGCCGCCGTCGCCGCAAATTGGTCGACCATAGCAACCGCACCATTCGATCGCGATCTGGAGTTGAGCGTGATCGAGACGGGAGAGATTTATCCACTTGTCTTCCCATGCCGCCGGACCAGAACCGGGTGGGTGCATGGCGTGACGGGGCATCCTATTCCCGTCAATCCCACACACTGGCGCGAATGGCGAAGCGATGGACCGGCAATTTGATGACCGTTGCGCCCCTAACTTACTTGTCACCCTTCTCCAACTTGGCGAGCTTGGCATGCTCCTCATCGAGAAGTTTGGCGATCGTTTGTCGCTTTGCCGTGTCCGTCTCGCTCTTCAATAACTGACGGTAATGTTTGATGTTCAGCTCGATAATCGCTCGTGCGGAAATGGTCACGGCAACGGACCTCGGTGGCTAACGTGCGACCGCTAGCATCGGGTGCTCACACCGACCGGGGGCCGGATTTGCAATAGTTTGATCAGGATCAAACTTCGTCACGTTTTTTTCGGTGCACAGCTGGTGGGCGAGGTTCTGTTAGGGCGAGGCTAAAATGGCGAAAGCCGTGAATTCGGACGACGGCGACGGTCATGGGCCGGCCATCCGTGCGGTTGAGCCATGGGCTCCGTCGGCGGGGCGAATGCATCAATTGCTCACCGCCAACGAGCGCGCTCGGCTTGCCGTCATCGCGTCGACCGTCCGTTTCAAAAAGGGTGCGGTCATCTATCGTGAGGGCGACAGCGCGGACGCCATTTTCAATATCGTCAGGGGGGTGGTCACGCCCCACAAGAAGGCGCCCGATGGCAGCGAACATATCGCAGCGTTCCTGTTTCCCGATGACCTGTTCGGGCTGGCAGAGGAAGGGCGTTACACGAACTCGATGCGAGCTCTAACGCCGGTGACCGCGTATCGCCTTCCCGTGCCGGCGCTACGAAGCCGATTGTCGCGAGATGCAGAGCTGGAATTTCATGTTATCTGCAAGCTTTGCCAGGAACTCCGTCAAGCTCAGCGTCATGCGTTTCTGCTCAGCCAACGACGCGCCATTTCGAAGTTGGCGATGTTTCTGCAATTTCTCGAAGAACTCCAAGGCGCCAGAGGTGAGAAGACAGCCGAGATCTACCTGCCGATGAGCCGATCGGACATCGGGGAGTACATCGGCACGACCCTTGCGGCCGTGAGCAGAGCATTTGGCACCCTGACCGCGCGCGGGATCATTCAGGTCCGGGACCGTCGGCATGTGAAGATCGTGGACCGCAACACCTTCGACAAAATTACGCTCACAGTTTGAGCCTTCCGCCCCGGCTGCGTTCCTTGACCCAAATCAATGTGCTTGCCGATCGTCACGAGTAGTAAAACGCGGTGACTCCCCAGGCGCGAGGAGTACGGGATTTGCTATTGATGAGAATAAGAAAAATTCGCTTGATGGTGGTAGCCATCGTCACCGCACTCATCGCCATCACGGCATGGACTGCCGGCGCCTCCGCGCAGTCCCAGCAGCTTAATTGCACCTTGACCGACACAGCCGACCAGTTGGGATCCGAAAACCGTCCGATCATCATCACATTCGATCAGGACGCAAAGGCCTTGAAGGCGCAGGACGGCAGTAAGAGCTACAGCTTCGGCGACGTGTGGATCAGCAACATAGCAATAAGCGGCAACAGCGACGGCATCAGCCTCGGCATCGACCGATCCTCGCAAGGCATCGTCTGGCAGCAATATGGAGCAGGTAAGCCGGTCATTGAATTTGGAGAGTGCCGGCAATCCGCTGCTCCGGCGGCCGACATTCACTGACGGCGCAAACGCCGAATGACTTCTACTCCGGCCAGCATCGGTCTTTACTACCCTGACCTCTACCTGAAGACGCCAAATATGGGAGAAGCGCATTGGGCCGTCCGTTGACGCAAATCAATGCGCTCGCCTGCTGCTCCTGGCATGAGACCGGCCGGCGGCACGGCGCGAAAGAAGCTGAGGGCCGGGTGCGTCACGCCTGCCGGCCCAGGATGCGAGAGACAGCGATGAGCATCAATTCAGATGCGTCTCACGTCGAGACCCGAGAGAAGCTGCTACAATTGTCCGTTTCGTCGATTAGGACACGTATGAAGTCCGGTTTGACAAAATATTGGCCTATTGCCACGACAATCGCGATCCTGATGCTTGCCGGGATCGGTGCGCTATTCTGGTTCCTCAGTGCGAAGAGCAGCGTGCAATACGTAACTGCGCAGGTCACGCGCGGGTCGGTCGCGCGCACTGCAACCGCGACCGGAACGGTAAAACCCCGTGCTCACAATCATCGTCGGCACCTACGTGTCCGGTGTGATCCAGAACATCTACTGCGACTACAATACGCACGTGAGGGCGGGCCAAGTCTGCGCCAAGATCGATCCACGGCCTTATCAGGCGATACTCGATCAATATTCCGGCCAGCTTTTGCGCGATCAGGCCATACTCGACAAGGATAAAACCGACCTCACGCGCTATCAGCAACTCGCTACGGAAAACTCGATCGCGCGCCAGCAGGCCGAGGATCAAACGTTCGTCGTCAACCAGGATGCGGCGACGGTCAAGCTCGACCAGGCGCTCGTGGAAGGCGCCAAGCTCAATCTCGACTATACCAATATTGTTTCGCCGGTAGACGGCACAGTCGTGTCGCGCAATGTGACCGGTGGGCAGACTGTCGCCGCCAGCTTCCAGACACCGACGCTGTTTCTCATCGCAACCGACCTCAAGCAGATGGAGGTAGACAGCAACACCAGCGAAGGCGACATGGGCGGCATCAAGGTGGGAGACAAAGCAACCTTTACCGTCGACGCCTATTCGCAGCGGGTGTTCCAAGGCACGGTGAGCCAGGTCCGCCAGTCGCCAAACACGGTGCAGAACGTCGTCACCTATGACGTCGTTATCGGCGTCAACAACGGCGATCTGGCGCTGGTGCCAGGAATGACCGCATCCACAGAGATCGTCGTCGATCAACGAGACAATGTGCTGCGGGTGCCCGACCAGGCGCTGCGCTTCACGCCCGGAGGGCTTTCTTCGGTTGCGGCGGCACCGACCGCCGGGCAGCAGCGCGTCTGGGTATTGCGTGACGGTAAGGCGGTTGCAGTCCCCATCGTTACCGGCCTCGACGACGGCAACTTCACCGAGATCGTCAAGGGCGATCTCCGCGAAGGCGATCAGGTTGCGATCGGGCAAAGTGGCGCGCAAGGGGCGGGCCAGACGCCCCTGCAGGCACCTCGCCTTTGAGGGTACGTCCGATGCAGGAGGCCAGGCTTGAACTGAAGCACCCGGTCATCAAGGTCGAGAATCTTACCCGCACCTTTCTGGTGGGCGACTTCAAGGTCGAAGCGTTGCGCGGCATCAGTCTGAGCATCCAGCCTGGCGAGTTTGTCGCCATCATGGGCTCGTCCGGCTCGGGCAAGTCGACGCTGATGAACATTCTCGGCTACCTCGACCGGCCGACTAGCGGGCGTTACCTGCTCGAGGGCGTCGATGTTGCGGCGCTGCACGAGCCCGAACTCGCCCGCATCCGTAGCGAACGGCTCGGCTTCGTGTTCCAGAGTTTCAATCTGCTCGCGCGCACCAGCGCCCTCGAAAATGTCGGGCTGCCGCTCAATTACTCCGCCTCAGGCCCGACGCGGGGCGCCGAGCGTACGGAGCGTGCCCGCGCCGCGCTGCGATTGCTGGGGTTGGGCGATCGCGAGCGCAACACTCCCGGCCAACTTTCGGGCGGTCAGCAGCAGCGGGTCGCGATCGCACGAGCGCTGATCAACTCACCCAGCCTGCTTCTCGCGGACGAGCCGACCGGTAATCTCGACACGCGCACGTCGCACGAAATCATGGAAACGCTTGTCTCGCTCAACCGCCGGCACGGCCTCACCATCGTTCTGGTGACGCATGAACTTGACATTGCCGCCTACGCGGATCGCATCGTGACCATGCGCGACGGTCAAATCCTTTCCGACCAAGCGGTGGCAAATCCCGCATATTCCCCTCGCGCCGCCGTCGGCGCGACGGAGCAAGCCGCATTCTCGGAGGGGGAAAGTAAAAACACCTCCGGCATTCCCGCCGGCGCGCATCTTTCGTTCGGGCTCATGGTCCTATCGGCCGCAGCGCAGGCGATAGGACGCAACAAGATGCGCTCGGCGCTCACCATGCTCGGCGTATTCATCGGCGTCGCCGCACTCATCACCATGGTCGCCATTGGTCAGGGCGCCAATCAAGCGGTGCGCAAGCAGATCCAAAGTCTCGGGACCAACATGGTCGTCATCGTTCCCGGCGCAATCACTACGGGTGGCATCCGCGCCAGCTATGGCAGCGCCAGCACGTTGACCGTGGTGGACGCGCAGGCGATACGCCGCAACGATCCCGGCGTGGCACAAGTCGCCTACATGATTCGGCAACAAGGCCAAGTACAGTACAGCAGTCAGAATTGGACGACAAGCATCCAAGGCGTGAGCGAAAGCTATCCGTCTATCACAAACTGGCAAATCGCCGCCGGGCGCGGCATCAGCACGGAGGACGAGAGCAAGGCGGCCTTGGTCGTCGTCATTGGCCAGACAGTCTATAGCCAGCTCTTTAATCCAGGCGAGAACCCGATCGGCGCCTACATTCTGGTCAAGAGCATGCCGCTCCAAGTGATCGGCGTGTTCGTCCCCAAGGGCCAGTCGCCTTTCGGCACGGATCAGGACGACCTGGTCATGATCCCGTTCACGACGGCCCAGCAAAAAGTGCTTGGCGTCGCGGCGCCGACCCAGGTGCAAACTCCGCTCAATTGGCCCTATCTGCCGCCGCCCAATCCTTACAATTTGCAGGCGCGGCTGACCGGTTTCGTCAATTACATTTATGTGCAGGCGGTCAGCGAGCCCCTGGTACAGACTGCCATCAACCAAGCGACCGCCACGCTCAGAGAGCGCCACCGCATCAAGCCGGGCGACGTCGACGATTTCCAAATCCGCAACCTCAGCCAATTTGTCGAAACCGCGGAAAGCTCGAGCCGCATCATGGCGCTTCTGCTTGCGGCAGTCGCCTCGATATCGCTGATCGTCGGCGGCATCGGCATCATGAACATTCTGCTCGTATCGGTGACCGAACGAACCAGGGAAATCGGGCTGCGTATGGCGATCGGAGCTCGGCGGCTGCATGTGCTGCTGCAATTCCTTGCCGAAGCGGTGTTTCTGAGCGTCAGCGGCGGGCTGGCGGGTATCGTGATGGGAGCGGCCGCTTCCGTCTTCATTTCGATGATCACAGGCTGGCTAGCGCCCATTTCTCTGCCCGCCGTTGCCGGCGGCTTTCTGTTCTCCGCCGCCGTTGGCGTGTTCTTTGGCTACTATCCCGCACGCAAGGCCGCGCGCCTCGATCCTATTGAAGCGCTACGCTACGAATAGGGAATGCATGTCGCGCCTACGCCTGCCTTGCCTGCGCTTCCCATCGGCCGTCGGCTACTGAAGTCCGCTCGCTTTCGCCGGCACCGGCGCATGCGCAATGTCGGCATGGCAGGTGATGCAGGTGACTTTCCCCTGCGCGAGCATGGCGTGCGCCGCTTGGCCGGCTTGGCTAGACGGATGAATCTGCGCCGAGTCATGGCACTTGCGGCAGGTAACGCCGTCTTCGCTAAGCATTTCGTCGCGCACGCGCTGCGCCAGCGCAGGTAGGCGCGCCGCCCACACCGACGGATCGCTGAAGTTACCAGTGTATTCGGCAAAGCCGTCGCGCATGCCGTCGACCGCATGCGAGTAGGTCTCGACGAACCAATTGTTCGCCGGAACGTGACAGTCGGCGCAATTCGCCAAAACGCCGGCGGTATTCGTCCGATGCGCCGATTGCAGGTAATGCGGGTCGGCGGCCACGTTGGCCATGGAATGGCACGAGGTGCAGAAGGCTTCTGTCGACGTGTAGCGGTTGACAAAGGTGCTGGCGACGACAACGCCCGCTCCAATAATCCCGCCAGCGGACAGCACCACCAAGAGCGCCAGCCATCGCTTCATCACATTCCCCTCGCCTGGACCGCGGCAGAGTCGCTGAAATCTCATCCCTGATTAGGCTGATCGGCGACTTCCAGATTGATCTGTGTCAATGCCGCCTCATGGCCTACCCGCAAAATAGCGAACGTGCCAGTGGGGGCGACACGCGGTGTCACGGCCTAATGGTGTTCATCGCGAGCAAAGCAGGAGATTCTCCATGGGTCTGAAACGACGAGATCTGTTGCTCGGCAGCAGCGGCGTGGCTGCCGCATTGGCCGTCGGTCAGCACGCGTCATCCCAAGCGGCGTCTGCCCAGGCGCCCCGCGCGCCATCGAAGTGGCAGTATACCGTGGATGTCGTCGTCGTCGGCTCCGGCGCGACCGGATTGCCGGCCGCCATCGTGGCCCGCGAGGCCGGCGCCTCGGTCATCCTGGTCGAGGCCGAAAAAGATATCGGCGGTCACGCGATCACCAGCGGCGGCAATGTCCCGCTCGGCGGCGGCACCAGTGTGCAGAAAAAATACGGCATCAACGATTCCCCCGATCTGCTATTTCGCGACCTGACCGATTGGTCGGTGGTTGAGCCGAATGGTTTCCCCGATTACCGTTACAACGATCGCGAAATCATTCGCGCCTTTGCGGACAACAGCGCTCAGACCTTCGAATGGCTCGTCGCACACGGCGTGATATTCGTTGACAAAGCTCCCGATGATTTCGGCGGAACGTCGGTCGGCAACTCAGTGCCGCGGGAAATGCACAGCGCAGCCATGGAGTGGCCGATGGTGCAGACCGGCAAGCCGGCGGATCCGATGATCCAGAAAATGCTGTCGACCGGTAATGGCCTGATGCGCCCACTTGAGGCGGCCGCCAAAAAAGTTGGCGTACAGATCCTGCTCGAACACAAGATGACGGCGATCTATCGCGAAACGCCGGCATCGGGCCGGGTGCTCGGCATTGCCGTCAACAACAACGGCAAGACGGTCAACATCCGGGCCCGCAGGGCGGTCATCGTTGCGACCGGCGGTTTTACCGGGAACGTCGATTTCCGCCGAATGTTCGATCCGCGTCTGACCGAAGAATACTGCGGGCTGGCGGGCATGCCATGGTCGAACCAGGACGCCAGCGGCGAGCTCGCCGGCTTAGCAATCGGCGCATCCCTGTGGGGACTGTACAACCAGACCGGCGAATTCGGCTCAAACCTCACCAAACCCGGCACCGTCGGCAGTCAATACGGCTACGTTAATCTTCGCTGGATGCCGGGCAGCCCAGTGTTCGATCGCGTCCGCGCATCTGGTTTGCCGGTCGCCAACTGGCAAGACTTAATCCTCGTCAACATGCTGGGCCGGCGCTTCTATGACGAGACCGGCGGTCAATTCACCGCCAACGACTATAATTCCATTAATCCCTACACGCAGGGTAGCTATCTCAACGCCAAGAACGCCAAATTCAATCCCAATAATTTCATCAACGCCGCGCTCGCCGGGATCGGCGACGGCCAAAACGGCGGCGGCCCGATTTGGGCGATCTTTGACGCCGACGCGGTTACCCGCGAAAAATGGGATCCGAATCCGCCAAACGTTGACGTCAAGGCCGGATTCTTCTTCAGCGCCGACACGCTCAACGACCTCGCCAAGAAGATCAAAATGCAATATCAGCGCATCGCCATGCCGCCCGAGAACCTCGAACAAACCGTTGCGCGATATAATTCCTTTGTTGATTCAGGGGTTGACGAGGATTTCGGCAAGCCGAAACCGCTGCACAAGATCGCGAAGCCGCCGTTCTATGCGGCGTGGGCGACGCCGGTGGTGCACGACACGCGTGCAGGGCTTCGCATCAACGCCCAGTGCCAAGTCATGGACTGGAACAGCAGTGTAATCCCTGGCCTGTACTGCGGGGGCGAATCCGCCGGCGGCTTCTCGCAGCATGGTCTCGCGCGCGCCGCCTGCCATGGCTACATCGCCGGGAAGAATGCCGTGGCCGAACCGGCACATCACGCGAGCACCAAGCCCACTGCGGGGTGATCACTTGCTTGATCCGGCGGCCCGGGCGTGCGCGGTCTTCTCCGCGATAGCCATGTAACTCACGCTGATGTCGTTCGACAGCTGAAAGCGACCCGCGAAGGGATTGTAAATGACGCCTGTTTTCTCCCGGCAGTACAACCCGTTTCGCTTCAGGGCCATTTCAAGTTCGTGCGGAGTCACGAACTTGTTCCATTGATGCGTGCCGCGCGGAATCCAGCCTAGAATATATTCCGCACCGGCGATCGCTATGGCAAAGCTCCTGATTGTACGGTTAAGCGTACCGACGAACATCAGCCCGTCTGGCTTCATCGTGGCGGCGGCGAGATCAAGGAACAGCCCGACATCGGCGACGTGCTCGACGACCTCCATCGCGAGAACGACGTCGAAGGTTTCCTCTGCTTCCGCCAACTCCTCCACGGTCGCGCTGCGATAGTCGATTGATAAGCCTACCTCGGCTGCGTGAGCCTTCGCGACTGCTATATTGCTCGCGGACGGATCGATGCCAACCACGCCCGCACCCAGCCGCGCCAACGGCTCAGAGAGAATTCCGCCACCGCAGCCGATATCGAGCATGCGCAAATCCCGCAGACCGTCAGCCCGTGTTAGATCACCCCCCAAATATGCGGCCGTGCGGTCACGGATGTAAGCGAGGCGGACCTCGTTGAATTTGTGAAGCTTCGCCCATGGGCCATCTGCATTCCACCACTGCGCAGATAATCGTGAGAATCTCGCGACCTCGTCCTCATCGATTGTTTGGCGCACTTTGGCCATTCGCCCCGGGCGCGCCGGGCGCGCCGGAGTATCGCCCGATCTACGCGCCCAAACGCTGATCAATTGTTCTTGGCCCCCTGGAAAATCCAGGTCCAGATATTGTTGCGCAGACAATTCGGCAGCGCCTTGTGTCCAAAAGGCATCCTGACTTTCGCCCGACCCTCGACGAGCACAAGGAGATTGCTCTCGTCAGGATGGCTGGGGATCACCATTGGTCCGAATTTGGTCCCCTTCATGACCCCGTCATAACTCGTCAAATCGAGCCCGCTGGCATTGTAACCGTCACCGCCCGGCTGATGGCAGGATACGCACCATCCCTTGAATATCGGAGCAATGTCCTCGGCAAAACTCACGCGGCTATGCTGAGCGCAGGCTTGATGGATTGGGGAAAGGAGCGTTGCCCCCGCAAGTGAAAGGCTCCCGGCAGCAAAACTGGCGAGCACAATTCCCGATTTCTTCATACCTCTCTCCTTCGCGGATTATCTGCGGTTTACTCGAGCGTCTGTCGCTTCAGGGCGTGTTCATATCGAAGTTGTGGCACTGCGCGCAGTAAGTCTGCGACGCCTGATGAACATGATGGCAGCTGGTGCAGGGAATCTGACCTAGGTGCGAGGCATGTGGGTTTGGCTGATCCTGCGCGGTCTTGGCGGCGACGTCCGCGTAGCTGCCGTGGCATTTGATGCAGGCAGAACTGTCCGGCGCCTTGCTGGGCGGGCTCTCCGCGTGGCAGGCGCTGCAATTGAGCCCAGCCGCGACGTGCTTGTCGATCAGAAAGCCGTGCCCTGAGCCCGGCGCGGGCGGCGACTGAGCAAATGCGTGGGCTAGAGAAAGTGCGATAACGCCCACGACTATGGCGAAGACAAGAATTCGAGCTTGTCGCATCCATGGTCCCTAAGTTGCAGCTACTCGGACTCGTCGCCCTCAACAGCGCCACACGTAGCATATTCAGTATGACAGCAGTGGCGCGGAAGCGGAAAACGGATCAACCAGCTCCGGGGGTACGTCGCGTTCATTGCTTTGTGTCCTCGGCAAAGAGTTTGTTGGGCTCCTTGAGCAGCTGTCCGAGCATTGCCAAGAACTGTGCTGCATCGGCGCCGAACACGACGCGATGATCGCAGGCCAGTGTGAAAAATGCGCCCTGCGGTCCTGTTGCCGCAACCGACAGGATCGCCGAAGCGCCGGCGGGAATGATCGAGTCGAAGGCGTACACCACGGGAAAAACACCAAGGTCGCTGAGATAGAACGTCGCGCCTGAGTAATCGGCCGGCGTCAGGCGCCGGGTTTTGGCCCGCTCGCGCAAGCGGCTCCAGTCCGCCGCAAGTTCACCTAACGGTCGCCCGGCGGCGTCGCGCAGTACTGGCGTGATCAATCCGTCGCCATCATCGACCGCAATGCCAATATCCACCCGTTCGCGCCGCGCCAATCCGTTAGGCGTGTAGGCGGCGTTGAACAAGGGATGCGCCGAGATGACGAGCGCGCAGGCGCGCGCCGACAGGAGTGACAATGGATAATGCCGCTCCTGCGCGAGCTTTATCAGTGGCTCCAATGCCAACTGCGCCGTGACCCGGAAAGTCGGCGTCGCCGCGGCCGCAATCATGCTGCGGGCAACGGCTTCGCGGAGGCTGGAAGCGCGTTCGATCCGGTACGGCGGACCGGCATCGAGGGCCGAACGCGGCGGAGCCGCGGGCGGCATCGGTAGGTCCGCGGCTTTTTCGGCTTGTATCGTCATTGCGCCGGAGCGTGTTGCCGTCCGCGGTGGTCGTTGCGTCGCCATCGATGCGGCGAGAACGGCCGAGACCGGCGCCGCTGGCGCTGGCCCCACCGGGGCACTGCCGTCACCGGCATGTGCTGGCGGCGGTTCAACCGCCACCTCCGCGGCACTCACTATCTCGGCGGCGCTATCGGCGATGTAGCCGATTGTCTCTCCGACCGGGGCCTCAGTGCCTTCCGCCGCTAGCGGCCCGCTCAAATAGCCGTCCTGGAAGGCTTCCACTTCCATCACAGCCTTGTCGGTTTCGATTTCGGCGATGACGTCGCCTTTCTTAATCCTATCGCCAAGGCTCTTGGTCCACTTCACCAGGCGACCAGCCCCCATCGTGTCCGAAAGCGCCGGCATCGTGACGGCGTGACTCATGATCACGCCGCCTTGGTTTCTTGCGCCGCTTGGCACAGCTGCCGCGCTGCCGCCACGATGTCGGCGACTTGCGGAATGGTTGCCGCCTCAAGGGCGCCGTTATACGGCGTGGGAATATCCAGCCCTGCCAACCGCTGTATCGGCGCATCGAGCGAATAGAAGCAGCGCTCTGTCAGCGTTGCGGCGATTTCGGCGCCCGCACCGGCGAACCGGCAGTCTTCCTCTACGATCAGCATGCGATGAGTCTTTTCCAGAGACGCCGCGCAGGTATTCCAGTCGATCGGCTTGAGACTCCGCAGATCGATAACCTCAGCCTCGATGCCTTCCTTGGCGAGTTCGTTGGCCGCTTCCTGAGCCAGCACGGCATGGCGCGAGTAGCTCACGACCGTCATATCGCGGCCTTCGCGGCGCACCGCGGCGCGATGCATGGGCGGCGCTTCGGCGATGAAATCGACTTGGCCCTTGGTGAAATAGAGCAGTTCGTGCTCAAGCAGGATGATGGGATCGTCGCTGGCGATGGCTTGCCGCAGCTGCCAGTAGGCGTCCTGCGGTGTCGACGGCACCGCGATCCGCAAGCCGGGCACATTCATCAGCGTGTGCTCGAGCCGTTGCGCGTGCTGCGCCGCAAGCTGGCGCGCGATACCGCCCGGCACGCGCACCACCAGCGGCATTTTGAACTGCCCGCCCGACATGAACGGGATTTTCGCCGCTCCGTTGATGATCGAATCGAGTGCCAGCAGCATGAAATTGATGGTCATGATCTCGACCACCGGGCGCATTCCGACCAGCGCGGCACCGACGCCAAGCCCGGTGAAGCTGTTTTCCGAGATCGGCGTGTCGCGCACCCGCCATTCGCCGTATTTGGCGTAAAGGCCTTCGGTCACGCGATAGCTGCCGCCGTAGAGGCCGACGTCTTCGCCGAGCGTGAAGACGGATTCATCGGCCGCCATTTCATGGTCCATGGCGTGGTTGAGTGCCTGCCAGTAGAGCAATTCCTGCGACATGATCGTCTCCCTACATCAGCACTTCGTGGCGACTGTTGCCGTTGAGGTGGCTCCACGCAGCATCCATGGTCGGCTGCGCGCTCTGCAACGCAAACGCAACGGCATCGTCGACGATTTTCGCGACGTCGCTTTTCATTTCCTGGACCTCGGCTTCGGCGAGGTGCTCGCCGTCGATTAGATGATCTGCGAACAGTTTGATGTTGTCCGGCCCCACTTCCGCCAATTCGTCCGGCGTCGGGTAGCGGAATTCGAGTTCGCGGGTCGCTGTGGTCAGCGGATCGGCGCCCTGATAGGCCTTGAGCTCGACCGCCGGCCGATACGTTCCCGGATCGGCCATGGAATGGCCGCGGTAACGGTAGGTCTCGCATTCGATAAATTGCGGCCCGCCACCGCGCCTGATGCGGTCGAGCGCATACTTGGTCGCGTTGTGGACCTTCAGCGCATCCATGCCGTCGATTTTTTCCGCAGGGATATTGTAGGCCGCGACGCGCTTGAAAACTTCGGGCACCGCGGAATGGCGATGGATCTCGGTGCCGATGGCGTAGTGGTTATTCTCGCAGACGAACAGCACCGGCAGCCGCCACAGCGACGCCATGTTGAGCGACTCGTGGAACGTGCCTTGATTGACAGCGCCGTCGCCGAGAAACGAGACGACGACTTCCGGCAGTCCGCGCATGGCGATCGCGTAAGCGATGCCGATGGCGATCGGGCAGGTCTGACCGACGATGGCGTAGCCGCCCATAAAGCGGCGCTCGCGGTCGAACATGTGCATGGATCCGCCCATACCCTTGCTCATGCCGGTCGAGCGACCGAACAGCTCGGCCATGACCTCGCGCGCCGGCGTACCGCGCACCAGCGCATGAGCGTGCTCGCGGTAATTGCTGACGATGTAATCGGATGGACCGGTGGCGTTGATCACGCCGGCGGCGACGGCTTCCTCGCCCGGATAAAGATGCAGGAAGCCGACGATGTTGCCTTTGCTGTATTCTTCCGCGGCGCGCTCCTCGAAGGTCCGGGAGAGCAACATGTCGCGCAGCATGTGGTGTAAGGTTTCGCGGTCCATTTTATACCCTCCGGCCACGCGGCTTGTTCGCCTTTGGTCGTTTGAACGGGCGGGGCCAAAAGGGCCCCGCCCACTCCACTCAACAGCAGCCCCTGAACCGTCCTTTGCTCACGGCGTAGCGGGCTTCTTGTCGCTCCACGAAGAACTCCTCGTAGGTCATGATTGGTAGTCCGGGATGGTTGGCCTGGCGGTGCCGCACGTAAGTTTCATAATCGGGCACGCCGATCATCAACCGCGCCGCGCGCACGCTCCAGATTTTCACGGCTTGGCCGCGTTCCTTCCATTCCGCGAACTTGACCGACAGGATGTCAGGCATTGCTTGCTCCCACCGCGGCGCCCGCGAACTCCACTTCGATGGCCGTCGCCTTCGGGGTGCCGAGCGCTTTGCGGATGTTGAGAAAGCCATAGATGACCATCGAGATGACGACGGCGGCAAACAGCGCAGCCAGCGTCGCATCGAGGTAGTCGTTGAACACGAGCCGGCTCATCTCACCAAGCGAATGCGCCGGTGCCAGCACTTGTCCGGCCGCGATGGCATTGGACATGCGGAACGCATGAGCGATGAAGCCCACCGCCGGATCCGGATCGAACACCTTCTCCAGGCCGGCGGTTACCGTGCAAACCACGAGCCATGTGGCCGGCACGATGGTCACCCAAGCGAACTTTTCACGCTTCATCTTGAACAGCACCACTGTGCACAGAGTGAGCGCGATCGCCGCAAGCATCTGGTTTGATGTGCCGAACAGCGGCCACATCGTCCAGATTTCGCCTAACGGGTCGATGACGCCTTGGTAGAGGAAGTAACCCCAGAGCACGCAGGCAACAGCCGAGCCGATAATATTGTTCGTCCAAGACTTGGTTTCGCGGAACGCCGGGATAGCGTGGCCGACCAGATCCTGGATCATAAACCGGCATACCCGCGTGCCGGCATCGACCGTGGTGAGGATGAACAACGCCTCGAACAGGATGGCGAAGTGATACCAAATGGCGGTCAGCGCCTGGCCGCCAAACAGGCTGGACAGGATCTGCGCCATGCCGACGGCGAGCGTCGGCGCGCCGCCGGTCCGCGACAGGATCGTGATTTCGCCAACGTCGTGAGCGACCTGCGTGAGCTGATCCGGCGTCACCACGAAGCCCATATTGGAGACCGCCTGCGCCGCCTGGGCGGCCGTGGTGCCGATAAGTCCCGCCGATACATTCATGGCGAAATAGACGCCCGGATGCAAAACAGAGGCGGCGATCATCGCCATGATGGCGACGAAGGATTCCATCAGCATGGCGCCGTAGCCGATGAAGGGGATTTGATTCTCGTTCTCGATCATCTTCGGCGTGGTGCCGGATGAGATCAACGCATGCCAGCCGGACACCGAGCCGCACGCGATGGTGATGAACAGGAACGGGAACAAGCTACCCGCCCACACCGGGCCGGTGCCGTCGACGAACTTGGTGAGCGCCGGCATCTGCAGGTCCGGCCGCACGATGATGATGGCGATGGCCAGCAGCGTGATCACGCCAATCTTCATGAAGGTCGATAAATAGTCGCGCGGCGCCAGCAACAGCCACACCGGCAACACAGAGGCGACGAAGCCGTAGCCGATGATGAAAAGCGCCAGCGTCGGCCCGCTTAGATTGAAGTAGGCTGCGAGCGCCGGCGTCTGCGACACCGTCTGACCGTAGATCAAAGCTGCAATCAGCAGCACAAAGCCGATCGCCGACATCTCGGCGACGCGGCCGCGCCGGAAGAACCGTCCGTAGCAGCCCATGATCAGCGCGATCGGCACAGTGCAGAATACCGTGAACGTGCCCCACGGGCTGCCGTTCAAGGCTTGCACGACGACGAGCGCCAGCACCGCCAGGATGATGATGCAGATCAGCAAGATGCCGATGCCGGCGATGGTGCCGGCAACCGGCCCCATTTCCGCGCGTACCATGTCGCCGAGCGAACGCCCATCACGGCGCGTCGAGAGGAAAAGCACCGTCATGTCCTGCACCGCGCCGGCCACCACGACGCCGGCGAGAATCCAGAGCGTGCCGGGCAGGTATCCCATTTGCGCGGCGAGGACCGGCCCGACTAGTGGGCCGGCTCCGGCAATCGCCGCAAAGTGATGACCGAACAGCACGTAGCGGTTGGTCGGAACGTAATCGAGGCCGTCATTGTGCCGGACCGCTGGCGTTGGCCGCGCCGCATCGATACCCAGAACCTTCTTGGCGATGAAAAGCGCGTAATAGCGGTAAGCAATCAAGTAGATGCAGACCGCCGCAATGACCATCCACGCCGCGTTGACCGGCTCGCCACGGCTCAACGCGATGATGCCGAACGATACCGCGCCGAGCACAGCAATCGCCGCCCACAGCAGCTTTGTTTGCAATCCGTTGGCACTCCCGACCAGCGCGCTCATTGTTTTCCTCCTTGCGTTGGCACCGAATGAAATCGCGTGTCCGATGCAACTTTTCCGGACCGAAGTCCGCTTGTGGTTAGTTTCTTGTTCGGAGGGCCAGGCCGCTTTGACCTGGATCAAGCCGCGCTATTTTTTAAAGCGAGCGGTCTCTGATGCCCGCGGCGCGATAAAAATTTAGACGATAAAAATATTGTGCGATCCAAAATGTCCGCTGCTCGGTGCGTCCTGATGAATCAATGCCGCTTCCGGGCTCAGGACCCGATCCAACGAATTTCGGGCTCTTTTCTCGCGACCGGCGGCGGCGCGGCCTTCGGCCGCCCGACAATGATCGGGGCAACAGGCAGATATGTCGTAGGAAGCCCTAGCGCCGCCTTGCCTTCAGCGGTACCGAGCCAGCCTTGCGCAAATCCTATCCAGCAGGTGCCGAGCCCCGCGG
>JBAUYV010000451.1:0-89182 GCA_049584975.1 Xanthobacteraceae bacterium | reverse complement strand
GGCCGACATCAGCCAACGCCTCGTGGCGCTGGCGCGCGCCGGACAGCGCGTGCTGCGGCTCAAGGGCGGCGATCCATTCGTGTTCGGCCGCGGCGGCGAAGAAGCCGCAACGCTCGCGGCTGCCGGCATTCCATTCCGCGTGATTCCCGGCGTTACGGCCGGTCTCGCGGCGCTCGCAGCCGCCAGCATTCCGGCGACGCTACGCGGCACCAATCGCGCGGTGATCTTCGCCGCCGGTCACGGCGCCGAAGAGGATTTCGATTGGGCGCCCCTCGTCCGCGCCGGCCAGCCGACAGTCCTCTACATGGTGATGCACAATCTTGAGCGGATTACCGCGGCAATGATGGAGGCCGGGCTCGCCGCGGCCACGCCGGCCGCCGTGATCGCTTCGGCGACCACGCCGCAGGAGCGTATTCTTGTCACCACGGTGGAGAAACTCGCCGCCGCCGTTCGTGAGCAAAAAATCGAGCCGCCGGCGATTGTCGTGATTGGTGAGATCGTCAAGATGCGAGGCCGGCTACTTGGCAAAGCCGCGGCGGCGGAACAGGATACGATGTGATGGTCCAACCTCCGCTCATTCCCGCGAACGCGGGAATCCCGTGTCAACGGCGCACGAAAAGCTGGGTCCCCGCTTTCGCGGGGACGACCAGATCGAAAATATTATGATCGCGCGCGGACTCATTATTGCGGCGCCGCACTCGGGCGCCGGCAAGACGACGGTGACGCTGGCGCTGCTCGCCGCCCTTGGGCGAAGCGGCATCGTTGTCCGCGCGGCGAAAGCCGGACCCGATTACATCGATCCCGGCTTCCACGCCGCCGTGACGGGCGCCCCGAGCGTCAACCTCGACTCCTGGGCCATGGCGGAAAATCTTCTCGACGCCTTGGCGGCGGAATCCGCAAGCAGCGCCGATCTTTTTGTCATCGAAGGCGTCATGGGCCTGTTCGATGGTGCACCGGGTAAGCGCGGCCGGCGCGGCGCCACCGCCGATCTCGCCGCGCGTTTCGAATTACCGGTCGTGCTCGTGATCGACGTTGCGCGCCAAGCGCAGTCAGCGGCGGCCTTGGCGCGCGGTTTTGCCGGCCACGATCCAGCTGTGCGCATCGCCGGCGTCATCCTCAACCGCGTCGCCAGCAAGCGGCATCGCGCCATGGTGGCCGAGGCGATTTCAGCACTCGGCATTTCGGTCCTCGGCGCCGTACCGCGCGACGCGGCGCTGGCTTTGCCTGAACGCCATCTCGGTCTCGTTCAAGCCGGCGAGCAGACCGATCTAAAAGTCTTGATCGATCGCCTGGCCGAGATGGCCGAGCGCCATTTCCGTCTCGATGCGATCCTTGCGAGGGCGACGCCGCTCGGTGTTGCGACGGCGGGGCGCGCGCCGAGTTTGCCGCCACCCGGCCAGCGTGTTGCGCTCGCCAGCGACCAGGCTTTCAGCTTCGTCTACCCGCACCTCGTCGAATCGTGGCGGCACGCCGGCGCCGAGATTATTCCGTTCTCACCGCTCGCCGACGAACCGCCGCCCGATCGGGCCGATAGCTGCTGGCTGCCCGGCGGTTATCCCGAGCTGCACGCTGACGCACTTGCGGCGGCGCGGCGCTTTGCGATCGGGCTGCGGCGCTTCGCACAAACGCGCCCAGTGCACGGCGAGTGCGGCGGCTACATGGTTCTGGGCCAAAGCATCGAAGCCTCGGCGGGCCGCGCCCACGCCATGACCGGATTGCTCGGCCACGCGACGAGTTTCGCGAAGCCCAAGCTGCATCTCGGCTACCGCAGCGCGCGGCTTCTGGCAGACTCCGCGCTGGGCCACAGCGGCACGATCGTGCGCGGCCACGAATTCCATTATGCGACACTGACTTCCGCGGGCGGCGACGAACCGTTCGCGGAGGTGACCGACAGCGCCGGCCGTGCGCCGACCCGGGAAGGCGGCCGGCGCGGCCATGTCACCGGGACATTCTTTCATGCCATCGCGGCGGCGGAATAAGACTCGCGGATTAATGTGATGCGCTGCCGCGTCAGCCCGCGGCTTTCGACTCCTGCGCCGAGTCATCGGCCGGCTTATCGGAAACTCCGGCCTGGGCGAACGTCGCCATGCCGGTATGGCAGGCCAGCGCCGCACGGAGGATGAGCACCGCCAAAGCGGCGCCCGAGGCCTCGCCCAGCCGCATGTCGAGATCGACAATCGGCTTGAGTTTCAGTTCATCGAGCAGCATACGGTGTCCGGCCTCGGCCGACACATGCCCGGCAAGCGCGTGCGCCAGCGCGTCTGTCCGCAGTTTGGCGAGCGGTGCGACTGCGGCGGTGCAGACGAAGCCGTCGAGCAATACCGGTATGCGCAAGCGCCGCGCTGCCAACACCGCCCCGAGAATGGCGGCGAGTTCGCGGCCGCCGAGCGCCGCCGCAACGTGTAGCGGTTCCTGCAGTAGGTGGGCGTGACGGGCGAGCCCGCGGTCGATGACGTCGCGCTTGCGCGACAAGCCCTCATCGTCGACGCCGGTGCCGCGCCCAGCCCAGCGCGCACCGCCACCGCCGAACAAAGCCGCCGCGATGGCGGCAGCTGCGGTGGTGTTGCCGATGCCCATCTCGCCGACGCAGATCAGATCGCTTTCCGGCAAGACTGCCTGGTAGCCTGTCGATACGGCAGCGAGGAACTCCTCCTGGCTCATCGCCGGCTGTTTGGTGAAATCCGCCGTCGGCTGGTCGAGCGCGAGCGGAATGACCCGCAAATGGGCGCCAGCAGTGCGCGCCAGCTGGTTGATGGCGGCGCCGCCCGCAGCAAAATTCGCCACCATTTGCGCCGTCACTTCCGCCGGATAAGCCGACACACCCTGCCCGGTCACGCCGTGATTGCCGGCGAACACGAGGATCTCCACGCGCTGCAAGCTTGGCGGCGAACAGCCCTGCCAGTGCGCGAGCCAGGCGGAAAGGTCTTCCAGGCGTCCGAGGCTACGCGGCGGTTTCGTGAGCACGGCTTCGCGCTTCGCTACAAGCGCGCTCGCGGCATGATTGCCCGGCGGCAAGTCGAGGCAAAATTCGCGCAGTTGCGAATAAGAGGTAATATCCGGCATCGAAGATGTGCTTTCTGCAGCGATGAGCCCCGAATACGTCTAGCAAATCTGCGGCGCCGCCGCCATAAAATGCCGGGCGCGATAGACGAGAGGCGCAATGACCATCGACGAAGCTTGGCTAAAAGAGCGCGCCGACGATCTGCGGGTAAGCATTCTGTTTTTGACCCGACTGCGGTATGGCCCCGCGCTGCCGGTGGACGGCGCGGCCATTGCGCAGGCCGCTTGGGCGTTTCCGATCGCCGGCATTGTCGTGGGTCTCATCGGGGCCGTGGTCTATCTGTTTGCCTACCGAATGGGTCTGCCACCCTGGCCTGCCGCGGCGCTCAGCGTTGCGGCCACCATGGTCATTACCGGGTGCCTGCACGAGGACGGTCTTGCCGACACGGCCGACGGCTTCGGCGGCGGCCGAACACGCGAGCTGAAACTTGAGATTATGCGCGACAGCCGGATCGGCGCTTATGGCGTGTGCGCCCTGGTGCTTTCGATTCTGCTTCGCGTGAGCGCGCTCGCGAGCCTCGCGGACACGTCCTTCGTGATGGCGGCGGTGATCGCGGCCCATGGCGCAGCGCGCGCCACATTGCCGGTGTTCATGTATTTTGTGCCGCCGGCGCGCCATGAAGGGCTTTCAGCATCCGCCGGCCAGCCGCCGCGCGACAGCGTCATTGCCGCCGCCGTCTTGGGCATTCTGATTGTCGCGCTCTGCCTCGGTCCCGTGCTCGCGATCGCGGCGTTGATTTTGATCGTGGCTATCATCGCGCTTCTGGCTTGGTTAAGCCTCGCCCAAATCGACGGTCAAACCGGTGATGTCCTGGGCGCGGTCGAACAGGTGAGCGAAATCGCCATCCTGCTCGTCGCGTTGCGCTGAAAGCATCAGACTTTTGCCATGCGTAAATTTTGCGCAGCCTGCGCCGCCGGCGGGCAGCAGGCCGGAAGCCCTTAGTATAGGCCATTGTTTCTATTGTATTATTTTAGTTGCGGCGCTGGCACGAAGCTTGAATTTACAAGCTGTGCCGGAGCCATGACCCATAACCCGCCGCCACCGAAGCTATCGCTTCTGCCTGAGTCAGCGCCGTTCACGCCGGAACAGCGCGCGTGGCTCGATGGATTCTTCGTCGCGGCTCTTGGTCTAAGCGAAAACGGCATCACGGCGCTCCCGCCGCAAGATGGCGCGGCGTTGATGGCCGGTGTCGGCGCCGCCGCCGAGGAAGACGACGGCGCGCCGTGGCACGATCAGGCAATGCCGCTTCCTGAGCGGTTGAAACTCGCCGAAGGCCGGCCGCTGCGCCGGCGCATGATGGCGGCCATGGGCCAGCAGGATTGCGGCCAGTGCGGTTACAATTGTCAGGACTACGCCGACGCGATCTTTTTCAAGAAGGAAGCGAAACTCAATCTGTGTGTGCCGGGCGGCAAGGAGACGCTGCGCACCCTCAAGGTCCTGCATAGCGAGATGGGGGCGCCTGCCGCTCCGGCCTTGGCGCCGGCAACGCCGGAGCCAGCAACAGAGAGTCCGCAAGCTGGCGTCGCCACCGGCCGCTCACGCGACACTCCTGCCGAGGCTGCGTTTGTCTCGCGCACGCTGCTCAACAAGCCGGGTTCGGGCAAGGAGACGTGGCACATCGAGTTCGATCTGTCGTCGAGCGGGCTCGATTACGTTGTGGGCGACTGCTTCGGCATTTTTCCCGCCAACGATCAAACGTTGGTCGCGGCCGTCATTAAAGCGCTCGATGCGCCAGCCGATTTTCCCATCGGCGGCCGCACGCTTCGTGAGGTGCTTACGGACGGCGTTTCGCTGGGCATGGCGCCCGATGCGCTGTTCCAGCTCTACTCCTACATCACCGGCGGCGAACGCCGGCAGAAGGCAAAGGCGCTCGCCTCCGGCGAGGACCCGGATGGTGATGCGGCGTGCCTCGATGTACTCGCGGCCATCGAAAGATTTTCCGGCGTGCGCCCCGACCCGGAGGCGTTCATCGAAGCGCTCGACCCGCTGCAGCCGCGGCTATTTTCCATTTCCTCATCGCTCAAAAGCAATCCCGGACGGGTCGCGCTTACCGTTGACACCGTGCGCTACAAGATCGGCAAGCGCACGCGGCTCGGCGCCGCTTCCACGTTTCTTGGCGATCGCGCGGCGCCTGGTCAGCGCGTGAAAGTCTACGTGCAGCGCGCGCAACATTTCGGCCTACCCGCGGACCCGGCGACGCCGATCATCATGATCGGGCCGGGCACCGGCGTTGCGCCGTTCCGCGCCTTTCTGCACGAGCGCATGGCCACCAAGGCGCCCGGGCGCAATTGGCTGTTCTTCGGCCATCAGCACCGCGACTACGACTTTTTCTACGAGGACGAATTTTCCGGTATGCGGGCGGCGGGCGTGCTGACGCGGCTATCGCTCGCCTGGTCGCGCGACGATGCGCAGAAATTCTATGTCCAGGACCGCATGCGCGAAGTCGGCCGCGAACTTTGGGCCTGGCTCGCCGACGGCGCCTACGTCTACGTATGCGGCGACGCCAAGCATATGGCGAAAGACGTCGAGCGGGCGCTGGTCGAGATCGCGGCGCAGTTCGGCGCGCGCTCGACCGACGAGGCGATCGCGTTCGTCAACGACCTGAAGAAGCGCGGCCGCTATCAGCAGGACGTTTATTAGCGCGCTTATTTGTTTTCTAGCGCCTCGCGCACCCGGTTCACGACATCGGCCGGGGTCTGAGAAACCTCGTCGACCAGAGTCTGGACTTCTTCCCCGGTCAGCGGATCGATGTCGATTTTCGCCGTCGCCGCTTCG
This sequence comes from Xanthobacteraceae bacterium, assembly GCA_049584975.1. Taxonomy (GTDB): domain Bacteria; phylum Pseudomonadota; class Alphaproteobacteria; order Rhizobiales; family Xanthobacteraceae; genus BOG-931. The sequence goes on along the minus strand of JBAUYV010000451.1, from coordinate 83,346 downwards.
GCGAGAAAAGCCGGGTCCTTGACCGCAGCGTCGAAAGCGCGCCGCAAGACCGCGACGCGATCCGGCGGGACGCCAGGCGGCAAGAAAAACGGCCGGCCGAATTCGAGCCGCGCCACCACGAGCTTCACCGCAGCACGGTCGGCATCGGTTTTAAGGTAGTCGAAAATCGACGGAACGTTGCCGATCTCAGATAATTTCTTCAAACCCCACTGCACCAGCAGCCGGATTTTGCCGTCGGCGATCCAATTGGAGTTGAGGGCCTTTAGCGTCGACCAGTTGGCGATGGTGCCCTGCACTTCGCCGCGTTCCAGCGCCAGGTGAATTTTTGGCGTGCTCTCGTAGCCGGTGACGATCTTGAACTTGTAGCCGAACAACCGATCGAGCAGCACCGGATAATCGTATTGTGTCGAGCCTGGCGCCTGTGCGCCCATCACTAGTTCGATGGTCTTGACGTCGGCGAGCGTCATCACCGGCACCGTGTTCCAGACGTACATGACCTGGGTCTCACGGTTGGTGCTGCCGATATAGATGAGCTTGTGCGCGTCGAACCGCGCGATCTGCGGCTGCAGCAGCGGCATGGTCGGCGTGCCGTTGAACGGTTCGCCGATGACCGTGCCATCGAACGGCCCGTTAGCATTCAGCGAATTGGTCATCGTCAGGCCGCCGGCACCGGGCTGGTTCTGCACGATGATGGTCGGATTGCCGGGGATATGCGCCGCCATGTGGCGCGCCAGCACGCGCGCGGTGATGTCGTAACCCGAGCCCACGCCCGAACCGACGACGATGCGCAGCGTCTTGCCCTTGTAGAACGACGCCGCATCTTCCTGCGCACGTGCCAACGAGCAGGTCAGAAGAGCGATCAGGGCGAGCAGAAGCCTAATCACGCCACTGCGCGCCCTTGCTCCGGCTCCAGCGGCAGCTTCACCGGCTGTTTGAGCTTCGCCGAAAGATCGAGCGCCTTGGTCAGCATCAGCCGGTTGTGCGCCTCGGCGGCGGTGGCAGCTTGCGTCGGCAGACCGAGCGAGACGCGATTAAGGAACGAGTCGGTCTCCTCCCGCATCGGCCCACGCAGCTCACCGAGCACCATGTCGCCAGGCGGATAGGAGCCGAGAAAATCGACGAGACGGCTTTGATCGGGCGCATAGCCTTCGCCCTGCGGCGCCGACACCGCGAGCACCATGTCGCGATGGGTGTCGTCGATGGTGAGCACGCCATGGGTGCCGTTGATGCCGACCTCCAAACTGTACACGGCGCCCGGCCAGGTGACCGGCAACGCCCAGGAAATGTTGAGATGGTAGATGGTGCCGTCCGAGCACATGATCATACCGGCGGTGGCGTCGATGCCTTGGTAGAGCGGCCCCAAGACCTTGTCGATCGAGCGTGCATAACATTCGACCGGCTGTTTGCCTTCGAGATACCACATCACGATATCGAGGGCGTGTGTGCCCGAGATCACCATGGGCGAGATCGTCGCCGGATCGTTGGTCCGCTTGTAATTGTCGATGGCGACCAGGCGATTCATGAACGCGCGCGAAGTCACCATGGTGACATCGCCAAGCGCGCCGCTGCGCACCTTTTCTTTGCCGGCAAGCCATTTGCGGCGGAAGCGCTGGGTGTAGCCGACGACAGCATCGAGCTTGGCGTCGGTGATCGCCTTGAGCACGCGCGCGGATTGGGCAAGATCCGTCGCCAGCGGCTTCTCGATCAGCATCGGCACACCGCGTTCCACCGCCGCCATGATCGGCTCGACGTGCAGGTGTTCGTCGGTGGCGATGATCGCGCAGGTAACTTCCGGCCGCGCCAACAGCTCACGATGACTGGTGGTGATGAAGTCGGCGCCGATGCGCGCGCCCACATCGCCGCCGCGATTATGATTAAGTTCGGCGATGCCGATCCATTCCACCGCCGGATGGCGCATCGCCACTTCGCCGCGGAACAGCCCGACGCGCCCGGCACCCACGATGGCAAGCCCAATTCCCTTGGCGGATTTTTTCATACGTTCAATCCCGCGCGATTCTTCGCTTTCAGTTCGGCGATGCCGGAAATCGTCTCGTTGGTCAGCGGCAGATCGATCGGCGCATTGCGATCGGCGGACAGGTCGGCCGCGCTGTAAGTCTCCATCACGCGCCGTGCGCTCTCCGGCGTCACCATCACGGCCGTGTCGCGGATGCAGGCTTCGAGGAAATGAATCGTCTCCGGCCCGATGCCGCCGGCATAGACGTGATCGACCCACTCGCCCGGCATGGTCGACATGGTGAATTCCTGACCGCGCTTTTCGGTATTGAGCCAATTGTCGCGCTGGGTGTCGTCGAGAAACAGCGAGCCGTCGGTGCCGGTGACCTCGATCCACGTCGCGCAATAATTCGGATAGCTCGGCGGCAGATTCCAGCCGCCGCCGATCATGACCGCCACACCATTGTCCATGGTGACGGTGGTGAACATGATGTCGTGCGAGCCGTTCACCAGCTGCATGTAGCCGTAGGCGCCTTGACTATAGACCCGCACCGGCTTGGCCGGCTCCAACAGCCAGAAAACAAAATCGAGATCATGGGTCGATTCCATCACCACCGGTGAAAGGCGCACGCGGCTTGCAATCTTTTTGCCAAGTTCGCGCGACAGATGCCGGCTGACCAGTACTGAAACGACCTTGCCGAGCGTACCGTCCAAGATTTTCTTCTTGGCGAAGGCGATCTTCGGATTGAAGCGCTGGGAATAGCCGATAGTGAATTTCAGATTGTTACGGCTCGACAATTGGATGAGTTCGTCGGCCTCCCACAGTTCGAGTGCGATCGGCTTTTCCAGCATGACGTTCTTGCCGGCTCTCAAGCAATCGCGCGCGATCGGGTAATGGTTCGCCTCGGGGGTTGTTGAAATGTAGACGACACGAATCCCGTCGTTCTTGATGATATCCTGATAGTCGAGCGTCGACGTCGCCGGCTTGTAGAGCTTAGTGACCTCGGCGAGCCGGTCCGGCTTGATGTCGCAGAGGTGCAATTTCTCGACCAGCGCCGTGCGCGAGAGCGTGTCCGCGCGCAAGCCGCCGATCCAGCCGACGCCGATCACCGCCGCTTCAACAGTTCTCACCGGACGTTTCCCCCACCGTGATTTTGGTGCGGCACACTAGCCCCACTTTCCGTCCCCCTGAAAGGGGCGGGTGGACGTTGATGGCGACTTTGCGGCCTCACCCTAACCCTTCGCGACTCCACCCTAACCCTTCCTTTTAGGGGGAAGGAATGGAAGCGCCAAACACAGTCTTGGCAAACTGCGGATAGACCTCGGCCAGCATCGGCGCGACGACGGTTCGCATCATGTGCAGCGTATCGGCCGACGGCGCCGGCGTGGCGAGCACATCAGCGGCCCGGTCGAAATCGAAACCGGTGTTCTCGATCACCTCGGCGACGCTGTGTCCGGGGTGTACGCTGGCGAGGCGGAAGCGCCGCCTCGCGCGGTCGAAGTCAAACAGGCAGCGGTTGGTGACCAGTGCGATCGGGCCGCCGGTGCGAAAGACATTTTCGGGGCTGCCGCCCGGCGCGCTGATGAAATCGACCTTGGGCACCAGCGTGCGGCGCGAGTGCTCGACGCGGAACAGGATCACTTTCGGCACAACGTAATACAGATAGGCGGAACCGAACGAGCCGGGAAAGCGTACCTTCGGATGCTCGTAGTCGCCGATGCTGACAAGGTTGATGTTGCCTTCGCCGTCGATCTGGCCGCCGGAGAGGAAGAACACATCGACGCGGCCTTGGCCGGCGCAGTCGAACAACTCGCGAGAGCCGTCGGTGAAGAACGTGTGGGCGCGGCTGCCAAGCAGCGAGACGTAGGGCCGCCCACCGCCGCGCTCGCGCGCGAGCAGCGCCGCAGTTGCTGGAATGGGCGAGGAGACCCCGACGGCGACATGGCGCACATCGCCAATGAGCCGGCAGATCACGTCGGCGAGTAATTCTTCGTCGCGGAAATCGCGTGCCGTCATGGCCGGGCAGTTACGCCGCGACTTTTTCATAGACGTAGCGATCGAGATACTGCGCAAAGCCTTCCGGCGTCGCGGCAAGCCGCGCATATTCGGCGAGGTGCGCGGCATCGATGCCGTAACGATCGGGCAGCGGCAGGGGCCAAGCGCCGCGCGGCTCGACAGCGACGGCCTCCACATAGAAGCCGGGCAGCGTGCCGACGGCGAGCAACGGGTCTCGCAACAGATCGCCGTCGTGAATCTTTTCCACGGTGACGACGGTCTTTTGTGCCGCGTGCGCCATGGCGACCAGTTCGCGCTGGGTGCCGATGAAGACGTTGCCGGCGCGGTCGGCAAGGGCCGCGTGGAACAACACAACGTCCGGCTTCAGCGCCGGCAGCAGCACGATCGGGTCGTCATTGCCAAACGGATTATCGAGGATTTTCCAATCGGGCCGATGAGCCAGCACATCGGAGCCAATCAGGCCGCGCAGCGGCATGAATGGAACGCCCTTCTCGGCGGCCTGAAACTGCGCGTGCAGCGCCGGGCAGGTGGCGTCGCGCACGTGGACCGCAGCAGAAATTATCGCCGACGAAAAACGCGGCGCGGGGCCGAACTCGCCGAGGCTCACTCCGGAGGTATCCAGCATCTCAACGCAGCCGGCGCCGATCAGAAGGTCCGCCTGCAAGCTCGACGTGGGCAGCGTGATCAGGTGCAGCCGCTTGACGCCGCGCCGGACCAGCGCCCGCGTCGCCGCCATGGCCGCACCAGAACTTTCGCGCGGCACCGCCAGCATGCAGCCATCGGTGATCGGCGCGAGCGCCTCGTCGAGCGTGCGGACGATCGTGGACATTGCGGCAGATTACTCCCTCTCCCCGCTTGCGGGGAGAGGGAAAGCGGCTACGACAACGCCGACTTCACATAGTCGGGCGAGAATGGCGCTCGGCGAATGCGGACGCCCGTGGCGTCGAAGACGGCGTTGGCGATCGCGCCCGGTACCGGCCGGGTCGCCGCTTCGCCGGCGCCGGAAGGAGCGATTTCCGGGCGATTGATCATGACGACGTCGACCTGCTCGGGCGCCTGGGTTATGTCGAGGATCGGATAAGTCCGCCAATCGACGCTCGTCACCGACTTTTTGTCGAACTTGACCTCCTCCCACAAGGTGCGGCTGGTGGCCTGAACGATGTTGTTCTCGATGGCGTGGTGCAGGCCGTTTGGGTTGATCATCAGCCCGCAATCGTGGGCCACCGTGAACTTGCGGGCCCAGATCCTGCCGGTCGATCGATCGACATCCACCTCGGCGATGACGGCAACGCGCGTGGCGCCGCGCTGCGCGTAGCTGATGCCGCGTCCGGTGACTTTGTCGCCGCGTTGATCGGTACGCGGCGAGGGCCGCGATTGCCAGCCGGCCTTTTCCGCCGCCGCCTTGATGACGGCGATGTCGCGCGGGTCGCGCACGTAGCGCAGCCGGAACTCCACCGGATCGACCTTGAGCGCAGCCGCCAGCTCGTCGATGAACGATTCGCTGGCGAAATGGATCTGCGGCCCGACCGGATCGCGCATATGCGCGCTGCGCAGCGGCGAAGCGCGATCGAGCAGTGGCGCGATCGTCTCCCAGGCGGTGCGCTTGTTGGCAAAGCCGTAGGAGTCCCCAGGGATGCCGAAGCCATCGCCCGAATGCAGCTCGACGCCGAGGGTTTGTCCGGCCAGCGTGTCTTTTAGCTGGCTGCCGTTGGTGTCCACATCGATGCGGGAAAAGCCCTTGCTGAGGAAATCGTAGGCGATGACGTTTCCTGCGGCGTCGATCGCCGCCCGCACCTTGTGGATCGAAGCGGGAGCCTTCGGGTCCCACCCCGTGCCCTGGTCGCGCATGTATTGAACACGCACGGGCTTGCCGACGGCTTTGGAGAGGAAAGCAGCGTCGGCGGCGCAATCATCGGCGTCGTTGCGGCCGTAGGAGCCCGGACCCGTCGTCCAAATCACGCGGACGTCGTCCTGCGGGATCTGCAGGATGGCGGAAGTTCCGGTCTGTACGAAGTGCGACTTCTGCGTGCCGCTCCAGCAGGTGGCGTGACCATCCTTGAAGTCGACCAACGCGCATGCCGGGCCCATGGAAGAGTGTGATTGGAAGGGCCACTCATATTCGGCCTCGATCACGCGCGCGGCGTTCTTAAAGGCTTCGTCGACATCGCCGGCTTGCTTGCCGGCCACTTCGCGTTTGCGCACCGGCGCATTGCGAATGTGATCGTAAAGTGCGGCCTGATCGGGGAATGGCGGAGCCGCGTCCGACCACTCGACCTTGAGCTGCTGCGCCGCCTTGATGGCGTGCCATTCTTTGTCGGCGACAACGCCAAGGAAGCCCTTATCCCAAACAACCTTGGCGGACGGAATGTCTTTGATCGAGCTTTCGTCGACCTTCACCGGCACCGCGCCGGCTACGGCCGGCCGGATCATGCGGCCGTGCACCATGCCGGGGACTCTTATGTCGGTGCAGAAATCGGCCTGGGCGAAAACCTTCGGGGCAATGTCGTCACGCGGAAGCGGCTGCCCAACAACCGTATAATCCTTCGGGTCCTTCGGCTTGGCCTTGCCAGGCGCGTAAAGCGGGTTGCCGTATTTTTTGTTCCAGTCAAGATGAACGTTGAAGAACTGCCCGCCGATTAATTCAGCGTAGCTGATCTTCTTCGCCGCATCGTTTGCGGCGTGGACAACGCCATCTTTCACTGTGAGCTGATCGGCCGGCAGGCCAAGCTTATCGGCAGCCATTTCGACCAGCACGCGCCGCGCCTCGGCGGCGGCCATACGCATTTGTTTGCCGCCGTTCTGTACGCCGGTCGAACCGGAGGCGCCGCCTTGATTGACGCTGGTGGCGGTGTCGCCGATGAATATTTGGACCCGATCGAACGGCGCATCGAGCTCCTCGGCCACGATCTGCCGAATCGCGACCGATAGCCCCTGGCCCATGTCCATTTTGCCGAAATAAGCCGAGACCGTGCCGTCAGCGTTGACGGCGATGTAGGACGACAAGTGGTCGGGCGTGAGCGGCGGTTTGATCGCCGCAGCGGTAGCGTCGCCGGCCGCGTTCGCGGGTTCGAACGCGATCGGAGCGCCGATGGAGACGACAAGCGCACCGCCGGCCTTGAGCAGCGTGCGGCGGGAGAATTGTGCGGATTTTTCCATTCTGGTCATGGTGTCCTCCCTCAACCCATCATCGCTGCGGCGCGCTTGACGGCGCGGAGGATGGCCATGTGGGTCCCGCAGCGGCATTTGACTGTCCGCAGCGCGGTGCGAATTTCTTCGTCCGTCGGTTTCTTTTTATCGCGCAGGAACGCCGCGGCGGTCATGATCCAGCCGTTGATGCAATAGGCGCATTGCGGGACCTGCTCTTCGACGTACGCGGTCTGCAGAGGATGCGGATGCTCGGGCGTACCGAGGCCGGCGAGCGTCACGACTTTTTTATTGCCGACTTGCGCGATCGGCCTTGTGCATGAACGCGCCGGCTGGCCATCGAGATGCACCGTGCAGGCGCCGCATTGGCCGAGCCCGCAACCGAAATGCGGATTGTTGAGACCGATTTCATCGCGCAGCACGTAGAGCAGCGGCGTGTCCGGATCGGCTTCAACCGTGTGGTCCTTGCCGTTGATGTTCAGCGAATACTTTTGGGTCATTGCGACGGCGCCTCCATGTGCGCGGCGGCGTCATAGATCGGGCCGGCCATATGCCGGTAGGCCCCAATGCCGCCGCTTCGGCTGAGACAAGATTATTCCCAAACGCCGAGCTTGGGAACACGGTTCCGGCGTGCGACCGCGAGCCTGCATCGCAGCAGGAAGTTGGGCTAACTTTATGGAACTGATTCGGCCGACCGCCGAGGCGGCGGCGGCCAAAAACGCTCGTGGCCGAAGATCGGGAGGAACCGTCAACCCATGCGCGCGCTACTTGCTCTCGCACTGACCGTCTTGCTTCCGCAAATCGCCATGGCGGAGGATTGGCGCTATTGCCTGGCGCCGTTCCATGCCGACCACAAAATCTACATGTCGTTGCCGTTCCCGGCGACCATCGCGATGGATGCGGCCGAGTCGCAATTCGGCCGGGCCCTGACCCGGTCGGGCGCCCGCTATGATGACGTGCAATGTCCGCTGAGCGACAGCGAATCAAACGCGCTCGCCATGCAGCGGCACGCCGTCAGCATCAATCACGAACTCGGAATCCAGGTCATCAACATGCATTGGAAGCCCGGAAGCTGAAAGACAGGCAGCTCACTGCGGCTTGATGCCGGCCGCCTTGATGACCTTGCCCCATTTGGCGCTTTGCTCGGTGATGAACGCCGCAAATTCGGCCGGCGTATCCCATTGTGCCACGATGCCAAACGTCTTGAAGCGCTCGGCGGTTTCCGGCCGTTTGAAGTCGGCGGCCAGCGCGGCGTTGAGCTTATCGACGATCGGCTGCGGGGTGCCGGCGCGGGCGAAAAAGCCCTGCCAACTGCTGGCGTCGTAGCCAGGCACTGTTTCGGCAAGGGGCGGCACGCCGGGCAGTTCCGAATTTCCCTTGGCTGAGAGCGCGGCGAGAACCTTTACCTTGCCGGCCTGGATCAAAGGCAACGCCGGCGGGATATCGACGAACATCATGGAGACGTTGCCGCTGGCGACGTCGGTGAGGCCGGGAACCGAGCCCTTGTATGGAATATGGCGGATGTCGGTGCCGGTCATGGTCTTGAACTGTTCGGCGAAGATCTGATGCGGGCTGCCGAGGCCGACCGACGCGTATGTCAGCTCGCCGGGTTTGGACTTCGCCAGCGCGATGAGATCTTTCACCGACTTCACCGGCAGTGACGGCGAGACCACCAGGGCGAATTGCGTCAGCCCGGTAAGCATGACCGGCGTGAAATCTCTGGCGAGGTCATAGGAGAGCGACTTCATCAGATAAGGCAGCAGGATGATGATCGAGGGCGCATGCAGCAGCGTGTAGCCGTCACGTCCGGCTTTGGCCGCATAGGAGATGCCGATGTCGCCGCCGGCGCCGGGCTTGTTCTCGACCACAAAGCTTTGCCCCAACGCTCGCTGCAGCACATCGGCTTCATAGCGGGCCATGATGTCCGTCGAGCCGCCGGGCGTGAACGGCACCACGACGGTCACTGGCCGGCTCGGGTAGTCGTCGGCGACAGCGTGCGGCAGCGCGAGGCCGGCCAGCGTGCACAAAACAGTGGCAAGCGCGATGATGCTTCGAGGACTTCTCATGCTTTCCTCCCGGTGCCGCACAGCTTAGACCTATGCTCAATCGTCCTACAAGCTAACGTCACGACGGGATGCCCGCCGCGGCGGATGGGTGATACGAGTCGGTTCCTCAACCACAACGATCGGTGTCGCTGGCGCGGTGGCAAATTCTCTCGCAAGATTTCTGGCGGAGCGCGGCCGCAGGAGCGACATCGATTACCGATTGCTCATCCCGCTGGTGTTGAACTCCGCCGTCGTCCAGACGATCTATGCGGTCGTGCGCGTCACCACGTCCTACCGGGCGATCGAGCTTAATCTTCCCGTGGTTTCGCTGGGCATTATTTCGGCGACCTTTGCGGTGCCGCCGACGCTGCTCGCGGTGTGGGTCGGCCGCCTGCTCGATCGCAGCCTTGATGCGCAGGCCGCGTGGATCGGCTCCGGCCTGTTCGTCGTCACGTGCGCCGGTTTCTGGTTCTTCTCCGATACGCTCGCCGCGCTCCTGGTGCTCACGGCTTTGTTCGGCGTCGGCCATCTGTTTGTGATGGCGAGCCAGCAGATGGTTTGCGTGCGTTGCTCCGGGCCCCGCGGCCGCGATGCCGCCTTTGGCAACTACGTCGTGGCGAGCGCCATCGGCCAGGGCCTCGGGCCCTATCTGATCGCCTGGGTGGGCGGTACGGCGAATGTCCCGCCGACCGGCACGCTGTTCGGCATCGCTCTTATTGTCGCCATCATCTCGCTCGCGACTGCCGCCGCTATTCGCCCGGCGCCAAAGCACCTGCGACCGGAGAAAACCCGCGAGGTGGTGCCGCTGCGGACGCTGCTCCGGCAGCGAGGCCTCATGGCGGTACTCACCGCCAGCGTCATTACCATCACGTCACAAGACCTGTTGACCATCTACCTGCCGCTCCTCGGCGCCGACCAGAACATCGACGTGCGCAATATCGGGGCGCTGCTCACCGTGCGATCGGCCGCGTCGCTGGTTTCGCGCCTGTCCTATACACGCGTGCTTCGCCTGATCGCGCGCCAGCCGTTGACACTTATCAGCATGGGCGGCGCGGCCATCGGCTTTGCCTGTTTCGCTCTGCCGATCCCGCTGCCGATTATGTACGCGGCCATGATTTTTCTCGGCTTCTCGCTCGGCTTCGCCACGACACTAAGTCTCACCAACGTGGTCGATCTCGCGTCAGCGGCGGCGATGGGCACCGTCATGTCGCTGCGCATCACCGGCAATCGCTTGGGGCAGGCGGCCGTGCCATTCCTGGCAAGCCTCGTCGCGACCGCGACCGGCGTCGGCGGAATCTTCGCGATTATTGCGGTCAGCCTGGTGACGTCGGGCGCGTCAGTGCATTTCAGCCGGCAGGAGCACTGAGGGCGCCCGCGAGGACGCCGCCCAGTGTTTGGTCGCTCAGCTACCAGCGCCGCCAATAGGGACCGTAGCCATAATAGTATGGGCCAGGGCCGGGGTACGGATATGGCGGCGGGCCGGCATAGCCCGGAGGTGGACCGACGTAACCGGGAGGCGGCCCTCCATAGCCCGGCGGTGGGCCCGCATAGCCGGGAGGTGGCTGTGGAGCGCCGCGCGGAGGACCACCGGGTGCGCCGCCCTGCGCAAGCGCCGAGGCGATCACATATCCGCTCATTCCCTGGAAAGTAGCCTGGCACCACTCGCCGCTGCAGGTGCCAATCTCAACTGGAGCGCCCGCAGGAATTTTGCCGATGATCGGCGTACTTGTTCCCGGCCCTTGCCTCAGGTTCACGGTGGTGTTGACCACCCCCGGAGCCGCCGAAGCGCAAACCGGCGACAAGGCCACAAGCGCAGCAAAAGCTGCGGCGCATACCGCAGCCGATGGGAATTTCATGGCTCACCTCTCACGAGACCAGCCCCCGCCTCAGCAAAGCGAAGAACTGCCGTAAGTTCAACCCACGTTGCGACACAAGCCGATTTTCAACGCTGCAGTTTTTCGAGTTCGGGGAACGGCGTATAGGCCGCAGTGTTGCACGGCTCGCGCGCCGCAATCGGATCGATGAAGTCATCGAACCGGCCGGCGAGAAAGACCGCCGCAATCTGCCGCACGCCCGTATAGGCGCCGTTGTTTTGCTTGCCGTTGAAGCGCAGACAGACCACGTAGCGCGTACCGGCCGAGATCGATTTGAGCATCGGTTCCGAAATTGAGGCGTCACGAATGCCGCTCGGATCGTTCAGATAAGCGTGCATCGCCGACAGGATGTCGGTCTTGTAGTGGTCCGGAAAGGCGTGAATGTCGTCGCCATCGTGGTCGCCGAATCCGAGATGATGTCCGCCGCAGGCGCCCAGAAGCAGCGTTGCGGCGATAGCCAAGCCCGCACGCCGCCATGGTGCACGATTGCCGTCCATTCAGGGCCCCACCCCAGTGCATTGGCCGTCGCGCGCGCTTTTAGACCGGAAGCGCGGCGAGCGCCATAGCGCGGCTGGGTAAACGAAATATCAAATCGGGACCGCCATGGCCGCGCAGGCCGCGTCGCAATTTCCCTCATACCGGCGAGCCCGCAAAGCGGGCGTCTCGAAGGATGCTGCTCCGCCGGGGCCGCCGTCCTTCGAGACGCTGCCTGCGGCGGTTCCTCAGGATGAGGCGGAAACAGCTTATTCGGCTGCTTGGTGCGCGTAGTTCTGCACCTGCGAATTGATGAGCTGCAGCGGCGACGCGGTCTCTTCCAGCATTCCCCAGCTTTTCAGCCAGTCATACGTGCGCTGCAGTTCGTCGGCCGGGATCGGCGCCGGATCGGTAACCACGAGCCGGCTCTCACGCAAATCCTCGACCTTGAGCGCGGCGATCTCCGGATCCTTCTTGGCGTAGTAGTCGATGAAGTAGTGCATGTACGCCTTCTTGTTGGCGTTGATCCGGCGCACCGCCTCTCTCACCGCCCGATTGAAGGCCGCGTAAGTCTCGGCATCGACACGGTTGGAAGCGACCTCGGTGCCGTGGAAGAACGCCGAGCAGATGGCGCGGCAGCCTTTCTTCTCGGCCAACGTGATGTGCGGCTCTGTCAGCGTGGTGGCTTCGATTTCACCGTTCATCAGCGCGTCGAGGCGATAGCGCGAGCCGTTCGGCGCCCGGCACACCTTGATCAAGTCGCGGGGCAGAAAACCTTCCAGCATGTGCAACGCGATGTAGTGGGTGCCGAAATAGAACGGCAAACCGATGAGCCGATTGGCAAGCTGTTGCGGAGTATAGACCGGAGAATTGGGGCCCACGACCAGCGCCGAGTAGGCCACGATGGCGCGGCGGCCGAGCTGGCGGCTGTCCTGGTCGGTGTCCTGGACGCGGCAGTAATTGCCCCATTCGCAGGCGTTGTACATGTCGGCCTTGCCCTGCTCGAGGAGCTTGCCGTGGCTCGCGAACGGGTTCACGCCCTTCGGCGAGGTGACATTGACCTCGACCTTCTTTTCGACCCCGACCTCGCGGTCGGCCCATTGGACCTCGAGCCCTTCCTTGACGAACAAGCCTTCATCGTAAGCGACGAGTTCCGGCAGCCCCTGGAACGGCGCCGTGGTCTCCAGGACGAGCTTTTTCATCGGGTGTTCTCCATCAATCCGCGTGTCAATTTATCCGCTTGTCGAGCCCGCCTTACTTGACTACGAGTGCCCTTTGCGGTCAAGGGCGAAGGGTCTACTGCATGAATATTCTACTGTAGGATTGTTCAACAATGCCCTATGACCCCTCCCCGATCCGGCGCGACAGCGTCATCACCCAGGCGGCCCAGGAGATATGCCGGTTGATCGAGGCCGAACGGCTCGGCGCCGGCGACGCGTTGCCAACGGAAACCCGTCTGGCCGACATGCTCGGCGTCAGCCGGAACTCGGTACGCGAGGCGCTGCGGGTACTGCACGGCCTCGGCTACGTGGACAAGGCCGCCGGCCGCCGGGTCATCGTCACCGCGGCGACGCCGGGCGGCAAGGGCGTGTTCGACGAGAGCGTGATCATCGAAGCGGCCCCGATCGCCAACGACGTACGCTCGCACATCGCGCAGAGGTGCGCTGAACTCGCCGCCGCGCGGCTTTCCACCGCGGAGCTGAGCGAGATGGAGCGCGCGCTTGCGGCGCTCGAGAACGCCATTGAGCGCCGGGACATGAACGCCGCCAAGGGAGCCCATGACGCCTTTCATGGCCTCTTTCTCGCCGGCGCCAGAAACCCGCTCCTGGTGGCGATGTTCAATCAGGCGCAGGGCGCGCGGCTGTCCAATGTCTCGCCCAAGCACAATAGCTTTTACGATCCGCGCCACCTCGACCAGCATCGCGCGCTGCTGCGCGCGCTGCGCAAGCGCGACGGCCGCGCCACCCGCGCGGTGGTGCGCAAGCACTTCGAGAGTCTCGGCCTAATGCTCGAAGTGGCCGCGCGGACAAGCCGCAAACCGCAGGCCTCGGCGGTCGTGCCGCTGCCGCGCCGCGCCGGGCGTTAGGCTCCGCTGCTCCGCTGCGGCGGGCGCAGCCGTTGGATCTGCAGCTGGGCCAGGAATGGCGCCAGCGGATGCGCGCCCATCTTCACGATCGAGGGCATATCGAGCTTGATCAGCGCCTCGCGCTGATCCGGCGGCAGCGCGAAGCGGTCGGCGAACGCCGCCGCATCGGCCATGTATTGGGCGCGCATGTCGGCGTCATGGGCGAGGCCGTGCAACGCCGAGGTCAATTCCACCAGCTCCGGCTTGATCGACGGATAATGCGCGGCGTGGTGCTGCTCCGCCTCGCCGCCGATCCAAGCAAGCGAAGCATAATTGTGATGCCAGCTCGGATCCATCGACACCACATTCGGCTTGCGCTCGCCCAGCGCGCCGGCCGCGCAGGCCCAGCAGCGCAGCTCTATGTTGCCGGTATCGTCGAGCTCGGTCTCGTCGAAGCCGATTAGTGATTTCAGGTTGCCGGCGGCGAGCTTTTCCAGCACGCGTTTGTCCCAGGCAAGTTCGGGATTGGAGTAGCGGTCAGTGCCGGGAAAATGCGACATGCCGCCGCTCGACAGGATTACCGTCTTGAGACCGAGCGAGGTGACTGTGCGCGCCACGGCTTGCCCAAATTGATAGCAGCGTTCCATGGTTGGCTGCGGCGGCAGATAGGCGTTGACGTAGATCGGCAGCACCGGGCCGGTGTGGCCGAGATGCGTAAGCGGAATGCCGATGGCGTAATCGATCTTCGCCGTTGAGGTGAAGGCTGGATCGAAATTCTGCCGGTAAAGCTGGCGCACCAGCTCGAAGCCGATCTCACTCGGAACCTTCCAGTGAAATTTCCGCCCGGCGAATTCGCCAAATGCTTCGCCGCCGACGTGGACGGTGAAGGGCGGCGCCGTAGTGTGAAAGAACTGCTCGGCGTGATCGTTGGAGAAGATGATCCAGAGGTCGGGCTGCAGCACGCGCAGACGTTTGCCGATGTCGGCCGCCACCTCGCGCACGTGGGCGACGAGCGCCTTATCCTCGGTATCCGGCATAGTGAAGAACTGCGGCGCGTGCGGCAGCATGGCGCCGCCGATTACTGTCGACATCATGGTTGTTCTCCTGTTCCCGCAAAATTATCGCCCGCGGCACCGAACAACAAGCGTAGCGCGGCCGCAGCCGGTTTGCGCCATGCGAATAGGTTATGAAGAGGCCGCGGCCTTGGTTACGGCGCCGAGCATAGCTGTCATGGCCTTGACGGCCGCGTCGGCCGCCGCGCCGAGCCCGTGCCGGTGCGCTATCCAGCCCGGGTCATTGTAGGACAACCATGTCTTACCGGCCTCGTCCTGCCAGACCAAACACTTCAGCGGCAGATCGATGCCGGCCGTCTGGCTCGATTGCATGAGCGGCGTACCGCCTCTGGCGTTGCCGAAGATCAGCACCTCGGTAGGCCGCAACACCAGGCCGGCCTGCGCGGCGCCCGCGGCGTGATCGATCCGCGCAAACACCGTGAGCCCCTTGGCTTTGATCTCCGCCTCGAGCCGATCCATGGTTTGCTTCGGCGCGAGGCTGCTCGCAATCGTCGTCAATCCGTCAATCGCCAATCCATCGATCGCCATGGCAAGCTCCTTGCAAGAAAATCCCGGCGGCGTGACGCACCGCGCAACTTGCCGCTGTCGCCACATGATCGGCATGCGCGCTTCACAGGTCCAGAATATGCCGTTAGCTTCGCAGCGACTTAGCTCCATCTGCGCGACGTGCCGCTAGAGAGTGTAACGAGAGGAGACCCGATGGTCGACGTGCCTATAACAATCGCCTGCGGCAGATATGACCGCACGGGCGCAATCAGGGACGGCCGCGTAAAGGTCGAGGGCTGCTCGGTCACGTATCTCCCGATGTATCCCGAGGAGATTTTCCACCGCGCCTTCAAATTCCAGGAATTCGACATCTCGGAAATCTCGTTTTCGAGCTATATCCGCACGGTCGCGACCGGCAACTCGGCCTATATCGGCGTGCCGGCCTTCGTGTCGCGTATTTTCCGCCATTCCGGTATCTACGTCCGCAAGGATTCCGGCATCAAAAGGCCGGAAGACCTGTACGGCAAACGCATCGGCCTGCCCGAATACCAGATCACTGCAGTGGTCTGGATGCGCGGCATGATGCAGCACGAATACGGCGTGAAGCCGTCGGACATCCATTGGCGCAGCGGCGGCCAAGAGGAAGCCGGCCGCGAGGAACGCACGCCGCTCAAGCCGATCCCGGGTCTCGATCTCAAGGCGATCCCCCACGACAAAACGCTGGTCGGCATGTTGCGCGACGGCGAGCTTGACGCGCTGTTCACGGCGCGCGCGCCATCGTCATTCCTGCGCGGCGAGCCACACATCGTGCGGCTGTTCCCGAACACGCGTCAGGCCGAGCAGGCCTACTACAAGAAGACCGGATTCTTCCCGATCATGCACCTGATCGGCATCCGCAAGACGCTCGCCGAGCAATATCCGTGGCTCGCCACCAGCGTCTACAAGGCGTTCTGCGAAGCCAAGGCGCTAGCGATGATCGACCTGCGCGACGTCAATGCGCTAATGGTGACGCTGCCGTGGCTCGAAGCCGAAACCAACGAGACCGCGGCGATCATGGGCGACGACTTCTGGAAATACGGCATCCAAGAAAATCTTCCCGAGATCGAGGCGCTGACCCAATACATCCACGAACAGGGCCTCGCCGACCGCAAGGTGAAAGTGGAAGAACTGTTCCACCCCTCGGTGTTCGACATTTCGAAAGTGTGAGCGAAACGATGGCGGAAAAGGACAATCGGGTGATCGTTTCCGGGTGCGGGCCGGTGGGCGCCGTCATGACGCTCGCGCTGGTCAGGAAGGGCATTCCGGTTACGCTCATAGAGCAATTGCCGGACGCCGCCGAAGATCAGCGCGCCGCCACGATCCACACCCCGACCGTCGAGATGCTGGTCGACCTCGGACTGGAAAAGGAGATGTTCTCCGACGATCCATCGGGCGGCATGCAGGCGCCGCTGTTTCATTTCCGCAACCGGGAGACCGGCGAGCTGATCGCGGTCTTTGACATCAGCCTGCTGAAGGGCGAGGTCCCCTATCCGTACGTCGTGCAGTGGGAGCAGTACAAGCTGGTGCACGCCGCCCTGCCCCACATCAAGGCGAGCGGCCTGGGCGAGGTGCGTTTCTCCAATAAGCTCATCGGCCTTACGCAGACCGCCGACGAGGTGGAGGCGACGGTCACCAACGCCGCGGGCGAAACCGAAACGCTGCGCGGCCAATATCTGATCGGCGCCGACGGCGGCAGCAGCGCGGTAAGGCGACTCGCCGGAATTCACTTCGAAGGGTTCACCTGGCCGGAGCGCTTCATCAAAATCGGCACCAGCTTCGATTTTGGCACGACCGGCAAAGGCTATTGCACGCGCAACTATTTCTTCGATCCCGACGAATGGCTCAACCTATTCAAGGTCAAGGGCTACGGCCCGCCCGGAATCTGGCGCGGCGTGCTTCCCGTGCCGGAGTCGGAAACCGATGAACAAGCGCTGAGCATGGAAGGCATCCAGCGGCGTCTGCAGCGCATCCATCAGAAAAGCGGCGATTACGACATTCCCTATTACGCGCTCTACGCCGTGCATCAGCGCGTGGCGGAAACCTTCAACAAGGGCCGCGTGCTGCTCGCCGGCGACTGCGCCCATGTCAACAACCCCATCGGCGGAATGGGCATGAATGGCGGCATCCACGACGCCGTCAATTTGGCCGAAAAGCTTTCCGATGTCTGGTTCGGCCGTACCGATGCGAGCGTGCTGAACCGCTACACGCGCCAACGCCGCAAGGCGCAAGTCGATTCCGTGCAGGCCCTGACCATCGAGAACAAGCGAAAGCTGGAAGAGAAGGATCCGGCGATCCGCCGCAAGCACCTGGACGAACTGCGCCGCACGTCCGAGGACATTTCGCGGCACAAGAAATTCTTATACCGCTCGTCGTTGATCGACAGTTTGACTTCGGCGAACGCGGTGGAGTGACAACACTGTTGTCATCATCCGTGCAAGCGGATGATCCAGTAATCTCCGGCTGAGAATTCGTTCTGGAGCGCTTGCGCGTACTGGATGCCCCGCTTGCGCGGGGCATGACTGGTATGGGTTACCGTTTCGCGCCGAGCACTTTCCCCCACTTCTCCTCGATCTCGCGCGCCTCCTCGGCTGAAAGCGCCGAGGGCGGAGGAAACTTGTCGATCCAGCCGAACGGGCGGCAGGCATTGATGAGCGCCTTCGAGTGCGAAGTGACGCCGCGTTCCTTCTCGTCGGGTGGAATGCGCGGATCGAGCGCCGAGCTCCAGGCGTTGCGAATGATATCGATGCCTTCCGCCGGCTCGCAGCGAGTCGTCACCGCCCACATGACGTCGGCGAGATTAGAGGGGTCGATATCCTCGTCAACCACCACCACGATACGCGCCATGTAGCTGTGCGCCGCGGCAACCAAAGCCGCGCGCTTGGCGTGGCCGTCGTAGCGTTGGCGCAGCGCGACGACGGTCATGAGTTGCGACACGTGCTGCCACGCACCGACCACGTCGGTGACTCCGGCGGCGTCAAGATTGCCCCAGATCGTCGCCGCCCGGAACGGTAGACCGAAATGAAAGCGTGGCGGCTTCATGGGCGGCGAACCGAGCAGGATCGGATCGTTGCGGTAATGGATGGCACTGACTTCCATCACCGGGCCGGGACGCGCCGCGGCCGCATAGTATCCGGTGAACTCGCCGAACGGCCCTTCCGGCAGGGTGATCTCGGCCATCGGCAGCAAGCGGCCTTCAAAGACCATTTCGGCGGAGGCAGGAAGCGGAAGGCCAGTCTCCGGGCCGTCGCATACTTCGATCGGCGCCCCCTTGATGGCGCCGGCGAACTCATACTCTGATTTTCCATCGGGCAGATATTCGAAGCCTGAGATGAACAGCGCCGGATCCTCGCCGTGAACCACGGCCACCGGACAACTTTCTCCGCGTTGCCAATATTTGTTGGCAATGAGCGCACCGTGCCTGCCGCCGTGATCGAACTGCACGGTGACTTTGTTAGGACCGTGCACTTGGACGCGATAGATCGAGGCGTTGATCCAGCCCTCGTCAGGATCGCGCATGATCACCAGCGAACCCGAACCGATGAACGGCCCGCCGTCCTGCCGATGCCAGGTCGGCGCCGGGAAGCGCGCAATGTCCACCGCAGACCCCGCTAGGGTATTTTGCAGAAACGCCGCCTTGCCCACCGCGACCGGCGCCAGCGGCCGCAGGGTCTTGCGTTTCTCCATCCAGGCTTTAAGTGCGTCGAGCGGCCGCAGTGCGGGATCGAGACCCAGCGCCAGCGCAGCCCGTTGTACGTTGGTGGTGGCGTTGGTAAAGACGCGAAAGCCCGGCTTGTAGCCCTTGATGCTATCGAACAGAAGGGCCGGACAATCGGGCGAGCCGGCGGCGACCTCGGTAATGCGGCCGATCTCGAAGCGCGGGTCGGCGCCGTCGATGCGGCGCAAAGCCCCGAGTTTGTCGACCAAGTCGATAAATTGGCGCAAATCCCTGTACATTTCGATGTCCGGGCAACACAGCGGCGCGGGATACGTGAATCGCCCGCAATGGCATGGTTAAGACAACAAGATCAGCAGCGGCAAGCGACGTTCTGCCTCTGCTGCAAGACCTAAAGGGAAGGTGTCAAGGAGTTCTCTTTCCGTAAAAACCTGTATATGTGGACGGCATCCGGGTCCGCCATTAATGCACGCCGTTGCCCATCTCATCCATGCCTACGGCCTGCTCGTCGTCGCAGGTTTTATTGGTTTGGAAAGCATCGGACTTCCGCTGCCGGGCGAGACGGCGCTGATCGTCGGCTCGGTTATTGCCGGACGGACGCACGAGCTTAACATCATCGAAGTTATGGTGACGGCGACTTGCGCCTCCTTTTTTGGCCGCATGGTCGGCTACGTGATCGGCGCAAAATTCGGCTATTGGCTGCTCCTTCGTTACGGCTCCTATGTTCGGATCACCCAAACACGCATCAAGCTCGGCCAGTATCTGTTCCTGGAGCATGGGGCGATCATCATTTTCATTGCCCAGTTCGTTCCGGTCATGCGCGCGATCGCCGGCATCCTCGCCGGAGCCAATCGCATGCCGTGGCGGCATTTTTTGTTGGCGAGCTTCGTGGGCGCGCTTGTCTGGTCGATCTTTTTCGGTCTTGCCGCTTTCACGTTCGGCCGCGAGTTCGCGCACCTGGCGGCGTCCTGGTGGCTCTTTTCCGGGCCAAGCGGATGGATCGTCTTCGGCATTGTCGCCGTGATCGTCATCATCGCATTTGCCAACTTCGTGGGGCACCACGAGGCGCAGCTCACCGCCAAAGCCGAACGCGCCCTCCCCGGCCCGCTCGAATTGCCTTAAACTCATCCGCAACATGACCGTTTCCTCGTCGGTGATCGATTGCGACGTGCATGCCAACGTGCCCAGCATGCAGGCGCTGCTGCCGTATCTCGATGAACAATGGCGCGACAGCGTGGTCGATCGCGGTCTCAATTCGCTGGAATCGATCAGCTATCCGCCGAACGCGCCGCTGACCGCGCGCGCCGACTGGCGCGGCAAGGCCGGAGAACCGCCAAACACCCTCGATAAGTTGCGCACCCACGCGCTCGATCGCTGGAACATCGACATCGCCATCTGCAATTGTCTGTACGGCGTGCAGCTCCTATTCAGCGAGGACATGGCGGCGGCGTTTGCCAAGGCGGTCAACGACTGGGTCGCGCGCGAATGGCTCGATCGGGACAAGCGGTTGCGCGCCTCCATCATCGTGCCCATGCAGAACACGGACTATGCGGTCGCCGAGATCGAGCGTTGCGCCCCCGACAAGCGCTTCGTGCAGGTGCTGGTTCTTGCCATGGGCGAGGCGCCGCTGGGACGCCGGGAATACTGGCCCGTCTATGAGGCCGCCGAGCGCCACCGCCTGCCGATCGGCATTCACGCCGGATCGAGCTACCGGCATGCGGTCACCTCGCTCGGCTGGCCGTCCTGGTACGTCGAGGATTACTGCGCCAACGCGCAAGGATTTCAGGCGCAAGTCGCGAGCCTGGTTTGCGAGGGTGTCTTCGTCAAATATCCCAAGCTGAAAGTGGTGCTCATTGAATCCGGCGTCACCTGGCTGCCGGCGTTCCTGTGGCGGCTGTCGAAATTCTGGCGCGGCGTCCGCGCCGAGGTGCCGTGGGTTGATCGCTCGCCCAGCGAGATCGTGCGCAATCACGTGCGGCTGACCATCCAGCCGTTCGACGGCCCGGACGACCCGAAAGCCGTTGCACAACTGATCGATCACCTGCAATCGGACGACATGCTGCTGTTCTCTTCCGATTTTCCCCATTGGCAGTTCGACGGCGACGACATCATGCCGGCCGGAATTCCGCAGAAATTGCACGGCAAGATTCTGCGCGACAATGCGCTGGCCACTTATGAACGCCTCAACGCGGCAGCAGCGGCCTAGGCTGGCGCATGGCGAAGCACGTCATCGCTCCGCTTAGCGACTTTCCGGCCGGCTCGCGGAAGCTCGTCGAGATCAGGGGCCGTCCGATCGTTGTCTTCAACGTCAAGGGCGAGTTCTTTGCGCTCGCTAACCGCTGTCCGCACCAGGGCGGCAGCCTGGTTCACGGCACGTTGGTCGGACTCATCGAGGCGAGCGAGCCCGGCTGCTATCGCTACTCGCGCCGCGGCGAGATCATCCGCTGTCCGTGGCACGGCTGGGAGTTCGACGTGCGCACCGGGAAATCGTGGTGCGAGCCCGAGCGCATCCGAGCGCGGCAATTCCCGGTCTCGGTTGCGCCCGGCGCAACCCTCGTCGAAGGTCCATACGTAGCTGAGACCTTCCCCGTGCGCATCGAAGATGATTACGTCGTCCTCGAGGCATGAGCCGCAAGGGGCATTGGGGACGGGATGGCGCAGCGACAAACGGCGAAGCAGCGGTTGCGGCTTGCCGCGGATATCGGCGGCACGTTCACCGATATTGCGGTTTTTGACGAAAAAAGCGGCAAGCTCACTTTCGGCAAGGCGCTGTCGACACCCGCGCATCTGGTTGAGGGCATTTCCGCAGGCGTGGCCAAGGCGGGCAGCGATTACCGCTCCACCGCGCTCTTTCTCCACGGCTCGACCATCGCCATCAACACGATGCTCGAACGCACCGGCGCGCGCACGGCTCTGCTCATCACTCAGGGCTTTCGCGACATCTACGAGATCGGGCGAATTAACCGGCCCGACGCCTACAATCTGTTCTTCCGCAAGCACGTCCCGCTGATCGAGCGGGCTCTGCGCTTCGAGGTCCACGAGCGCATGCTGGCCGACGGCGAGATCGATACGCCGCTGGATGAAAACGAAATCACGGCGCTCGGCCAGAAGTTTGAAAAGCTAGGCATCGAAGCCGCCGCCATCCTGTTTCTGAATTGCTATGCGAATGCCGATCACGAACAGCGCGCCAAGGCGATTCTGGAAAAGAACCACCCGGCACTGTTCGTGTCCGCTTCCCATGAGCTGTCGCAGGAATACCGCGAGTTCGAGCGCTGCTCGACGGTTGCGGCCAACGCCTATGTGGGCCCGAAAGTCCGCCGCTACATCGGTGAGATCGACGCGCACATGCGCGCGGCCGGCTTTTCCGGCTCGTTCCTGGTCGTGCAATCGACCGGCGGACTTTACGAGGCCGAGCAGGCGCAGGACCAATGCATCCGCATGCTGGAATCCGGGCCGGCGGCGGGCGTCATCGGCACGCAGGCGCTGTGCCGGACGCTCCAGATCGACAACGCGATCGCCTTCGACATGGGCGGCACCACTGCGAAAGCCGGCGTCATTCATCACGGCGAAGCGTTGACGACCGGCGCGGCGCTGATCGGCGGTTATGAGCAGGCGCTACCGGTGCAGATCGCCATGATGGATATCTTCGAGGTCGGCACCGGCGGCGGCTCGATCGCGCGCGTGGTCGACGGCGCGCTGCACGTCGGTCCGCAGAGCGCGGGCGCCGCGCCCGGTCCCGCCTGCTACGGATTAGGTGGTACTGAGCCGACAGTGACGGACGCCAACCTGGTGCTCGGCCGGCTCGACGCGGAACGATTTCTCGGCGGCGAGATGAAGCTCGATGTTGCGGCCGCCGAACGCGCGCTCATCGACAAAGTCGCCAAGCCGCTCGGGCTGAGCACGGTGGAGGCCGCCGACGGCATCCTGCGCATCGCCGCCACCGCAATGTCGTACGCCGTCAAGGGCGTCACCACTGAACGCGGCTTCGATGCCGGCGATTTCGTACTGTTCGCCTATGGGGGCGCCGGCCCCTTGCATGCCGTCGAAGTCGCCCGCGAGATCGGCATGCGCAAAGTCATCGTGCCGTTCGCCCCAGGCGTGTTTTCGGCTTTCGGGATGCTTTTTGCCGACTTGCGCTACGATTTCGTGCGCACCTGGTTCACGCCGCTCGACGATGCACTGTTCGACGAAATCGAACGGGTCTATCGCGCCCTCGAGCAGCAGGGCCGCGAGGCGATCGCCGGTGCATCGGTCGCGCCGCAACGGATCGCCGTTAAACGCGCCGCCGACATGCGTTACGTCGGACAGGAGCACGCCGTGACCGTCGATCTGCCCATGGCGGTGTTCAAGCGCGGCGACCGCAAAGCCATCAAGCGGCATTTCGATGCCATGCACGCGCAACGCTACGGCACGTCCGCGCCAGCCGAGCGGGCCGAAATCGTCAGCCTGCGCTCGACCATCACCGGGCTGATGCGCAAGCCGCCGCAGCGCAAGATCGTCCGCGGACAAAAGGCGCCGCCCGACGCTGCGGCCGGCGGCAAGCGACAGGTTTTCTTTGACGGGCGGTTTCGCTCAACGCCGGTGTTCCGGCGCGCCGCGCTCCAGGCCGGCAACCGGATCCGCGGTCCGGCTCTGATCGAGGAATATGCCTCGACGACCTTGCTCAAGCCCGCCGACGCGCTGGAAGTCGACGCCTTCGGCAACCTGACGATCAATGTTGGAAGCTGACCGCAGCTTTCGCTTCAGCACTCCCGCGGAAGCCTGAACTCAGTCAGGCCGCGTCAAACAGACCGTTGGCGATCTTCACCCTGGCCTCAAGCTCAGTGCGCGCCGTCAATCTGCGCACAAGCCCCGTCGCCCGGTGCCGCACGGTCCACAAGATCAGCTGGCTGTTTTCGGCTGCGCCGAGTGAAAAAAATCGCCGCACTTTGGCGAAGAGGCCGCGCGACGATAGCGCCTTTCGTGACACGAGTTCCCAATCAGCGAATGGATCTGGCATGGCATCCCCGCAAGCCGAAGCCACGCGCGGCCCCACCGCCGCGCGATCGTACGCTTACGCGGAACCGTCAGACTGACCCGATTGTGCCCGAAGAATCTCGCTAAATTCCTTCTCAAGCTTGTGAAGAGCGGCCAACAGCGCCGCTGAAGGCGCTACCGTTCCCGCCCCCGAAACAGTTCCGCCTGCCGGCGAATCGGGTTGCGGGTCATCGCCCGGAAAATCCCGCGCGTACTTGCTCGTGTCGAGCATAAGTCTCTCCTTCACCAGTAGTCCTCTACCAGCGAGGGACGCTCTGGAGGGGGTTGCAAGTCAAGCGCAAGTTGCCTTTTCCCGACAGATTTCCCGGCCAGCGTGGCGCTTTGGACATGGTATTTGGTTGATGACGGTGAATAACTAGTGCGGGTGCAGGTCGCTGCGTGACTTGTCGGCAACACCTGCGCAGTCGGCGCGTTTCTATCCGGCGCGAATGATTCGCAGCATGCCCGGACTTATTTGAGGATGCGAGGCTCGTGCCCCGCTTCTGCGGGGCTTTTTTCCAAGCCTGCATTCGCGATATGGATGGGGCTGTTCCGCCCTCACGAACCCTCGAAATAGGACTCGAAATGAAGAAGAAGCCCGTTGCGACCAAGCGCAAGACCAAAGCCGATCCGGTCGTCACCGAGATCGTGCGCAACGGCGTCATCGCGGTGACCGAGGAGATGAAGACCAACCTCATGCGCACCGCCTACAACATCATCATCTACGAGGCGCTCGATTTCACCACCGGCCTGTTCACCACCGAAGGCGAGACCATCTCCATCGGCATCGGGCTGCCGATGTTCATCCGCGGCATGGCGGAGACCGTGAAGGCCAAGATCAGACATTTCGGCCGCAAGAACATGCGGCCGGGCGACATCTACGTCACCAACGATTCCTACCTCACCGGCAGCCACCTCAATCACGTGACCTTGACGCTGCCGATCTTTCACAAAGGCGTGCTGGTCGGCTTTTCCTGCTGCATGGCGCATTGGCTCGACATCGGCGGCACGCTGGGCGGCATCACCACCGACATTTTTTCCGAAGGCCTGCAGATCCCGATTCTGAAACTGCACGATCGGAGCAAGCCCAACGAGACCTTGATCGAGGTGATCAAGCAGAACATGCGGCTGCCAAGCCGGGCCATGGGCGATCTACGCGCGCAGATTACGGCGGTGAAAACCGGCGAGCGTCGATTCCTCGAGCTGGTCGACCGTTACGGACGAGAGGAGGTCCTGGGCGCCATCAGCGCCATCATGGATCATTCCGAGGCTCTGGCGCGCGCCCGCACGCGCTCGATCCCGGACGGAGTCTACGAGGCGGAATCGTACATGGACGATGACGGCATCGACGTCGGCAAGCAGGTGCCGATCCGCGTGCGCGTTATCGTCAAGGGCGAGGAAATGACGGTCGATCTTACCGACGTCTCTCGCCAAGTGCGGGGTTCGTTCAATTCCGGCATCACCACCGGCTACGCCTGCTCGCAGGTGGCCTACAAGTGCCTGACATCGCCGACCGATTACCCGATCAACGACGGCTCGTTCCGCAGCCTCAAGGCGATCGTGCCGCCGGGCCGCATCGTCAGCGCCGTGCGGCCGGCGCCGATGCGCTGGTGGATGACCTATCCGATGACCATCGTCGACACGGTATTCAAAGCGTTGGCGCCGGTGATTCCGGATCGCGTCATCGCCGGGCATCATGCGGATCTCGTCATCGCGCAAACGCACGGCGTCAATCCACACACATCGGAATTTTTTCTCGCCAATTTCGGACCGCTCGGCGGCGGCTGGGGCGCCAAGCGCAGTCAGGACGGCGTCTCGGGCACGGTCTGCATCAACGACGGAGACACCCACAACTCGCCGAGCGAGCAGTCGGAGGTGAAGTTTCCGCTGGTGGTCGAGCGCTACGCGCTCATTCAGGATTCCGGCGGCGCCGGGCGCCATCGCGGCGGGCTAGGCCTTGAACGCGTGGTGCGCGCCCGCGTGCCGATGACGTTTAACAGCCACGTCGAGCGCGCCCATTGCAAGCCATGGGGCCTGGAAGGCGGCGGCGACGCGACCGGCAATGAGGTGGCGATCCGCATCGACAAAAAGTGGAAGACCGACTTTCCCAACGCCAAGGTTTTGGTGGCGTTCCTCGAGCCGGGCGACGCCTTCCGCATGCGCTCGGGCGGCGGCGGCGGCTACGGCTTTGCGCTCGACCGTCCGGCCGAAGACGTCGCCGCCGACGCCAAGCAGGGCTACATCTCGCTGGCTGCCGTGAAGGAGCTTTACGGCGTCGTGCTCGACCCTGAGACTTTCGTGGTCGATCTTGCCGCAACCGAACGGCTGCGCGCATCCATGCGGCAAGCAGCGGCGTAATCGTTTCCCGGGCACGGCGCAGCATCGAGCGAAGCGCAATGATGCGCTCCAGACCCGGGATCGTTACAAACTCCGAGTCTGCGGCGATCCCGGATCAGCGGTGCACCGCTGCGCGCTGCACCGCATCCGGGAAACGAGTAGTTCTTATAAGTCCGGACCCTAGTGCACGCGCTCCATGCGCAGCGGCAATTTGGTCACCGCCCGCAGGGTGTTATGAATGAGGCGCCCCGGTTCGCCCGCAAGCTCAATCGCGGCGACGCGCTCGACCATGGCGCCGAGCAGTACTTCCATTTCCAGGCGCGCGATCATCTGACCGACACATCCGTGAATGCCGGTGCCGAAGCCGACGTGGCCGGCGACTTTGCGCGCGATGTCGAAGCGAGCCGGGTCCTGCCAGCGGCGCGGATCGCGATTGGCGGCGGCAATCGAGACGTAGACTTTCTCCTCCGCGTCGATCGGTGTGCCGGCAATCTCCACCGGCCGCGTGGTGGTGCGGAAATAGCACTGGAAGGGCGTTTCGAAGCGCATGACCTCCTCGAAGGCGCTCCGCGCCTTCGACGGATCCTGCCGCAGCTTTTGCCACTGATCGGGGTTCTCGGCGAAGCACAGCAGCATGTTGCCGAGCGCGCAAACCGTGGTGTCGATCCCGGCCGACAGGAACGAGCGTACCAGTAATGCGGCTTCGGCCTCGGTGACCTCGCCGGTGTCGGCGTATTTGTAGACTTCGGAGCCAAGGCTTCCCGGGCGCAGCGCCCCACGCGCGCAGCGGTGCATCACCCAGGGCAACACTTTGTCGACGGGCGCAAGCGCCGAATGATAGAGCTCGTTCTTCGGCCCCATCGTGTTGAACACCATATTGCCGTAGGGTAGCAGCGTCTCCCGTTCGTCTTCAGCGATGCCGACTGCGTCGGGAAACACCTTGAGCAGATAAGGCTGCGACAACGCGGCGACGGCGTCGAACGAGCCGAGATCGAGCGCTCTATCAATCAGCCGCACGGCTTCCCGATAAAAGCCGTCGCGCAGTTCGCGCAAAAGCCTTGGCGCCAGCGCGCGGTTCATGACGGTGCGCGCCCGGGTGTGCGTCGGGGGGTCGGTCTCCAGCAACAGGCTTGGCGGCCGCCAATTGCCTTCTGCGTGGAAATTGGCAAGGCCGACGCCGCCGCCCGAACCGAATGTCTCCCAATCGTTGAGGATGGCGTTGACCTGCTCATAGCGTGTCACCGCCCAAACGTCGTAACGCGGCAAACGCACAACGGGCGCGAGGTCTCGCAGCTGTTCGTGATGCGGGTATGGATCGGACAGGAAATTGCGCGAGAACGGATCGATGTCCGAGGTTACGATGGTTCCATTCAGTTGCGGCATGGACGACATGACGATCTCCCGTCTCACCAACGCCGTTGTCCACTTTTACGCGCCAAAATGGGCCGTTTACCCAACCCATAATTATGGCGGCGCACAATCCCCACTCGGCACGCTTCTTGAACCCCCGGTTTTGCAACGCCATATTAGGCAAGGTCGCCCCGAAGGCTTCGGCGCGGCTTCATCGGGCGCCGCAAGGGCCCACAAAGTCGCTTGTAAAGGGCTTTGAAACCATGTCCAGGGTTTCGTCACTTTCGAGCCCGTTTCTGCTCGGCTTCGATGAGATCGAGCGTGTGCTCGATCGCGTCGGCAAGGCGGCCGACGGTTATCCGCCCTACAACATCGAACGCATCCCGCGCGAAGGGAACAGTCCGGACCGGCTGCGAATTACCTTAGCGGTTGCGGGATTCACCCGTGACCAGCTCGATGTTTCTATTGAGGAGAGTCAACTCGTTATTCGCGGGCGTCAGCAGGATGACAAGACCCGACAATACGTCCACCGCGGCATTGCGGCCCGCCAATTCCAGCGCATCTTCGTGCTGGCCGACGGAATGGAGGTCATGGGCGCGGACTTGAAGAACGGATTGCTGTCGATCGATCTCGTTCGGCCGCAGCCGGACCGAGTCGTTAAATCGATCGCAATCAGTGAATGCGACTAATTGAAACGAACAGGTCTCGACGAAGTTAACAAATTGGGAGTCGAAGGCCATGACAGGCGAGATAACTACAGCTGAGAATAAGGCGGAGATTTCACCCGAAGCGCTCGCACATTTGGGCGACGGAGAGATCGCCTATGTGAAAACGATCCGTTCCGAGGACGTTCCGGCGCTATTCCCGCAGGCGCCCGAAATCGCGCCCGGGCTGAAGCTCTTCGCGCTCCACGCCGCCGACGGCACGCCCATCATGCTGACCGACAGCCGCGAGGCTGCCATCGCGAACGCCTGGAGCCAGGAGCTGGAAATGGTGAGCGTACACTGATCAGGCGTCAACAATCAGTCATCAGGCGTCAAAGATGCCAAGGCCAGCGACGGCTCCGCCGCTGGCCTTTTTGATTTTCTGGTTACCGATGACTGCCGAATTACGCCGCGGTCGCCGACGGCATCGCCAGCACCGCATAGAGCGCCTCCGCGTCGTGCGAGGCGCGCAGCTTGTGGGCGATGGCGGGATCGCGGAGGAGCCGCGCCACTTGCGCAAGCGCCTTCAAGTGATCGGCGCCAGCGCCCTCCGGCGCCAACAATAGAAAAATAAGATCGACTGGCTGGCCGTCAAGCGCCTCGAAATCGACCGGCCGGTCAAGCCGCGCGAACAATCCGAACAACCGTGTCAGGTTCGCCATCTTGCCGTGCGGAATGGCAATGCCGCTGCCGACCGCCGTCGAGCCAAGTTTTTCCCGCTGCATCAAAATGTCAAAAATCGCGCGCTCATTTTGCCCGGTCAGGACAGCCGCACGCGCGGCAAGCTCGTGCAAAACCTGCTTCTTATTGTTGACCTTGAGCGCCGGGAGGATTGCATTCGACGCAACGAGATCGATAAGCGGCATGAGTAGAACCTGACAATAGCGAGGCCGCAGCCTGGAGCTTAACCCTAATTGCCTGTGGCTTGGAAGCGATAAGATTTGACTCTTGTGTCAGCACGATCTTGTCCGAACCCGGGGTTCGTGCGTGCCGATCATGCTCCAAGGGCGGCGGACCATAGGGACCGCCCGTTCCCCCGTCAATGGGCATCGGTTGCCGCTGCGGTGCGCGGATCGACCCATCCGAAATGCCCATCAGCCCGGCGATAAACTACGTTAATGCCGCCATGGGCGGCATGCCGGAACACCAGAACCGGAGCGCCGGTCATGTCGAGTTCGGTGACCGCATCGCTGACCGAGAGCTGCTTCAACGTCGTGGTCGATTCCGCGATGACCACCGGAGTAAATCCGCCGATCTCCGCCTCGCCCTCCTCTTCGGGAGCAGCGATGATGTAGCTCGCCGCATCCATCGACGTACGGGCGTCGAGCCGTTCGGGGCGGTGATCTTTGAGCCGGCGATGATAGCGGCGCAACCGCTTCTCGATCCGCAAAGCTGCCTGATCCGCACTCGCGTAAGCATCGGCCGCCATGCCTTCGGCGTTCAGCGTGATTTTCGAGTCGAGATGAATGGCGCATTCGGTGCGGAACCCAAATCCGTCGCGCTCGAGCGTCACGTGCCCCGAATAGCCGCCGTCGAAATATTTGCCCATGGCCTCGGCGAGGCGGTCGCTGACGCGCTCACGCAAGGCCTCGCCGACGTCGATATTTTTTCCCGAAACTCGAAATGACATGCCGGCCTCCAAGACAATCATTCTGGTGCTAAGTTCGAGCTAGGTATCGCAGCGCACGGAGTCAACATAGGGCGACTCCTACCGCGTGGTGGCTCACGGCACCGCGGCAACCTGCTTCTCGCGCCGGCGCTGTACCGACGATGGAATACGCATGGCTTCCCGGTATTTTGCGACCGTGCGCCGCGCAATATCGATTCCCGCCTCGCGCAACTTCTCGACGATGGTGTCGTCGGACAGCACGTCGGTCGCGCTCTCGGCGTCGATCAATTGTTTGATGCGGTGGCGTACCGCTTCGGCGGAGTGCGCCTCGCCGCCATGAGCGGCCGCAATCGCCGAGGTGAAGAAATATTTCAACTCGAAAATACCGCGGCTGGTCGCCATGTATTTGTTGGCGGTCACGCGCGACACCGTCGATTCGTGCATGCCGATGGCCTCGGCAACCGTTTTGAGATTGAGCGGGCGCAAATGTTCGACGCCACGAGCAAAGAACGCGTCCTGCTGGCGAACGATTTCGTTGGCGACCTTCAGGATCGTGCGGGCGCGCTGGTCGAGCGCGCGCACAAGCCACGTGGCGCTCTGCAGGCATTCAGCGAGATATGATTTCTCCGTGTCGCGGCGCGCGGTCGCGGAGACCTCGGCGTAGTAGCTCTGATTGACCAGAACCTTCGGCAACGTGTCGGAGTTGAGTTCGACGATCCAGGCGCCGTCGGGCGCCGGCCGCACAAAAACATCGGGCACGATCGGCTGCACCAGCGCCGAGCCGAACGCGAGTCCCGGCTTCGGATTGAGCCTGCGGATTTCCGCGATCATGTCGGCGAGATCCTCGTCACCGACGCCGCAGATTTTTTTCAACATGGTAAATTCGCGTCGCGCCAAAAGATCAAGCCGCGACACCAGCGCCTGCATGGCGGGATCGAAACGGTCCTGCTCTTTCAGCTGGATCGCCAGGCATTCGGCAAGATCGCGGGCGAACACGCCGGGCGGATCAAATTTTTGCAGGATGCTCAGTACGGCTTCGACTTCAGCCTTGCTGGTGCCGAGTCTTTCCGCCGCCGCATCGAGATCGCCGCTCAGATAACCGGACTCGTCGACCAGATCGATGAGATATTGCCCGATCATGCGCCGGACAGGGTCGTTAATCGCAAGTGCGAGCTGCTCGCGGAGCCAATCCGCCAGGGTGATCTCGGCGGAAACAAACGATTCCAAATTGTAGTCGCCGTCGTCACGGCCACCCGAGCCGACGCCGGACCAATCGGAATATGCACCGGGCAGGTCCGAAGCTCGCGGGCGGATCGGTTCGGCGTCGTCCGATGAGCCGTCGTCGTGGAGCGCTTGCGGCCTCTCTTCGTCGCGATCACCGCCGGTCTCGGACTGGCCGCCGTTCCATGTCTCCCCGTTAGTCAGAGGCTGGTCGGGCGACTGGGCGCCATCGGGTGCGGCCGGCGCCTCATTGTCGGCCCCGCTGTCAAGTAGGGGATTGCGCTCGACCTCCGCCTCAACGTAGGCGACGAGATCGAGATTGGAGAGCTGCAGCAGCTTGATGGCCTGCATCAGCTGCGGCGTCATTACCAACGCCTGACTCTGCCGGAGCTGAAGTCTCTGGGAAAGCGCCATAAAGGGGGCCAAACTGGTCCAATTCTTGCTTCTTTTCCCTTTGTACAGCAGCTTGGACGGCTTGTCTCCCCCTCCCTATCATGCCCCGGAACGCGGGGCGGCAAACTGGGGGTAAGCCTAAGGCGCGGGTAAACTCAGAGCCGAAACTCTTCGCCGAGGTACAGGCGGCGCACGTCCGGATTGTTAACGATATCGTCGGGACGGCCCTCCATCAGCACTTCACCCGAATAAATGATGTAGGCGCGGTCGGTGAGGCCCAGCGTCTCGCGCACGTTATGGTCGGTAATGAGTACACCGATGCCGCGATTGGTCAGGTGCCGCACCAACGCCTGAATGTCGCCGACGGCTATGGGATCGATGCCCGCGAACGGCTCGTCGAGCAGCATGTAATTGGGCCGGGTGGCCAGGGAACGGGCAATCTCGACCCGCCGGCGCTCGCCGCCTGAGAGCGCAATCGAAGGTGTCTTACGCAGTCTTGTGATGCTGAACTCATCAAGCAGCGCATCCAGATCGCGCTCGCGCCGCCTGCTGTCCGGCTCGACGACTTCGAGTACGGCGCGAATGTTCTGCTCGACGCTGAGACCGCGAAAAATCGAGGCTTCTTGCGGCAGATAGCCAATGCCCAGACGCGCGCGCTGGTACATGGGCAGCCGCGTGACGTTATGGCCGTCCAGTTCTATGCGCCCCTGGTCGGCCTTGATGAGGCCGGTAATCATGTAGAACACGGTCGTTTTGCCGGCTCCGTTGGGCCCGAGCAGGCCCACAGCCTCGCCCTTGCGCACGTACAGGCTGACCTTCTTGACTACCTTGCGCCCGACGAAACTTTTTTCCACGCCGTGAACGGAAAGAATTCCCTTTCGATCCGGTGGGCCGGCGCCGTTCATGTCGGGCCGCCGCCGTGGCCGACTGGCCGCAGGCGGCGGGCTCTGCGGGACAGGTTGCCGCTCTCCCTGGTCCTGGCGGTCCCGCTGCTGCGGCCGCGGCACAGGCTTGCTGCGCACCTTTTCGGCCGGTTCGGGCAGGCTCGCGATATCGACGTAAGAGCCGCTGATGTTTCCGCCCATAGACCGGAGGCCTATGGCGTCATCGCTCGCAGCGGGCTCGCGGCGCCCCTTCGTCCGGCGGCGCAGGAAAAATGGGAAAATGGTCTGCACTCCAAATTACACAGTTCGCCCGTCTTCGGCTTTCACTCCGCAAGCGAGCGACAGTGCGAAGGGATCACAACAGAAACTTTGGTCGATGTCTCCCGCTAAGACTGCCGCAACGGTTTGTCACGTGGGCGAGTCACCTGGGCAAGTCACCTGGAGCCACCCGGCGCGGTCTGACCGGGCCCGATGGTCATGACATTCGAATCCGCGCCATGCTGGTTCTTATTGGGGACGATGACCGCGCGGACGCCAGTTTGCGTGGCGCCCTCGACGTGTGCGTTTCCCGTCACCGTATCGACAATGAGCTTGTCCCCGTGGATGACGTTTTTGCCCTGGCTGAGCACCACATTGCCGGTGAGCGTGATCGTCTTCGCCTGGAGGTCATAGATACCGACATCGCCGGTCGCGTTTTGGTCTTTGCTGACCACAAGAACATCGCCGTGGGCGCGGATGAGGCGGATATTCTGGGCGTTTGGCACCACGCCGGCCGTCGAGTTGGTTTTGACCACCGGGGTGTCGGCAGCGCCGAGACCAAGCTCCTGCCCATAGAAGACCTCAAGCGTCCTGCAAGTCATCGTGGTGTCGCCCTGCACCACCTTCACGTTGCCGGTGAATGTCGCGGTCTTTTTCTTGTCCTGCACCTCCAGCGACTTGGCGTCGATCTGAACCGGCAGATCCTGCTTTTGCCCCTGAGCACCAGGAAACAAGCTCGGCGTCGCGGTGCGAGGCGCCTGCGCCACGGCCGACGTGGACACGATCAGAGCCGCCGCTACGGCGCAATGCCAAACCGCGCGTGTCATGGCTGAGCAGCCTTCGTATCTTGGTTGCCGGACTGCAATATCAGGGTGACGTCGTTAAAACGGAGCACATCGCCCTTATCGGCAATCTCCATCCCCTTGGCGTTGAGGTCCCCCTCGAGCAATTTTACCCAGACGGGAGTTTCGGAAACCACCGTGCCCTTGCCCATGTCGACAACCGCGTGGCTGAGACGCGCCTCGTAACCGGTCGAGGATACAAGGTGGATATTGTCGTCGAGGATGAGCATGTCTGTTTTCATGTTGTAGAGGCCGTTGTCGGCCCACATGTGCACAACGCTCTTGTCCACCATGTCTACTTTGGCCTTGATCTGCTGCAGTTCCACAAGATCGGGCTTGGTGATGTCCTGGGCGGCGGTATTCGCGGTGAACTCATAGGCGCGAGAGTCGGTGGTGAAGCCCGTGAGGCGCGGCTGCTGCATTGTGATCTTGGTGCCTTTGATCACCATGTTGCCAAGTTCGGCCGGCAGCCGAAGCCCCCCAATCGAGGGCAGGTAATTCTGCATCGTGACCGCCGCCAGCACCGCGGGAATCGCAAGCAAGACGCAGACGCGAAGGATGCGGACACGCCAGCTGTGCCGCATGGCACGCCGATAGATCCTGTCGCTGCCGCGGGAGCGGGCCGGCAATGCGGCTCCCCGCTCCCCACCGGCAAAGGAGATGGTCGTCAAGCTTTTGTCCCCTCGGACCGTCGCCCCGACTAGTCCAAGCCCTATTCTACGTCCCCGCCCCGCAATAGTCGCCTGCGAATGTGGCCCGGGCGGGGCCGCCCAAGCTGCCTCCGACTAACCGACTTCCACTAACCGTAGGAACTGAAATTACCATTAGGAATGGGCAAAAATGTCTTCGGCGGCAAAACCCGCAAGATCGAGCCGCACCCGGTCCGGCAGGAACCGGGAGCAGGCCGCAGCCAGCTTCTCGCGGCCTTCGCGGGCCAGCATGACATCGAGCTTTTCCTTGAGCGCGTGCAGGTAGAGCACGTCGGAGGCAGCGTAGGATAACTGGGCGTCGGTGAGCCCCACCGCACCCCAATCGGAGAGTTGCTGCTGCTTGGACAGGTCGTGCCCCAGTACCTCGCGCACGAGATCCTTCAGCCCGTGCTTGTCCGTATAGGTACGGGAGAGCCGCGAGGCGATCTTGGTGCAATAGACCGGTTCCGGCATGACCGCGAAGGTCTTTTGCAGCATGCCGAGATCAAAGCGAGCGAAGTGAAAAATCTTGAGCAGATTAGGATCGGCGAGAAGCCGCTTGAGATTGGGCGCATCCGCGGCCGGCGCCGCAATCTGCACCACGTCCGCGGAACCGTCTCCGGGGGAAAGCTGCACCACGCAAAGCCGGTCGCGCGTGAGACTGAGCCCCATCGTCTCGGTGTCGATCGCGACCGCGCGCACGCCCGCGTAGCGCGTCAGGTCCGGCAGATCGCCGCGATGGATGCGGATGGTCATGCGGCTTCGTCCACTGCTATGGGTCCAAAGAGGCCATGGATACGGGTTACAGGCTAGGCGTTGAGTCGGTGAATATCGTAACTGAAATGACCCGTCAAAAAACCCAAACGGGGCTATGAAACGGTGAATGATGGATGTTCATTCTGATTCCGATGAAACGACCAGTATAATTTAAGCTCGCGAATGAAAGCCTTGATCGCATGAACTGGCTGAGCGTTCATACACAACTGTTGCTGCGTGGCATTGCCCTTACGGCCGCGGTGACGGTTTCGGCCGCTTTCATTGCCCCTTGCGTCATGGCTCAAACGTTGACCCAGCCAAACGGGCCAATCAAACCGTCACCGCCGCCAAGCAAAAAATCGCACGCCACCGCACATGAGGAGTCCTGCAGCGCCTTCGGGGCCGGCTTTGTCAAAGTGCCCGGCACGGACGCGTGCGTGAGGGTCGGCGGCTGGGTGACGATGGAAGGCACCAGCCGCTGAGCGTGACTGAATCCCGCATGTGCGCGTGCGCGGTGGGCGCTCCGCCGGTGCGGGCTATACGGAAAATTGTTTGTGGCTTGGTGCCCAGGAGAGGACTCGAACCTCCACGGTGTTACCCGCTAGTACCTGAAACTAGTGCGTCTACCAATTCCGCCACCTGGGCAATGCCCGGATAGGTACGGAGCAGTCCTTTCCTTGTCAATCGAAGCGGCCGCAATCCGTGCCGCGCCAAGGCGCTTGGCCGCCCGCGAAGACACCATCAACTCAGCGGCACGGCCGAGACGTAATCCTTGAAGGCCTGCCGCGCCGAGATCGCTGCGTACCAGCGCTCGAAGTTCTTCAGCGGCGGACGCTCGGGCACGAGCTGACGATAGCGGTAAGCCATGATGCCGACCGGAATGTCGCCGTAGGAGAACGCGTCGCCGGCGAGATACGCGGTCTTCCCCAGCTGCTCGTCGGCCATCACCATGGCCGCCGTGGTGTTCTTTTTCCCGGCCTCGATTGCCGCATGGTCGCGCTTTTCCGGCGGCGTGCGGATGAGCCCCCAAAACACCGGCGTGATCGCCGGTCCCGCCACCGACAATTGCCAGTCCATCCATTTGCTGGCGAGCGCACGGGTCCTCAGCTCCGTCGGCTCGAGGACGGTCGCTTTATGCTTGGCGGCGAGATAGCGCACGATCGAGTTCGACTCCCAGAGCAGAAAGCCGTCCTCTTCTTCCAGGGTCGGCACCAGGCCGTTCGGGTTCATCGCCAGATAGGCCGCCTCGCGGTTTTTGCCGAACGATCCACCGACATCGATGCGCTCGTGCGGCAGGCCGATCTCGCCAATGGCCCACATCACCTTCTGCACATTTGACGAGGTGTTCCGCCCCCAGATTTTGATCACGATGTCTCTCCCGCACTTTCCATTCGTCATCGCCGGACTTGATCCGGCAATCCATGCAGCAGCGCCGCGTCCTCGACAAGTCGGTATGGACCCGCGGGTCAAGCCCGCGGGTGACGAGTGAAGAGGTCCGAACGCTGAAATTCACTCAATCCGCCGCGCCTCCTCGGGCAGCATGATCGGGATGCCGTCGCGGATCGGATAGGCGAGCTTGGCCGCGCGCGAGATCAATTCCTGCTTCTCGGCGTCGTATTCGAGCGGACACTTTGTCAGCGGACAGACCAGGATTTCGAGAAGCTTTGGATCGACCGTGTCGGCGGGACGCTCAGGGGGAGGCATAGACATTGAGAGCTCCGGTTCGGGCTTCGGTGCTATTGCAGCGGCGTTTCGCCTGACGTGTTGCTCTTGGCAAGCTCGATCTCGGTGACCGCAATCAAAATCTCGGCGCGGGTCTTGAGGTCGGGCGCCTCCAGCATGGCCTGCTTCTCGGCGGCCTCATAAGGCGACATCATTGCCAACGCGTTGACCAGCGCCTCGTTGGGTGCGTTCTCGATGCCCTCCCAATCGGCTTTGAGGTTGTTGGCCTTGAGGAAAGACGACAGCGCGCGCAGCAGCGCCTTGCGGTCGACTTCGTCCTCGCCCTTGCGCGCCGTGAAGTCGTCGATGAAGGGATGATAGGTCACCTTGCATTGCCGGTAGGGCATGGTGACGTCGAGTTCTTCCTCGATGCGAAAACGCGCGACGCCGGTGAGTTGGATGAGATAGCGACCGTCGCCGCTCTCCCCGAACTGCGTGATCCGCCCGACGCAGCCGACCCGGAATAGATTCGGCTTGTTCTGATCCGGCCCGGGATGGGCCGGGTCGGGCTGGATCATACCGATGAGGCGGTGTCCGGAGCGCAGCGCGTCATCGATCATCGCCAGATAGCGCCGCTCAAAAATGTTGAGCGGCATCTGCCCGCGCGGCAGCAGCAGCGCGCCGGGAAGCGGAAAGACCGGGATCCTGTCCGGCAGAGCGTCGGGCCCCGGATAGATCGCATTTATCGGCATGCCGCACTCCGGCCGCATCCTTCGAGGGCCACTGCGCGGCCACCTCAGGATGCGGAAATTAGCGCAACGCTACGCAAACAATATCGAAGACAGCCGCCTGCGGCCTTCGACCGTGGCTTCGTCGGTCGGGCTCCATGCATCGAAAAACTGTACAAGCTGCTTGCGAGCGCCGTCGTCATTCCATTTGCGGTCGCGCTTGACGATGCTGATCAAATGCTCAAGCGCTTCCATCCGCTTTCCCTTGCCGTTGAGCGCGAGCGCAAGATCGAAGCGCGCCTGATGGTCGAGCGGATTGGCGGCGACTTTTTGCTCCAATTCGGCGATCGGTCCGAGTGTCTTCGCTTGCTCCGCAAGCTCAAGCGCGGCACGCGCCGCCGCCACGGGCCCTTCGTTGCGCTTTGCCTCCGGCACCATGGCGAGCGTCTGCTTCGCCTGGTCGAGCGCGCCGGTCTCCACATAGCAGCGCGCCAAGCCGGCGAGCGCCGGCACGTTGGTGCTGTCCTCGGCCAGAAGCTGTGCATAAAGCTCGGCCGCACCCGCTGCATCGCCATCGGCCAGCGCGGCATCGGCCGCCTTTAAGAGATCCTGGGCTTCGCCGCCGATGCGATCCTTGGTCAGCCGTTCAAGGAAGGCGACCACCTGGCTTTCCGGCAGCGCCCCCATGAAACCATCGGCCGGCTGACCGTTAACGAAGGCGATGACGGCGGGAATCGACTGGATGCCCATCTGGCCCGGAATGGCCGGGTGCTCGTCGATATTCATCTTGACGAGTTTCACCTTGCCCTTGGCGGCCTTCACGGCCTTTTCCAAAACCGGCGTGAGCTGCTTGCATGGGCCGCACCAAGGGGCCCAGAAATCGACCAGCACCGGCTGGCGCTTGGACTCCTCGATCACATCCTTGACGAAGGTTTGCGTCGTCGTGTCCTTGACGGACGCATCCGCGGTTGCGGTAGCTGCTTGCTGCAACATGTTCCCTGCCCAAAAGATCTAGCCCAAAAGACTTGGCCCAAGAGACTTGGCCCCAGACGCCGAAGTTCGCCCGGGCCGGTCAAGTCTGCCCTATTCGTCCGATAAATGGGAAGAAAAGCGGCGAATGCAATCGTGGCTTTAGCCGGGCTGCGGCGCCGAAACCGGCTCGATCCGGGGCTCGTGCCCCGTGGCTTCAAGGAATTTGAGCAGCCCCTCCCGCGAAATCGTCGTCGTTGCGGTATTCACCAGCGGATGAAAGTTGAGCACCGCGTGCGCCATCATGGCGGCGTCGAGCACGACGGTGACGCGCAATCCCTTGTCGTTGATCACCGAAAATGGCGTCACCGAGCCCGGTTCGACGCCGATGAGTTCGCGCATAAGCTCGGCGGAACCGAAGGAGAAGCGCCCCGAGGCGCCGAGGAGCCGGTGCAGCGATCGCAACTCGATCGCCGCATCTTCGAGCGCCACGACGAGGAATACGGTTCCCTTCTTGTCGCGCAGAAACAGGTTCTTGGTGTGCGCGCCGGCAATCTTGCCGCGCAACGCCTGGGATTCCTCGACGGTGAACAGCGGCTGATGGCTGACGCTCTTGTGGGCGATGCCGAGACTGTCCAGGTAGGCAAAAAGCTCATCCGGCGAGGCAGGCATTGGCGGTTCATAAGCTCGGGCCGCAGCGGTTGCAAAGCCTTAAGCTCTTTGGCATAGCTGTGCCGTGGTTATTCCGCACTTGCAGTTGACCGCCTTACCCTTCTCGGATGCGGGTGTAGCTCAGGGGTAGAGCACAACCTTGCCAAGGTTGGGGTCGAGGGTTCGAATCCCTTCGCCCGCTCCAGATCTTCCATTTCGTCAACAGAGGTTTGCGTGCAGCGACCGCGCTTTGCGGTTGGGTACATTGTGTTCGCGGATCGTGTAAGCTCGCGCTTCATTCGCGACCCGCGAGCGCTGGCAAAACAACGCCAAAAACCAGCCAAAAGCCGAGAGAGCCAAAATCCGTCCGCGTCTGATCTTATTCGCCCTGCTCTGGTTCTCCGGCGCATGCCTGCGGCT
Organism: Xanthobacteraceae bacterium; assembly: GCA_049584975.1. Classification (GTDB taxonomy): domain Bacteria; phylum Pseudomonadota; class Alphaproteobacteria; order Rhizobiales; family Xanthobacteraceae; genus BOG-931. The sequence goes on along the minus strand of JBAUYV010000451.1, from coordinate 44,014 downwards.
GACCGTGTTGGCGATACCGCCCGTGGTGCCGCTTCTGCATGCCGATCTGCGTCTATCGGAAACCGGCATCGGCTGGCTGTCGAGTCTGCCGCCAATGCTGTTCGCGATTGCGGCGGTGCCGGGCGCGCTCATCATTGCACGCTTCGGCATGGTGCCAGCGTTGCTGGTCGGCTTGCTGCTCACCGCCGCGGGGTCGGCTGCGCGCGGCGCGATTGCGGACGCGGCTTCTCTCTATGCGTCCACCATCGCCATGGGGGCCGGGGTCGCCATCGTGCAAACGGTCATGCCACCCTTGGTGCGATCCTGGTTTCCGCAACGCATCGGCCTTGCCACAACGATCTACACGAATGGACTGCTGATCGGCGAAATCCTCCCCGTCGGTCTTACCATCCCGCTCATCCTGCCGCTCCTGCATGACAGCTGGCGATTGGACCTTGTTCTGTGGTCGCTGCCCGTACTGGCCACAGCGCTGTTCGTGGCGCTCTGTGCGCCGGGCGCCGACACGGTGAAAGGCGCCGCAACGCTCGCCAAGCGCCGATGGTGGCCCGATTGGCGAAACGCGATCATCTGGCGGCTTGGATTGATTCTCGGCAGCGTCAATTCGATCTACTTCGTCAGCAACGCGTTTCTTCCCGACTACGTCATCGCTCGCGGCCGGCCGGACCTTGTCAGCAGCGCACTGACGGCGCTCAATGTCGGGCAACTGCCCGCCACTTTCTTGTTGCTGGGATTTGCCGACCGGCTCCTGAGGCTGCCTATGGCCTATTGGGTCACGGGTCTGGCCTCGTTTTTTTGCATCATTGGCGTCATGACGAGCGGCGGCGAATGGATCGTGTTTTGGTCCGGCGTGCTGGGATTCACCAATGCGGTGACGTTGATCCTGGCGCTGGCGCTGCCGTCCATTCTCAGCGCTGCCGATGATGTCCATCGCACCACCGCCGGTATGTTCACCATCAGCTATAGCTGTGCGATGGCGTTCTCGGTGTTGGGTGGGTGGCTGTGGGACCTGACGCATCTGCCCATTGCCGGCTTCGCGCCGGTTGCGGTTTGTGCGCTCGTCATCGTCGCGTTGTCGTCAACCGTCAAACACGCCGGTTATCAACTGGCAGCATCCCAATAGCGGCATCGGGGTCGTATGCGGTAGCTTCTGCGCCCCAGAACAACGAATGCGACCCTCGGGAGGAAGTTGGTGAGTGCAAAATTTTTGCTCCGCGTCATTGTCATTGGCGCGATCGCTTTACTCGGGCTCCACGGCGCGACCGCCCAGACTTATCCTGATCGCGCCGTACGGCTCATCATTCCGTTTCCGCCCGGCGGCAGCATCGACACACTCGGCCGCATTCTCACGAAGAAGCTCGGCGAAATCTGGCACCAGTCCGTCTTCGTCGAGAACCGTCCCGGCGCCGGCGGCAATGTGGGCTCTGAGGTGGCGGCGCAGGCTGCGCCCGACGGCTACACCATGAATTTCGGCGGCCAATTTCTCGCCGCCAATGTTACCATCGCACCCACGCGCGGCTTCGACCCGGTGAAGAATTTCGCGCCCATCATTCTGGTCGCGACCGGACAGGATGTGCTGATGGTGGCGCCGACCTCGCCGTTTCACTCGATCAAAGACATCGTGGACTACGCCAAGGCGCATCCCGGCGAGGTGACCTACGCATCGCTCGGCGTCGGCTCAAGCGGTCATCTGGCGACGACGCTGTTCAGCGAAGCCACCGGCATCACGCTGCAACACGTGCCCTACAATTCCTTCGGCCAGGCCGTGACCGACGTCAGTGCCGGCCGCATCTCCATTTGGATCTCGACGCTCGGCGGCTCGATCGGCCAGATCGAAGCCGGCAAATTGCGCCCGATAGCGGTATCGGGGCCGACGAGGGCCGCGCAATTGCCCGACGTGCCGACGTTCGATGAGCTTGGCGTCGCTTATGGGAACGACACGAGCTGGTACGCGCTGTTCGCACCCGCCGCAACACCGCAGCCGGTCGTCGCCAAGATCAATGCGGACACCAATCGGGTACTCGCCGACGCGGATATGAAAGCGCGCGCCACCAAGCTCGGCTTCCGCCTGGTCGGCGGCTCGCCCGAGCAGCTCGGCACGCATCTGCGCGACGAGATCGACAAGTGGGCCAAGATTGCCAAGGCGGGCGGAATCGCGCCGCCAAACTGAGCCCGGGAACTAATAACCGACGGCGAGCGCGCCGCCGGTGCGCGGATCGGCGGCGCCGATGAACGAGCCGTCGGGTGCGATCATGATCGAATTGGCCGACGTGAACGGCCGCTGCGCAACCACTTTGTCGCCGCGCGCCTGCAAGGCGGCGACGACATTGTCCGGCAGTCCCGGCTCGGCATAAACCTGATCGGGCAGCCATTGATCATGTATGCGCGGCGCCGACACGGCGTCCGCGATGCTCATGTGGCGATCGAGCACGTTGAGGATGACTTGCAGCACCGCGGTGGTGATGCGGCTGCCGCCCGGCGAGCCCGTAATGAGAAACGGCTTGCCGTTCTTCAAGACGATCGACGGCGTCATCGACGACAGCGGCCGCTTGCCCGGACCGGGCGCGTTCGCCGCAAAGCCGACGAGCCCATAAGCATTCGGCGCGTCCGGCTTTGCGGCAAAATCGTCGAGTTCGTTGTTGAGGAGGATGCCGGTGCCGCCGGCCACAAGACCAAGCCCATAGCTGAAGTTGAGCGTGTAGGTGTTCGACACCGCATTGCCGAAGCGATCCACGACGGAGAAGTGGGTGGTGTTGCGGCCTTCGGCCGTCACAGCGCCGCCGGCGCGGATTGCACTCGCCGGCGTCGCGTGCGCGGGATCGATGGTGGCGCGCCAGGTGGCGGCGTAGTCCTTTGAAATCAAGTGAGCGACCGGAGCGTTGACCTTGTCGGGATCGCCAAGGAACAGCGCGCGATCCGCGTAAGCGCGCTTCATCGCCTCGATCATCAAGAACAGCGCTTGCGCCTGGTCGTCACGGGCCAGGTCGTAGCCTTCGAGAATATTGAGCATCTCGATCAGCTCAACGCCTCCGGACGACGGCGGCGGCATGGAGACGATATCGTAGCCGCGATAGGTACCCTTGAGCGGCTTGCGCGCGACCGCGCGGTACTTTTTCAGATCGCGGGCCGTCATCACGCCGCCTGCTTGCTGCACGGCGGCGGCGATTCCCCGCGCCAGCGGACCTCGGTAGAAGGCGCGCGGTCCGTGGCGAGCGATGGCTCGCAGCGTCTTGGCGAGATCGCTTTGCACCAGGCGATCGCCCGGCGCCAATGGATGGCCGTCGGGCTTGAAGAAGATTTTCGCCGAGGAGGGCCAGCGCAGCAGCCGCGAAGGTTCGTTGGGTGGCACCTCAATGGTCTCGTCGGCAACGGGAAAGCCGTCGCGGGCGAGCACAATGGCCGGCGCGATCAATTGGGCAAGCGTGAAGCGGCCGGAGCCGTATTTCTTTTCGGCGAGCGCAAGACCCGCGACAGTGCCCGGCACGCCGATGGCGAGCGCGGAGAAGCGCGACTTCTGCGGGTCGGCGTTGCCTTGCGCATCGAGGAACGATTTGTCGGTGATACCCTGCGGCGCCCTCTCGCGATAGTCGATGGCGACGTTGCGGCCGTTGCGGCGGTGGATGACCATGAAACCGCCGCCGCCGATATTGCCGGCGCGCGGGTAGGTCACCGCCATGGCGAAGCCGACCGCGACCGCGGCATCCACCGCGTTGCCGCCTTTTTTCAGAATGTCGACGCCGATGCGCGCCGCCAATGGCTCCTGTGCCACCACCATGCCGTGGCGGCCAACGGCGGTTTGCGCCTGGCCGACCTGAGCGTTCGGCCGCTCCTGGCCCAGCGCCGTAAGCGAAAGCGCAAGAAAGCAGACAAACGTGAGGCAGGTACGGATCAGAGCTGAGTGCCGTTCGCGCATTGAATATTCCAAACACGATGGGGGCGACGTTGCCGCCGCCCCCGCGTGATTTAGCACATGCAATATACCGGATAGGCAAGAAGAATTTTTATGGCTTGCTGCCTTCGTCGAGGAAAACCTGCACGGCCTCGAACAGCGCGAACCGGTTCTTCTCCAGCATCATGTGGTGCGTGCCCTCAGCGAGTTCGACGAAGCGTTTGCCGGGGGAATTGACCAGCAATGGGAAAAGCGTCTGCGCCATATAGGGCGGCGTATCGGCGTCCCATTCGGCCATGACCAGCAGCGTCGGGACGGTGATTTTCGCCGGATCGTAATAGGGCTTGCCGGCCGACCAGTAATCCAGGCCGTCCTGCACCACACCGTTGGGGGCGCGGACCACCGGCGGATTCATCTTTGCGCCTTCCGGATCGCTGGCCAAGGTCGCGTCCAACCAGGCATCGAAATAGCCGGCGGGGATCAGCGCCGCTTTCTTGTCCTCGGGCATACCCGTGTACCAGCGCGTACGGGCTTGCTCGCTGGTGACCGTACGATAGGCGCCGAGCGGCCCCGGTCCAGCCTGGAACAGCGACGGTGTCCGGCGGATCCACACCGGCGCATAGAGGACGAGGCGTTCGACCTTGTGGGCGTTCCGCGTGGTGTACGACGCCATCAACGTTGTTCCCCACGACCACCCGATGAGTTCAAGGCGGGGAATGTTGCGCCGCTTGAGAATGAAATCGACGACTGCGGAAACGTCTTTGACCGCCGTGTCGGTGCGGACAAGGGGCGGATGGGCATCCGGCTTTTCCGCCATCTGCTTCGGTCGCGTCGACTTGCCGTAGCCGCGGACATCGAGCAGATAAACGTCGTAGCCGCGGGCCGCAATGTACTCCATCCACGACACGCCATCGAGCTTGAGATCGAAGTTGGTGTGCGCCGGATAGGTCGCGCCGTGGACAAACAAGACCGTCCGTTCGGGCCGGAACGAAGTCATGTCGCTCGGCCGCTTGTTGCGCACATAGATGTCGATGCCGGGATCGAGCGCCGGCACCGTCATATCTTCCATTATGAGTTTCGGCGCCATCACAACATCGACGGCAGCACGCGATCAGGCGGCCGATGGCCGTCCATGAAGGTCTTGATGTTGACGATGACCTTCTCGCCCATGTCGATGCGGCCCTCCAGTGTGGCCGATCCGAGATGCGGCAACAGCACGACCTTCCCTGAGCGCGCGAGCTTGACCAGCTTCGGGCTTACCGCCGGCTCGTGCTCGAACACGTCCAGGCCGGCGCCGGCAATTTCCCCGTTCTCGATGAGCCGCGCCAGCGCGTTCTCGTCGATCACCTCGCCGCGCGCTGTGTTGACCACATAAGCCTCGGGGCGAATGAGCTTGAGACGGCGCGCCGACAGCAGGTGGTACGTTGCGGGCGTGTGCGGGCAGTTGATCGAGATGATGTCCATGCGGACGAGCATCTGGTCAAGGCTTTCCCAATAGGTCGCGTTGAGCTCTTCCTCGATGCGCGGCGCCACGCGGCGGCGATTGTGGTAATGAATCTTCAGCCCGAACGCCTGGGCACGGCGGGCCACGGCTTGGCCGATCCGGCCCATGCCGACGATACCGAGCCGCTTGCCCCAAATGCGATGGCCAAGCATCCAGGTGGGGCTCCAGCCGGTCCAATCGGTTTCGCCGGTCAGCACGTTTGCACCCTCGGCAAGGCGCCGCGGCACCGCCAAGATGAGCGCCATGGTCATATCGGCGGTGTCCTCGGTCAGAACGCCGGGCGTGTTGGTCACGGTGATGCCGCGCTGGACCGCGGTGGCGACGTCGATGTTATCGACTCCATTGCCGAAGTTCGCGATCAGCCTCAACCGCTCGCCAGACTGGCTGAGCACAGCCCGGTCGATTTGATCAGTCACGGTCGGCACGATGACATCGGCGGTCTTGGCGGCCTCGATGAGCTGCGCCTGGGTCATGGGCGTGTCATCCGTGTTGAGGCGGGCGTCGAATAGCTCGCGCATGCGCATTTCGACGCTGTCCGGGAGCCGGCGGGTGACGACGACCGTGGGCTTCTTGCCCTGTGCCATTGCACGCCTCTTGCGGTGGACCTGGACGCCAGCGTGACCCGTCGGTCACTGGATCGGGCGCCCCCACGACCGTTTGCCGCGACCGCCTGTTCAGGTCTCCTTAACTCCGCTCACGGACACTTGAGCCGGGAGGAGGTTCATTGATTTCTCTACCAGATGGACCGCGCTCTCACAAAGTGCATGGGGGAGACTTTTTGCCCTGACTGGACACCCAACGGGGCGTCTAGGCAGGTCGCCGCAAAAGTGCGACATGGAAGTCTAATGATCGCATGGCTCCGGGCCGCGATTGCGGCACTGCTGACATTTGCAACTGCGGTAGGACCGACGCACGCGGGCAGCGATTCCGTGACGAGCGGCCTGCCGGTTCCGCGCTTCGTCAGCCTCAAAGTCGATCGGGTTAATGTGCGCGGCGGTCCGGACAAGGACCACGACGTAACTTTCATCTACACGCGCGTTGGCTGGCCGGTGGAGATTACCGCCGAGTTCGAGAACTGGCGGCGGATCCGCGATTCGGATGGCTCGGAAGGCTGGGTCTATCACTCGCTGCTGTCTGGCAAACGCACTGCGGCCGTGCAGCTAAAATCCAAGACCGATCTCGCCCCACTGCACGACAAGCCTGACGCCAAAAGCCCGGTGACGGCGCAATTGCAGGTCGGCGTGCTCGGCGCGGTCAAGACCTGCAACGGCACATGGTGCCGCATCGTCGGCGATGGATTTGACGGCTGGATCCAGCAGATCGACCTATGGGGCGTCTATCCCAACGAGAAGATCGAGTGACCGTCATGCGTGGGCTTGACCCGCGCATCCATGCTGAACCGACGCAATGAAAACTTCACCGCTGGCGCGGCTGAAAAACCGTATGGATTGCCGGGTCATAGGCGAGCGAAGCGACGCCGTTCTTTGAACGGCTATGCCCGGCAATGACGAGGGAAATTACTGCTTCCGTCGCAGGCGGACCACCACGTCAATGCGGGCGATCTCGTAACCCTCCGGCGGTGTCGGCGCCTTGCCGACCACAACGTCGCTCGAGGGAATGTCCAAAAGATCGTTCTCGTCCTCGACGAAGAAGTGATGATGCTCGGTGTTGTTGGTATCGAAGTAAGCCTTCGAACCGTCGACCGCGACCTGCCGCAGCAGGCCCACTTCAGTGAACTGGTGAAGCGTGTTGTAGACGGTCGCGAGCGACACCGGCACCTTGGCGTGGGTGGCCTCCTCGTAAAGCATTTCCGCCGTCACGTGGCGATCGCCCTTGGCAAACAGGATCCAGCCCAGCGCCATGCGCTGCCGGGTCGGGCGCAGCCCGACATCGCGCAGCTTTGACTTCACGTCATGCCAGGGGCAGCCGGTAAGATCGGCGGCCGGAGCCGGCGTGCGCGGTCGAAGAGTGGTGGGTCCGTAGACGGTTGGACGCGACTGGCTCATTTCGGCACCAAGCGCCCCTTTGGCGGGGCTGTTCGAGATCGTTGCAAGTGAAATCATTATACGCCACCTTGCGGCGGCTGCAACTGTCCGGCCTATACGCCGCAGGCGGTTTCCCACCGTGGCGCGGCGATGGGGGACGGGAGGCGGCTTTGCCGCCGAGTCCCCAATATGTTAGGGATTCGGGTGTACTGCCCTGATCGGGCGGAGATTAAAGCGGATGCAGGAACGCCGTTCGAATTTCGAGTACGAGGACCTGCTCGCCTGCGGACGCGGCGAGCTGTTCGTCGAAGGCCCGCAACTGCCGCTGCCCCCCATGCTGATGTTCGACCGCATCTGCGAAATCGCCGAGGTGGGCGGCGAATACGGCAAGGGCCTGGTGCGCGCGGTGCTCGATCTCAAACCCGACCTCTGGTTCTTCCCCTGCCACTTCAAGGGTGACCCGGTGATGCCTGGCTGCCTCGGCATCGATGCCCTCTGGCAGCTCCTGGGTTTCTTCCTTGGCTGGGCGGGCGGGGCCGGCAAAGGCCGCGCCCTTGGCATGGGCGAAATCAAGTTTAGCGGGCAAGTGCTGCCGACGATGAAAAACATCGTCTACGGCATCGACATCAAGCGGGTGATGCGTTCAAAGCTCGTGCTCGGCATCGCGGACGGCTGGCTCTCGGCCGATGGTTCCGTGATCTATCGTGCGCTCGATCTCAAGGTGGGCCTGTTTCAAAACGCAGCGCCCCAGGCGGGCGGCGCCTGAGCCTTCGTCCCGGCTCGCCCCATACGGGCGACGCTGCGGACGCCGGGCGGATGCGTTGAGCGGGAAAATGAGGACGAGGCAAAGATGAGGCGCGTCGTCGTCACCGGGATGGGCATCGTCTCGTCCATCGGCAACAACACGCAAGAAGTGCTGGCTTCGCTGCGGGAGGCGAAGTCGGGCGTCGTGCGCGCCGACAAATATGCCGAGCTTGGCTTCCGCAGCCAGGTGCATGGCGCCCCGACGCTCGATGCGAGCGAGGCCGTCGATCGACGCGCCATGCGTTTTCTCGGCGGCGGCGCCGCCTGGAACCACGTCGCCATGGTGCAGGCGATCGGCGACGCGGGGCTTGAAGCGGCCGAAGTCTCCAACGAGCGCACCGGCGTCGTCATGGGTTCGGGCGGGCCGTCGACCCGCACCATCGTCGAGAGCGCCGATATCGCGCGCAGCAAGGGGCCCAAGCGCGTCGGGCCCTTCGCGGTGCCGAAGGCGATGTCGTCGTCGCCCTCCGCAACGCTGGCGACCTGGTTCAAGCTCAAGGGCGTGAGCTATTCGATCTCGTCGGCCTGCGCCACCTCAAACCATTGCATTGGCAATGCCTACGAACTCATTCAGTACGGCAAGCAGGACGTGATGTTCGCCGGCGGCTGCGAGGAGCTGGACTGGACCTTGACGGTGCTGTTTGACGCCATGGGAGCGCTGTCGTCGAAGTTCAACGATACCCCCGAAAAGGCCTCGCGCGCCTATGATGCGGATCGCGACGGTTTCGTCATCAGCGGCGGCGCCGGGGTGCTGGTGCTCGAGGAGTTCGAGCATGCCAAGGCGCGCGGCGCCAGAATTTACGGCGAGGTCGCCGGCTACGGCGCCACCTCAGACGGCGTCGACATGGTGGCGCCTTCCGGCGAGGGCGCGGTACGGTGCATGCGCATGGCGCTGAGCGGGCTCAAAGCCCCAGTCGATTACATCAACCCGCACGCCACCTCGACGCCGATTGGCGACCTCAAAGAGATCGAGGCGATCCGCGAGGTTTTTGGTTCCGGCGACAAATGTCCGCCGATCTCGGCAACGAAGTCGCTGACCGGACATTCGCAAGGCGCGACCGGCGTGCACGAGGCAATCTATTCGCTGCTGATGATGAACTCGGGCTTTATCTGCGAGAGCGCCAACATCCAAAATCTCGATCCGGCCTTTGCCGATATGCCGATCGTGCGCACGCGGCGCGACGACGTGAAACTCGGCTGCGTGCTGTCAAATTCCTTCGGCTTCGGCGGCACCAACGCCTCCGTCGTGTTCAAGCACCCGGACGCCTGACGCATGCACGGGCTGATGCACGGCAAGCGCGGCCTGATCATGGGGGTCGCCAACGACCACTCGATTGCGTGGGGGATTGCCAGGGCGCTCGCGGCGCAGGAGGCGAAGCTCGCCTTCACCTATCAGGGCGATGCACTTGGCAAGCGCGTAAAGCCGCTGGCCGCCTCGGTCGAGGCCGATCTGGTGTTGCCGTGTGATGTCGAGGACCTCGCCTCGGTGGACGCCGTGTTTGCCGAGCTGAGGCGCACTTGGGAAACGCTCGATTTCGTCGTTCACGCCATCGCTTTTTCCGACAAGAACCAGCTCACCGGCCGTTATGCCGACACAACGCGCGAGAACTTTTTGCGCACGATGCTGATTTCCTGCTTCTCGTTCACCGAAGTATCCAAGCGCGCTGCCGCCATGATGCCGAATGGCGGCGCCTTGCTGACCCTCACCTTTAACGGTGGCTCGCGGGCGATGCCCAACTACAACGCCATGGGCGTCGCCAAAGCGGCGCTCGAGGCATCGGTACGCTATCTCGCTGTCGACTTCGGACCGAGCCGCATCCGCGTCAACGCCATCTCATCCGGGCCAATCCGCACGCTGGCCGGCGCCGGCATCGGCGACGCACGCGCCATGTTCTCATTCCAGCAACGGCATTCGCCTTTGCGCCGCGGGGTGACGCTCGATGACCTGGGCGGCTCAGCCGTTTACCTTCTTTCCAATCTCTCCACCGGTGTCACCGGCGAGATCCATTTCGTCGATTCCGGCTACAACATCATCACTATGCCGCACCCGGACGCGCTGCGGGCCGACAGCGAGCGAACCAATGATCAGGGGCAATAAGGCTTACCGATCGGCCGTCAACGATGGACCTTGACGCCAACCGCAAGCTCTTGGTGGCCGCCCTCGTCCGTATCGCGACCGGGGATCGTAACGCACTGCAAACCATCTACCGTCTGACCTCGGCGAAGCTTTTCGCCGTGTGCCTCCGTATCTTAGGCGAGCGTGGCGCAGCCGAGGATGCGCTGCAGGAGGTCTATATGACGGTGTGGCGCAAAGCCGCCCAATTCGACGCCGGCTTGGCGAGTCCGATGACGTGGCTGATTGCGATTGCGCGCAACCGGGCAATTGATCTCGCGCGCGCGCGCGGATCGAGCCGAAACATGGAGCCGATCGAAGTAGCGGCTGAACTGGCGGACGACGCGCCCATGGCAGACAGCACCATGCAGACCGCACAGGACCAGGTGCGGCTGCATCAATGCCTCGACGGGTTGGCGGATCACGAGCGCGCCGCTTTGCGCGGGGCCTTCTTCGACGGCAACACCTATGACGAGCTGGCCGAACGCATGAAGGTACCACTTGGCACGATGAAGAGCTGGATCAGGCGGTCAATGCTCAAATTGAAGAGCTGTCTTGAGCAATGAGCGACGTCCAGGACCATAGCGAGTTCTCTGGCGACGAGTTGCTCGCCGCCGAGTACGCGCTCGGCGTGCTGGCGGGTGCGGACCGCGCCACTGCCGAGCGGAGAATGGCGCGCGACCGCGCCTTCGCGGCTTTGGTCACAGCCTGGGAGCGACGGCTTGCGCCGTGGGCGGGCGAGATTACCGAGGTGACTCAGCCACCTGACATGTGGGATCGCATCGCCGCGGAGCTTCCCGCCGCATCCCCACAGCGGGCGGGATTTTGGAACAGCCTCGCGTTCTGGCGCGGCTTCGGGATTGCAAGCGCTTTCGCAGCAGCTTGCCTCGCGGTGCTTGTCTATTCTGGCGTCATCACGCACCAACCTCCCTTGATCGCAACTGTCGAAAGCGGCGGTCGCCCCCTGTTCGTTGCAACGATCGACACGAAGCGGCATACGATTGCGGTCGTCCCCGCCGCTTTTATTCCCGACCCCACGCGAATTCCGGAACTCTGGCTGATCGGAGCAGACGGCAAGCCGCGCGCGGTTGGCCCATTGCGCGCCGATCGTACCGTGGTGATCGCGCTGCCGCCCGAACTTTCCGGTGAAGCCAAAAGCAACGCGGCACTCGCTGTCTCGCTCGAACCGCCGGGCGCATCGACCGATAACGGGCCGACCGGTCCGGTCATCGGCCAGGGCATTCTCACAAACCTGTGAGCAGCGCATCCGCGGCGCCCCAGCCTCCGTAGCTCGCAATGTCTCCGCTTGGGGACGAGCAAACAGAGCAACGGAGTTGCAACCATGAAACGCCTTACCGCAGTCCTCCTGGCGGGCTTAGCCGCCACCGCTATCGCCGCCGGCGCCAGCGGAGTGGGACCGACCTTCGCAGATGAAATGACCAAGATGGTTGGCGGCGCGCCAATGTACCCGTCCAAGAACATCGTGCAGAACGCGGTCAATTCGAAAGATCACACGACGTTGGTTACCGCCGTGAAGGCCGCCGGCCTCGTCGACACCCTGGAATCGCCCGGGCCGTTCACGGTGTTCGCGCCGACCAACGAAGCATTCGCCAAGCTGCCCGACGGCACGGTGCAGACGCTGCTCAAGCCCGAGAACAAGCCGCTCCTGACCAAGATCCTCACCTATCACGTCGTGTCAGGCCGCCTCACCACCAATGACCTGAAGAGGATGATCAAGGACGGCGGCGGCAAGGCCGAACTCAAGACCGTTGAGGGCGCGCCGCTCACCATCGAGGAGAAGGACGGTCAGCTTTGGCTGGTCGATGCCAAGGGTGACACTGCCGCGATCACGATCAGCAACGTGCTGCAGTCGAACGGCGTCATTCAGGTGATCAACACTGTGATGCTGCCGGGTTGACCCTCGTCCCCCCGCGTAACTCAGCCCTCAGCCCGCGTCCTCTCCCGGCCCCCCGGGAGAGGACGTTCGATTCCGCGCACCTTTAAATTTTCGCCAGGTGCGGCATGACCTCGGCGGCGAACAGATTCAACGAGCGTAGCGCGTCGGCAAGCGACATGGTGCCGAGGAACAGATACGTGAGCAGGTAATTGACGCCGAGTTCTTTGACCTGCCGCTCGATCTCCGCGCGCACGGTCTGCGGCGAGCCTGAGATGGCCGTGCCGTCGGCAAGGCAATCCTCATAGGTGGCGCCGCGCGGTGTATTGAGGCGCGCGACCAGCGAGTTAGGTCCGCTCACGCCATGCTTGTTGCGGAGCCAGTTGATGTTGGTGAGATGCACGTCCATCGCCGGCTTGGCGAAGCGGTGTGCCTCCGCGTCGGTGTCGGCGACGAAGATGTGTCGCTGCACGCCGATGACGATGCCGCCGGGGAACTCCGCTTTCGGCTGCACGGGCGTCCCGCGCTTGGCGTACGCCTTCTTGAACGCCTCGATGTTGGTCTTGGCGAGAGGCGTCGGACCGAGGGTGACATAGTGTAGGCCCTGCTCGCCGGCCCAGGTCGAGCCAATTTCGTTGGAAGAGGCGTACCAGAATGGCGGGTGCGGCTGCTGCAGCGGCCGCAGCGCAATCGGCACGTTCTCGTAGACGTAGTGCTTGCCCTTGTAGGTGAGCGAATCGGTTGTCAGGCCGGCCTTGAGGCAGTCGAACGCGTCAAAAAAGATGTCGCGCGAATCCTCGTGCTCGACCTTGTGGAATCTGAGCTCGTACGGCGACACACCGCGGCCGACGCCCACGTCAAGCCGGCCATAGCTGAGATGATCGAGCATGGAAATTTCTTCGATCAGCCGCAGCGGCGAATAAAGCGGCAGCAGATAAACAAGCGGGCCCATGCGCATGCGCTTGGTTGCCCGCGCTAGGGCGCCCATGAAGACGCCGGGCACCGGCACCATGTTGAGCGGCGTCGCATGGTGTTCGGCGAGATGCAAACAATAGATGCCGGAGGCGTCGGCCGCCTCGGCGAATTTCAGGCGCTCGTCGAACAGCGTCGTGAGCGGGCGCGCGCCATCTTCTATGTGATCAAACAACCCAACTTTCATGGTGCCTCTTCTTTATTGTCCGCTCATTGCCGCGCAAGCGGCAATCCAGCTCCTCCGGGAATAACTTATCTGGGTCCCCGCTTTCGCGGGGACGAGCGGCTGGTGACCGGGTTGGTCTTAATCAATCCGATGCGGCGGCCCATGGCGGCGCAGTCCTCGTCAGTCTTAAGGCCGGCGGCGTGAATCCCGAACACGGCAAGCTCCTCGTCGCGGTCCTCCGTATCTCCCGTCACCCCGACCGCGCCGATGACCTCGCCATCGTGGTCGCGGATCAGCGTGCCGCCGCCTTCCGGGAAAATCTGCTCGCCGCTCGCCGCGATCAGGTAGCGTATGAAGATCGGGCGTTCCTCGGCGCGCTGGTGCACAAGTTTGGAGCTGCGGCCAAGCGACAAAGCCGCATAGGCCTTGCCGTAGGCCATCTCGAAGCGGATCATCGAAGCGCCGTCTTCCTTCTTGAACGCCTTCACCTTGCAGCCCGGTTCGACCACGATCACGCTGATTGGCCGCAGATCGAGCGCCGCGCCGCGCTCGATAATGGCGTCGATGATGCGTTCAGCCTGTGCGAGAGTGATGAGGCTCATTCGACATGATTCGGCTGCGGAAGCTCTGCGGGACTGCCGCTCCCTTTCGCCTTGTGCCATCTTCTATGGCCCGCTTCCATATATCCCCCTCGCATACCGGCTAGTCGCCCCTTGCCTCCGTGGGCCGAGCGCGCCACATCTGCGCGGCCATGCCCGCCGCACCTCCCATAGCCATCGACCGCCTGGTCAAGATCTATAAGACGGTGCCGGCCGTCGACGGCATCTCGTTCACGCTGACACCCGGTTCGATCACCGCGCTCCTTGGCGGCAACGGCGCCGGCAAGACCACGACCATCGCCACCATCATGGGGCTGGTGACGCCAACCTCGGGCCGCGTGACCGTGCTCGGCGCCAAGATGCCGCGGCAACGCTACCGCGTGCTCCAGCGCATGAATTTCGAAAGTCCCTATGTGGAAGTGCCGATGCGGCTGACCATCCGGCAGAACCTGACCGTGTTCGGCATGCTCTACGGCGTCACCGACTTGAAGGAGCGCATCGCCAAACTCGCGCGCGAGCTCAACCTGACCGATCTGCTCGACCGCCCGACCGGCCGGCTGTCGGCCGGGCAAAAAACGCGGGTCTCGCTCGCCAAGGCGCTGATCAACAATCCGGACGTACTGTTGCTCGACGAGCCGACGGCGTCGCTCGATCCCGACACAGCCGATTGGGTGCGCGCCCACCTCGAACGCTATTGCCACGAGCGCCACGCCACCGTGCTGCTTGCCTCGCACAACATGAACGAGGTCGAGCGGCTGTGCCAACGCGTCATCATGCTGAAAAACGGGCGCATTGAAGACGACGATACGCCCGCCAAGCTCTTGACCCGCTATGGCCGGCGCACCCTCGAAGAAGTGTTTCTCGACGTCGCGCGCGGCAACGGCATCGAAAACGAGGCGGCACAATGAGCCTGTTCGCCGAACATATCGAGGCGTTCTCCGCCCGCCGGGTCGCCGCGATGATGCTGCGCTACTGGTATCTGCTGCGCTCGTCGTGGCCGCGGCTGCTCGACCTCGTCTACTGGCCCACGGTGCAGATGCTCACCTGGGGCTTCCTCCAATACTACATCGCCAACAACGCCGGCTTCTTCGCACGTGCCGGCGGCACCTTTATCGGCGCGGTGCTGCTGTGGGACATCCTGTTTCGCGGCCAACTTGGCTTCTCCATGTCGTTCCTCGAAGAAATGTGGTCGCGCAACATCGGCAACCTGATGATGAGCCCGCTACGTCCGTTCGAGTTCATTGTTGCATTGATGGTGATGAGCGTGGTTCGCCTGTCGATCGGCGCGGTGCCGGTGACGCTGCTCGCCATCGCATTTTTCGGTTTCAATCTTTACGCACTGGGCTTTGCGCTGGTGGCGTTCTTTTTCAATCTGATGCTGACCAGCTGGGCGATCGGCATTTTTGTCTCCGGCCTGATCCTCCGCAACGGCATGGGCGCGGAGAACTTCGCCTGGTCGATCATGTTTATCTTCATGCCGCTGACCTGCGTCTACTACCCGGTGACGACGCTGCCGGTGTGGCTGCAGCCGGTCGCCTGGGCGTTGCCGCCCACCTACGTCTTCGAGGGCATGCGCTCGCTCTTGATCGACAAGGTGTTCCGGCCCGAGCTGATGCTCGACGCGCTCGGCCTCAACATCGTGCTGTTTGCCGCCGGCGTCGCCGGGTTCCTGGCGCTGCTGCGGAGCGCGCGCCGCCACGGTTCGCTGATGCAGACCGGCGAATAGGGCTGCCGGCGCGTTAACCGCCGAAGGCTTTGCCCAATCGACAGAATGGCGGATATGTGCGCTGCGAGTAGCCGCCAGACAGCTCACTTCTTACGTAATTATCAGGAAAAATTGCTTTTATGATGCCGATATGACAGATGATCGCAATAGTGCTGCAGTGCAGCAAGCCGGGCAGGGTTCATCCATGGCTATCGGGGAGTTTGGTGGCGCGCCCGCGACGCCGGGCGACGGTGGCGCACTGCTGGCGGCCCCAATGTATTGGTTCTACGAGATGAGCCACGCAGCGCTCAATCCGTCCCGGGCCTGGGCCGACGCCACGCGATTGTTCTTCAAGAACCCCGTCAATCCGCTCTCCTTCACCACCTACGGAAAGTCGATCGCCGCCGCCTGCGAACTTTTTGAGCGTTCGACACGCCGCTACGGCCGGCCCGAATGGCGGATCTCCTCGACGCTGGTCGGCGGGGAGCGCGTTCCCGTGCAGCTGAAGACCGTTTGGGAACGGCCGTTCTGTCGCCTCATCCATTTCGAGCGCATCTTCGCCCACAATCCGAAGCGCCCGCAGCCGCGGCTGCTGATCGTTGCGCCGATGTCGGGCCATTACCCAACGCTGCTGCGCGGCACAGTCGAGGCGTTTCTTCCCAACCACGATGTGTATATCACCGAATGGGTGGACGCGCGCATGGTTCCGGTTTCGGAAGGACGCTTCGATCTCGACGATTACATCGACTATCTGATCTCGATGCTGCACGCGCTCGGCGGCGACACCCACGTGGTCGCCGTTTGTCAGCCATCCGTGCCGGTCTTGGCGGCCGTCGCACTGATGGAGGCGGACGAAGATCCATACGTCCCGGTTTCCATGGTGCTGATGGGCGGTCCGATCGATACGCGCATCAATCCCACCGTCGTGAACACTCTGGCGGAACGGCGCGGCACTGAGTGGTTTCGGAACCACGTCATCACCAAGGTGCCGTTTCCAAATCCCGGCTTCATGCGCGACGTCTATCCGGGTTTTCTACAACTCAACGGCTTCGTCAGCATGAACCTCGATCGTCATATCGAGGCGCACAAGCAGTTGTTCATGCATCTCGTACGCGGCGACGGCGACTCGGCGCAGAAGCACAAGGAATTTTACGACGAGTATTTGGCGGTGATGGATCTGGCCGCCGAGTTCTATCTGCAAACCGTCGAGACCGTGTTCGTTCGCCACGATCTGCCCGAAGGCCACATGACTCACCGCGGCCGGCCGGTCGATCCGGGCCAAATCAAACGCGTCGCGCTGCTCACGATCGAAGGTGAACACGACGACATTTCCGGCGTCGGCCAGACCGAGGCCGCTCACCGCCTCTGCCCGAACATTCCAGCCGATCGCCAGGCCCATTGGCTACAGCCCGCCGTCGGACATTACGGCGTCTTCAACGGCTCCCGCTTCCGGGCCGAAATCGCTCCGCGCATCGCCGATTTCGTATTGTCCATGAGTCACGCGAACCGTATCGCGCGCAACGGTCACTCCAAGCGCCGCACCCACAATGGCGGCACGCTCCACCACGCCTGACCGCCGTCTCCCTGGGGCCGTTTCGCCGCCTCGCTGCTACCAAAAACGGGCAAAATGCCCGATTTGATCGGCCCAAACG
Source organism: Xanthobacteraceae bacterium (assembly GCA_049584975.1). Classification (GTDB taxonomy): domain Bacteria; phylum Pseudomonadota; class Alphaproteobacteria; order Rhizobiales; family Xanthobacteraceae; genus BOG-931. The sequence goes on along the minus strand of JBAUYV010000451.1, from coordinate 26,734 downwards.
CCCCGCGGGGCCAAAGCGTTCTCACTAACGCATTGAAAATGCTAACGAATCTCTGAATCAGCGGCGATCAATTTCGCCCGCCGCGCCAGCGAGAATAAGTGGATGGAAATTCATTCCATGAATCCCATTCTCTGGCACGCAGATCGCCCGGCAGCCGCAACATCTTGTATGCCGCACCCGTGATTATCAAAGGGGCTACGCAGCGCTTTGGATATGGCAGTATCCCTGCCTAGTCGGGGTTGGGGGTAGTTAGTCATGCCGCGGCACGCGCTGCTCTATCGTCGTCCGAGCGAGCCTCAGGCGATCCAGATCGTCTTCGACAGATCAATCTACCTAGTTCGCGTGCGGCGACACCGCCAAGCGCGGCGTTATACGTTACGCATCCAGTCTGCCACGCGGGAAGTCGTGCTCACCATCCCGCCACGCGGCACGCTCCAAGAGGCACGCGAGTTTGCGCAAAAGCACGGCGGCTGGATCGCCGCCCGCCTCGACCGACTGCCCGAAGCAGCACCGTTTACCGACGGCGTTGTCGTGCCGCTGCGCGGAGTGCCGCACCGCATCGCACATCGCCGCGACATGCGCGGCACGGTGTGGACCGAAAAGGACGCGCGCGGCGAACGCCTGCTCTGCGTTGCCGGCGGCGCGCCGCACGTCGACCGCCGCATCAATGACTACCTGCGCCGCGAAGCCAAGCGCGATCTTGAAGCCGCGAGCCTCCGCTTCGCCAGCGAGATCGGCGTGCGCATCAAGCGCGTAGCCGTTCGCGACCAATCGAGCCGCTGGGGCTCATGTTCCACAACCGGGTCGCTTTCGTTTTCCTGGCGGCTCATTTTGGCGCCGACTTCCGTGCTGGATTACCTCGCCGCCCATGAGGTTGCGCATCTGGTCGAGATGAATCATTCCGCGCGATTCTGGCGGCTGGTCCAACGGCTTTGCCCGGACCACGAACGCGCCAAGACGTGGCTCGATGTGCACGGCACCGATCTGCACCGCTTCGGACTTCCCGATACGAGCCGTGAGCTGGTCTAAAACCGCCGGCGCCAGTTGGAGTTGTCCAGAGGCGGTACATCGCTGCCCGACGGCATCTCATTAAGAGCGTTGGTTAAGAGCTACGTGGGAAGAACATCTTCGCGTCGGGCGCTTTGACGCACCCACCCCGATAACACTAACGCGTGATCTACATTGCATCTGCAAAACACTTCACTATTTTCCCGGCATTAGGCCAGCCGGACGGCTCCCCCATCCCCCGACACCCCGCCGTCCGGTCCCAATAAGCCTATGTATTGAGGCAACGACTCGAAGAACCCCAAGCGCGTATCTGCTTGGGGTTCTTTTTTATTTTCGAACACGATCGGGACGTGGAAAGCTCCGTGAAATCTTAGTTTTTCACCAGGTCGCCCAGCAAGCTGGCGGCGACCGAAAGCTTTGAAAGCGTAAGCCCAGAACCAGCGATTTCGTGGATCGCCATCCGAATCCGTTCCACCTCACTCTTCCGCGGTTCGACCCAAGCCTCGACCGCGCTCTCGCCGACTGCGCCGTTCGCCACCATGGCGGCGGCGAGCCGGCGTTCGGCATCGCCGATCGAGTCCCGCGCCCGATCAAGCGCTAGCCGATCGAAGTAATCGGCAATCGGGATGGTGGCGGCCGCGCTCGTGATCCGGTCGAGGCGGAAGAACGCGCCGGCGGCAAAATAGGTGGCGGCGACTTCGCCGATGGGCTTGGCGGTGCGGTCTGCCACCAGCACGATGTCGGGTGCGGCGGTAAGCGGACCGAGATCGGCCATATGGCCGGCAAGCGTGTCGGGCACGCCCGCCTCGCCAAGTTCTTGCCGCCGTGCCCGGCGAGCGCGCGCGGCATCTTCCGGCAGCACACTGTCGAGACACGCCGCAACTGCGGCGATTCCCTCCCGGTAATGGCTCACGATGTCGGCGAGGCCTTTCGAGAGATCGACGTTGCGTAGGAACCAGACGATGCGGTCGAGGAGGAGGTTCTGCACGGCAGTGTACAGTTCGAGCTGGACACTCCCAGGTATCCGATTGTCGAGGCCGTCGATCTCCGTATTGAGCGCGCTCATCCTATAGCTGTCGCGCACGGCGGCGAACGAAGCAGCGATAGCGGCAGGCCCGGCGCCGGTCTGATCGGCGATGCGCACGATGAGCGAAGGCCCGCCGCGATTGATCATCGAATTCCCGAGCTGCGTGGCGACGATTTCGCGGCGCAGCCGATGATGCTCGATCGCCTCGGGGTAACGTTCGTCGATCTCTTTGGGGAAGTAGCGCTCAAGTTCGCGGGCGAGATACGGCTCGTCCGGCACCGTCGATTCCAGCAAATCGTCGTGGAGCGAAAGCTTGGCGTAAGCGAGCAGCACAGAAAGCTCCGGCCGGGTGAACGGCTGCATGCGGCGGCGGCGCTCCGTGCGCGCCATGTCGTCCGGCAGGTACTCGACCGCGCGGTCGAGAAGCCCGCGCGCTTCCAGGGTCTGAATGAGCCGCTGCAGGAAGCCGAAATCCTCCATGCCGCGGCGGTCGGAGAGGGAGATCGCGAGCGGCTGCAGGTAGTTGTTACGGAGCACCAGCGCGGCGACTTCGTCGGTCATTTCGGCCAACAGCGCATTTCGCTCGTGCATGGCGAGGCGGCCGTCATGCAGCGGAATGCTCAGCGCGATCTTGATGTTCACCTCCATGTCGGAGGTGTTCACGCCGGCCGAATTATCGATGGCGTCGGTATTGAGCTTGACGCCGTGGAGGGCCGCCTCGATCCGCCCACGCTGAGTCATGCCGAGGTTGGCGCCTTCACCGATCACCTTGCAGCGCAACTCCTTCCCGGCGATGCGCAGCGCGTCGTTGGCGCGGTCGCCGACCGACTCGTCGGTTTCGTCCGTAGCGCGCACATAGGTGCCGATACCGCCGAAGAAGATCAGGTCGACCTTCGTTTTGAGGATGGCGCGAACGAGTTCTTGCGGGGTAAGGCGTTCGCCGACGCCAAGAAGCTTTTGCGCCTCCGCGGACAGCCGAATTTCCTTGGCGCTACGCGAATAGATGCCGCCGCCTGGCGAGAGCAGGCTCTTGTCGAAATCCTGCCAGCTCGAACGCGGCAGATCGAACAGGCGCTGGCGTTCCGCGAAGGTTCGTTCGGCATCCGGGGCGGGATCGATGAAGATATCGCGATGATCGAATGCGGCGACGAGCTTGGTCGTCTTCTCACGCAACATGCCGTTGCCGAACACGTCGCCCGACATGTCGCCGACGCCGACCACGGTGAACGGCGTGGTATGGATGTTGACGTCCAACTCGCGGAAATGGCGCTTGACCGACTCCCAGGCGCCGCGTGCGGTAATGCCGATCCTCTTATGGTCGTATCCGGCCGAGCCGCCTGAGGCGAACGCGTCGCCGAGCCAGTAGCCGTGCTCAATGGCGATATCGTTGGCGATGTCGGAGAAGGTCGCCGTGCCCTTGTCGGCGGCGACCACGAGGTAGGGATCGTCGCCCTCGTAGCGCACCACGTCGGCCGGCGGAATAACGCCGGCCTTTCCGGGTCCGATACTGTCGGTGATGTCGAGGAGCGTCGAGATGAACATCTTGTAGGTGGCGACACCCTCGGCCTGGATGGCATCGCGGGTGCCGCCGGCCGGCAGATATTTTGGGATAAAGCCGCCCTTGGCGCCGACTGGCACAATGACGGCGTTCTTGACGTTCTGCGCTTTCACCAGGCCGAGAACTTCGGTGCGAAAATCCTGCGGCCGGTCGGACCAGCGAATGCCGCCGCGCGCCACCTTGCCGAAGCGCAGGTGCACAGCCTCTAGTCGCGGCGAATAGAGGAAAATCTCGTAGAGCGGCCGCGGCAGCGGCATATCGTCGACTTTGTGGCTTGCGAATTTTATCGCGATAAGCTCTTTCACGCTTCCGCTCTTGTCGCGCTGATAGAAATTGGTGCGGATCGCGGCCATGACCGCGTTGACGAAATGGCGCAGGATGCGATCCTCATCGAGGCTGTCGACGCCCTGCAGGGCGGTTTCAATCGACGAGGATATTTCGGCCTGGCGCACCGTGCGCTCGTTCTCTGTGGTGGCAATTTTTGGATCGAACCGCGCGTGGAACAAGGCCACGATGCTGGCCGCGATGCCGGAGTGCTTGCGCAGCGTCGCCCACATGTAGTCTTGCGAATAGGGCACACGAATCTGGCGCAGGAAACGCGAGATGCTGCGGATGAGCGCGACGTCGCGCCAGACGAGGCCGGCCGCGAGGACGAGCGCGTTGTAGCCGTCGTTCTCAGCGTCGCGTCCCATCACCGCGAGAAAGCATTCCTCCAGCGGCTTCTCGAGCGCGGAAAGGTCGATCGGCTGTCCCGATGCACTTTCCAGCTCCATGTCGTGAAACCAGACATCGGGCGCGCCCTTGGGCTCAATGTGATAGGTGCGCTCGTCGACGACGCGGAAGCCCATGTTCTCCAGCACCGGCACCCGCTCCGAGAGCGAAATCGGCCGGCTCTGGCTGAACACTTTCAGCCCGGCGCGCGTCGCTTCCGCGCCGCCCTCCCGATAAAGATCGACGCCAAGCGAATGCGCAGTCGTGAGCGTTTCGAGGACGCGAATATCGCCGACCGCCATCGCGGGCGAATAGACTTCGCGATAGTCGATGGGAAATGCACCGCAATATCGCACCGCCATCTCGCGGGCTTGCGACGGCTCATGCGCAGCGGTGATCGCCTCATCGAGGCCGTCAATCCAGCTGCGTACGATCTCTTCCACGGCGAGGTCGAGCGTTGCGCGGTCGGGGTTCGGCGTCTCGCCTTCGTTGCGCCCAATGATGAAATAAACGCGGACCAGCCGCCCTTCGGGAAAGAAGGGATAGAAGGCGCGCACGCTGCCCTTGAATGTCGTAGCGAGATACTCGCCGATCGCGGCCCTGATCCGGCTGTCGTAGCGATCGCGCGGAACATACACCAGGACAAAAACGAACCGGTCGAAACGGTCACGGCGCGGCAACACGCGCACGCGTGGCCGGTCCGCAAGCTGAAGAATGGCAAGCGCGAAATCGTAGAGCAGATCTTCGTCGATCTGGAACAGCTCGTCGCGTGGATAGGTCTCGAGCACGTTGACCAGCGCCCGGCCGGAATGGCTGTTCGCATCGAAGCCGGCGCGGCGGATGATGTCGTCAGCCTTGCGCCGCAGATAGGGAATGGCGCTCACCGAGGCCGTATAGGCGGTCGAGGTGAACAGGCCGCAGATCCGGTGTTCGCCGAGCAGCTTGCCGTCACGGTCAAAACGCTTGACGCCGATATAGTCGAGGTCGGCGCGGCGATGGACTCGCGAGCCTATGGTCGATTTGGTGACCAGGAGCAGTCTGGGTTGCTCCAACACCGCCCGGATTTCCGACGTGATGGTGAGAGGCCGATTCCATCTCTGCAACGGCCGCACGTCGCGCGAGCGTAGCAGGCCTAGGCCAGTTTCAAAGTTCGGCTCAAGCGAAGTGCCATTGCTCTTGAAGTCATAATCACGCGCACCCAGCAGGGTGAAATTGTCCGCGGTAAGCCATTCGAGAAACGCGATCGCTTCGGCTATCTCGGCCGCCGGAAGCGGCGGCGGGTTCGCGCGTAGGTCGGCGATGATATCGCTCGCCCGCGCCAGCATCGGGCGCCAATCCTGCACGCAGATGCGCACCTCGGCAAGAATGCCTTCGAGCGCGCGAAGCACGTCGGTCCGCGCGGGCTCATCGTCCAAGCCGTCGATGTGAATGTGAATGAAGCTTTCGCGCTGCCCATCGCCCCTGCGAGTTCCTTCGAACCCCGTAAGGGTGCCCGCTGTGTCGCGCTCGACCGTGAATACCGGGTGCACGAGCAGGCGAATGTCGAGACCGCGCTCGCTAAGCTCGCCAACCACCGAGTCCAGAAGAAACGGCATATCGTCGTTGACGATATCGAGTATCGAAATACCGGGCGCCATGTCCGCCGGGACCAGCCGCAGCTTCGGAACCCCTGGCGTGCGTTGCCTGAAGAACGCCCAGGAATCATCGGCGATCGCCGCGAGTTCTTGGGGCCGGTAGCGCTCCAGATCCTCAGGCAACGCCTGCCCGAAAAAATCTTCGAGAAAATCTTCCGGGACACCGGGCTCGCGCAACGCCAGCGCCGCAGCGGCTGACCTGAGCATCGATTGGCTGCTGCGGCCGCCCTCGCTGCGGGAATTATCGACAACGGCCATATTTCCCTCTCGGCGCTCCCGAATTTCGCCGATGTTAGCCACGCGGCGCGCACATCCGCTACACCGAAATTTATTTATAATGTCCTTGTATCGAGCGCCGCCGACAGCGGCGTGACGAGAGCTACGGGGAGCCCAATGGCCAAGCGCAACCGCAAATGCGTTCCGGAAGGTCGCGCCTCAAAAGCTCGTCCCAGCGCAGCGGCGGGCGACGACACGGCGATTACGGCATTTGCGCTGCCGGCGGCGCCTCTGTCAGCCGAGATGGCGGCCTATTTCGCCAAATGCGAGGAGAAGCTTGGCTTCGTGCCGAACGTGCTCAAAGCCTACGCATTCGACACGGCGAAGCTTTCAGCGTTTGTCGCCATGTACAACGACCTGATGCTGGCGCCATCCGGCTTGAGCAAGCTGGAGCGCGAGATGATCGCGGTTGCAGTCTCCTCGCAGAACCGCTGCTATTACTGCCTCGTCGCCCACGGCGCGGCCGTGCGTCAACTTTCCGGCGATCCCGTGCTCGGCGAATTGATGGCGATGAATTTCCGCGCGGCGCGGCTGTCGCGGCGCGAACGCGCCATGCTCGAGTTCGCCGTCAAGCTCACGGCGGAACCGTGGCTGATCGAAGAAGAGGATCGGGAGGCGTTGCGCCGCGCCGGCTTTTCCGACCGCGATATCTGGGACATCGCCGCGGTGGCCGGCTTTTTCAACATGTCGAATCGCGTGGCGTCCGCAACCGACATGCGGCCGAACAGCGTTTATCACGGGCAGGCGCGGTGAGAGTCGCGGGCATCACGAACCCGCTGCGAGCCGCGCTCGACCGATCCCTCAGGGGTGAACGGTTAGTCGCGCGCTCTAATTTCCCGGCTCGGATTGCCGAATTCATCAAGATACCAAGGACCGATGATCATCTCGGTGGGCATCTTTTGGACGTGATTGATCGACCTCACCGGGCCATTACCGTCTTGGCTGAGACGCAAATTGTTTTCAGGTTGGGCGAGCGAGCATCGCAGCTCGGGAAAATGAACATCGTCAGTCATGGACATCTCCGCATCACATTGACGATGAGGAAAGCATCCGAAGGCTAAGAACGCCACAGCGATCCGGGATTAACGTTGACGTGGCCGCCGGTTGAATAATTGGCTAAGCGCCCTGGCTATGCCCTGACAGATCGTGGATCGTCGGCTTCTCGCCCGATAATGGGTTCGCCGGATCCCATTCATAGCGCAACGTTTCGAAACGCATTCCGCGCGCGTCGATCATCACCAGCCGCCCGACCAGGCTTTCGCCGAAACGCACAATCTCGCGAATGATTTCGAGCGTCATCATGGATCCGATCACGCCGGCCAGCGCACCCAAAACTCCGGCCTCGGCGCAAGCCGGAACGCTGCCGGGTGGCGGCGGCTCGGGAAACAGGCAGCGGTAAGTCGGGTTGGGCTTGCCGTCGGCGTTGCGCTCGTGCGCCCGGATCGTCGTCAGCGTGGCGTCGAAAGTGCCGAGCGCTGCCGTGACCAAGGGCTTCTTGGCGAAGTAGCAGGCGTCGGAGACGAGGTAGCGCGTGGCGAAATTGTCAGACCCGTCGGCCACAATGTCATAGCGGCCGATGAATTCCAGCGCGTTTTGCGCCGTAAGCCGGACGCCGTGCGGCTCGACGGCCACATGGGGATTGAGCCGGTCGATCATGGCGGCCGCACTGTCGACCTTCGGCTTGCCGATGTCTGGCGTTGCGTGAATCACTTGCCGCTGCAGGTTCGACAGGCTCACCACGTCGTCATCGACCACGCCGAGTGTGCCCACGCCCGCGGCGGCGAGATAGAGCAGGACGGGTGCGCCAAGGCCGCCGGCGCCGATCACCAGCACGCGCGCGCGGCGCAGCGCGGCCTGTCCGGGGCCGCCCACTTCGCGCAGCACAATGTGGCGCGCATACCGTTCAAGTTCCTCAGGCGAGAGCATGATGGTCCCTGGGCCGCGACGGAACGCCCGATGAATGATGTGGTCAAGATATAGGGAGAATATTGCGTTGGCGCGCTGTTGGGCTATCCTGAACCCCTACGGTTGGGTGTGGGGATGAATACGAGATTGGCGGCCATTTTGGTCGGCATGCTGGCAGCGGGCGCGCCTGCGCTCGCTCTGGATTCCGCCTTTTCCCAGTTGTCTGCGCAGACTGTCGCGCTCAAGAAGCCTGCCAAAGCGGCGCCGCGCCCGGCTAAGAAACCCGAGGCGCATCAGGCGCCGGCCAAGGTCGCAACAGCACCGGCCAAGGTCGCAACAGCGGCAGCCAAGGTCGCAGCAGCGGCGGCCGATCAGACCGGCTCACTGCGGCACGGCAAATCAGGGACGCGTGAAAAAGCGGCTCACGCATCCCCCGTCGCAGCCATCTATGCGCCCATTCCGGAGGCGGAACGTTTCGCGGTTCAGGCCGACCTCGCCTGGCTCGGCCATTACGAAGGCGCTCCCGGCGGCGATTACGATCAGCGCACGGTCGAGGCCATCAAGGCCTTTCAGAAAATCACCGGCAACAAGGAAACCGGCGTTCTCAACGAGCAGGAGCGTGCGCGCCTTGATGCGGCGGCCCATGGGCCACAGCAAGCGGACGGCTGGCAGATCATCGACGATCCGGCGACCGGAGCACGCCTCGGCGTGCCGACGAAGCTCGTCTCGCCCGCAGGCGCTTCCCGCACCGGCAGCCGATGGGCTTCGGGACACGATACGATCCGGATCGAAACGTTCCGCCTGAGCGAGGCCTCCTTGCCGGCGCTGTTCGACGAGGAAAAAAAGACAACGCGGCAGCGCCACGCCGATGCAAGCGTGCTCAAGCCGGACTCCTTTGTCATTTCCGGAACGCAGGGACTAAAGAACTTCATTGTCCGCGCTGAAACCAGCGGCAGCGAAGTGCGCGGCATCACCATCCTGTATGATCAGGCCACCGCCGGCATCATGATGCCGGTCGCCATCGCGATGGGCGATTCATTTGTTGGATTCCCCGACCCGAAGGCCGCACCGCCCCCCGGACAGAAACGCGGGGTCGAGTACGGCACCGCGATCGTGGCGGATCGAGACGGCGACCTCATCGCGCCGGCCAGAGTCACGGCCGACTGCGTGGCCCTGACGGTTCCGGGTTTCGGACACGCGGCGCGCATTGCCGAAGACAGCGCCAACGATCTGGCGCTGATCCGGCTTTATGGCGCGCACAACCTGGTGCCGGCGCCGCTGGCCGGCACGAGCCAAGGCCAGCAGCTCACTCTGGCGGGCATCGCCGATCCGCTGGCGCAGGAAGGCGGCGGCGCGGTGACGAGCGTGTCCGCGCATTTGAGCGGCCAAACCGTCGAGCCCGCGCCCAAGCTTGGCTTCTCGGGCGCCGCGGCGGTCGATGCGCAAGGCCGTTTCGCCGGAATGGTGGAGCTGAATTCGCCGGTGGTCGCCGGCAACGGTCCCGCGACCGCGCAGGCCATGCTGGTGCCGGCCGGCACAATCCGCGCCTTTCTCACGTCGCATGGCATCACGCCGGCGGGCGGACGCGGCGCGATCGATCAATCGATCTTGCGCGTTATTTGCGTACGGAAGTGATCGCTATCATCGTCGGCGCCAGCGGAGCATGACAGCGCTGAATTACTTGTTCTCGAATTTCGGCGGCCGCTTTTCGATGAAGGCGTTCATGCCTTCCTTCTGGTCGTGCGTCGCGAACAAGGAATGAAAAATCCGCCGCTCGAAGCGTATGCCTTCGGCCTGCGAAGTTTCGAAGGCGCGATTGACCGACTCCTTCGCCGCGAGCACCGACGGCAGCGACATGGACGCGATCGTTTCCGCGACCTTGAGCGCCTCGTCGAGCAGGCTCGCCGCCGGCACCACGCGCGCGACGAGCCCGGAGCGCTCAGCTTCAGCCGCGTCCATCATGCGGCCGGTCAGAATGAGGTCCATGGCCTTGGCCTTGCCGACGGCGTGCGTAAGGCGCTGAGTGCCGCCAATGCCCGGAATAATGCCGAGCTTGATTTCCGGCTGCCCGAATTTCGCGTTGTCGGCCGCGATAATGAGATCGCATTGTTGCGCCAGCTCGCAGCCGCCGCCAAGCGCGAAACCGGCGACCGCGGCAATCACCGGCTTGCGCGCCTGCGCGATCCGATGCCACGCCGCCGTGAAATCGGCGAAATACACGTCGGTAAAGCTCTTGTCCGCCATCTCTTTGATGTCGGCGCCCGCCGCAAATGCTTTCTCTGAGCCGGTGATGACCATGCAGCCGATTTTGTCGTCGGCCTCGAATGCATCCACGGCCGCGGCAAGTTCGCGCATCAGCGCGCCGTTGAGCGCATTCAGCGCCTGCGGGCGGTTGAGCCGGATAAGACCGACCCGGCCGCGTGTCTCGACGATGATGTGTTCGGTGCTCATTGGCATTTTCCCGGCGCTGAAAAATTCACTTCTGACAGCTCGGACAATAAAACGTCGAGCGTCCATTCTGCACGATGCGCTTGATCTTGCCTCGGCAGCCGGGCGTCGGACACTTCTCGCCTTCGCGATCATAGACGCGGAAGTGATGCTGAAACATGCCCAACTCGCCGTCGGTGCGCTTGTGATCGCGCAACGATGAACCACCGGCTTTGATCGCGTCCTGGAGCACCGCCTTGATGCCCTCCACCAATCGTTCGGCACGCTCGTTCGGCGCGCCGGTCTTGCTGGCGATCGTCATGGCCAGCCGTTTGGGCGAGAGCCGCGCGCGATGCAACGCCTCGCAGACGTAGATGTTGCCGAGGCCTGCGACGATGCGCTGGTCCAGCAGCGCGGCTTTGAGGCTCGTCTTCTTGCCCTTGCAGGCTCGCGCCAGCATGGCAGCGTCGAATGCGTTGCCCAGCGGCTCGGGACCGAGCCGGTTGAGCAGCGGCTCCGCGTCGAGTTTTTGCCGCGGCACGATCTTCATGGAGCCGAACCGCCGCGGATCGTTGAACGTGACGATCGCGCCCGAGGACATGTGAAAGACCACATGATCGTGGGCGGCGTGCTGCGAGCGCTCGTGATAATAATTGCCCAATCCTGGGCCCGCATTTTTTTCATCGAAAACGTGGAACGAGCCCGACATGCCAAGGTGCATGAGCAGCACATCGCCGGACGAAAGATCGGCGAGCAGATATTTGGCCCGTCTCCCGATACCCGTGACGGTTTTACCTTCCAGGCGCGGCACAAAATCCTTCGGCAGCGGCCAGCGCAAATCGCCGCGGTGAACCTCGACCTTGATGAAGCGTGCGCCGTCCATGGCCGGTTCGAGGCCGCGGCGCACCGTTTCGACTTCCGGCAGTTCAGGCATTGCACGATCCGGCGCGCGGCCCAGGCTACATGGTTAATTTTCAACACATAGCGTCGCGCGCGACGCCGCGCTATGGTTATCAGCAGAGTTCAGCCATGGAAGAAACCGCCCCTTTCGGCTCGCGCACAGTACCGCTTAGCGAAAAGCAGACGCTGGTCGACAACGTGTTTCGCAGTGTCGCGCGACGCTACGATTTGATGAATGACCTGATGTCGCTCGGGCTGCATCGGGCCTGGAAAGACGCGCTGGTCACGGCGCTCGATCCGCCGAAAAACAGACCGTTTGCGTTGCTCGACCTCGCCGGCGGCACCGGCGACGTGGCGTTGCGGGTGATCGAGGCCGGCGGCGCGCAAACGCGGGTGACGGTCTGCGACATCAACGCCGACATGCTCGCCGTCGGCCGCGAACGCGCTGCGGCTCGCGGTCTCGGCGACGCCGTTACGTTCACGGAAGCGAACGCCGAGGCGCTGCCATTCGGCGACCGCAGCTTCGACGCGGTCACGATTGCGTTCGGCATCCGCAACGTGACGCGCATTGAGACCGCGCTCGCCGAGGCGTTCCGCGTGCTCAAGATCGGCGGCAAGTTTCTTTGCCTCGAATTCTCCGCGGTCGATGTTCCGGGCCTCGACCGGCTCTACGAGCTTTACTCGCGCAACGTCATCCCCGCGCTCGGCCGCGTCGTCGCCGGCGATGCCGAGTCCTATCGGTATCTGGTCGAATCGATCCGCCGCTTTCCGAGCCCGCCGGCCTTCGAGGCCATGCTGCGCACCGCAGGCTTTGCGCGCGTCACCCATAAAATCATGACCGGCGGGATCGTGGCGCTGCACTCCGGCTGGCGCTTGTGATTTCCGGCCCCACGTATCTCATCCGTCTCGGCCGCGCCGGTTTCGTGTTCGCCCGCGAAGGCGTGCTCGGCGCCGTCGATCCGGTCATGCTGCCGGCGCCGGCGCGCGCCGCGGTGCGCCTGGCGCGTTTGATCGAGCGGCCAAGCAGCGGCACCGTGGAGAGCCGCTTGTCGACGGCGCTCACGCGGCTCGGGCCGAGCTACGTCAAACTCGGCCAGTTCCTGGCGACACGTCCTGACGTGGTGGGCGCCGCACTCGCGCGCGACCTCGAGCAGTTGCAGGACCACATGCCGCCGTTTCCGCAAAGCGAGGCGGAAGCCGCCGTCGCGGCGTCGTTGGGCAAACCGCTCGGCGCTGTCTTCGCCAGCTTTGGTCCAGCGGTCGCCGCCGCATCGATCGCCCAGGTGCATCGCGCCGAGGTGGCGACGTCATCCGGTCCGCGCCCGGTCGCCGTCAAAGTATTGCGCCCCGGAGTCGAACAGCGCTTCCACGCCGACCTGCACGCCTTCACTTACGCGGCACGGCACGCCGAAAATCTCTCGGCCGAGGCGCGACGGCTGCGGCTGGTCGAAGTCGTGGACACCTTGCGGCGCTCCGTCATGGTCGAAATGGATTTTCGCCTGGAGGCGGCGGCGCTCTCGGAAATGGCGGAGAACACCAAGGACGATCCGGATTTCCGCGTACCGGCGGTCGATTGGGACCGCACCAGCAAAGAGGTGCTGACGCTCGAATGGGTCGATGGGACGCCGCTTTCGGACCGCGCCCACCTGCTAGCCAAGGGCTTCGACCTGCGCCAGCTCGCCCGCGCGCTGATCCAGTCGTTCCTGCGCCACGCGCTGCGCGACGGCTTCTTTCACGCCGACATGCATCCCGGAAATCTGTTCGTCGATGACGCAGGCCGGCTCGTTGCCGTGGACTTCGGCATCATGGGCCGCCTTGGCATGAAAGAGCGCATGTTTCTGGCGGAGATCCTGCACGGCTTCATCATGCGCGATTATCATCGCGTGGCCGAGGTTCATTTCGAGGCCGGCTATGTGCCGCCGTACCATTCGGTCGAAAATTTCGCGCAGGCCATCCGCGCCATCGGCGAGCCGATCCACAGCCGCACCGCGGAAGAAATATCCATGGCGCGGCTGCTCACGCTGCTGTTCGAGGTGACGGGCATTTTCGACATGCGCACGCGGCCCGAACTGCTGCTGCTGCAAAAGACCATGGTGGTGGTCGAAGGCGTGGCGCGTACACTTGATCCCAAGCTCGACATTTGGAGCACCGCGGAGCCGGTCGTAGGCGAATGGATCGCACGGCATCTCGGGCCGGCCGGCAAGCTGGAAGGCGCAGCCCAGGGCGCTTCGGAGCTCGGCCGCTTTTTCGGCAGCGTGCCGGGCCTTTTAACCCGCGGCGCCCGCGTGCTCGATCAGCTCGACGAAATTACCCGCGAGGGCTTCGTCCTGTCGCAGCGGACCATCGACGAGATCGACAAGGCGGAGGCCCGCCGCGACGCCTGGATCATCGGGGCGCTCTGGGTGATTGCGGCTCTGTTGGCGTGGCTGGCTTTCGTCCGTTGATTGCGTTGATTGCAATGCAATCATTCTGGTGCTATAATACTGGCAGGCAAGGACTATTCGATGGCCAGCCTCACCGTCCGGCAGCTTGACGAGAAGCTCAAAACCCTGCTCCGCCTGCGCGCTGCGCGGCACGGCCGCTCCATGGAAGACGAGGTGCGCGTCATCCTGCGGCAGGCCGCCGATGACGCTGGCCGCGAGATTTTGACTGAGGCCGAGCCGCCCAACCTGCCCGCACGCCAGAGGGCGCCAACGGCCGCGGCGCAGTGCAAGCGCATCCTTCTCATCATCGGCGGCGGCATCGCCGCCTACAAATCGCTCGATCTCATCCGCCGCTTGCAAGACCGCGGTGCGCAGGTGCGCTGCGTTCTCACGGATGCCGCTCAGCGCTTCGTGACGCCGCTCGCCGCCGGCGCGCTCTGCGGCGAACGCGCCTACACGGATTTGTTTGATGCGCAGAGCGAGTTCGACGTCGGCCATATTCGCCTCGCGCGCGACACCAATCTCATTGTGGTCGCGCCGGCGACTGCCGACCTTATGGCGAAAATGGCGGGCGGCCACGCCGACGATCTTGCCAGCGCCGTGCTGCTGGCGACCGACAAGCCGATCCTGATCGCGCCGGCCATGAATCCCCGCATGTGGGCCGCCAAGGCGACCCAGCGCAATCTTGCGGCGCTTGCGGCCGATGGCGTGCGCTTTGTCGGCCCCCACACCGGTGAGATGGCGGAGCGCGGCGAAGCAGGCCTCGGCCGCATGGCGGAGCCGTTGGAAATCGCCGCCGCCGCCGAGGCCATGATGCGCCCGGTCGGATCGCTCTCCGGCAAGCGCGTTCTGGTTACGGCCGGCCCGACGCACGAGCCGATCGACCCGGTGCGATTCATCGCCAATCGCTCCTCCGGCAAGCAGGGGTACGCAATCGCAGCGACGGCGGCCGCCGCCGGCGCCGACGTGGTACTGGTCTCCGGCCCCGTTGACCTGCCCGATCCGCCCGGCCTCACCGTGGTGAAGGCCGAGACCGCCAAAGAGATGCTAGAGGCGGTCGAAAAAGCTATGCCAGTCGATGTCGCCATTTTCGCTGCCGCGGTTGCGGATTGGCGGGTTGAGCGTCCGAGCGGCAACAAGATCAAGAAACAAGAGGGCCGGCCGCAACAGCTCGGGCTTGTCGAGAATCCCGACATCCTGGCGACCGTCGCGCACCGCAAGTCGGGCCGTCCGCCACTCGTCATCGGATTTGCGGCGGAGACGGATGACGTCATCGCCAACGCTAAAGTGAAGCTTGCCAAGAAAGACTGCGATTGGATTCTTGCCAACGACGTTTCGCCGGAGACCGGCATCATGGGCGGCGACAGCAACACGATCCACTTGGTCACTGCTGCCGGTGTCGAATCTTGGCCGCCCCAATCAAAGGATGATGTGGCGCGCAGCCTGATCGAGCGGATCGCAGCAGCGCTGAAGGACGCAAAAAGGTGAGCCGCGCGGAAACCATCAAGCTGCGCCTCATGCGGCTGCCCCACGCCGCCGATCTGCCATTACCGCAATACCAAAGCGCGCTCGCGGCCGGACTCGATCTCCTTGCCGCGGTCCCGGCCGACGCGCCCGTCGAAATCGCGCCGGGCAACCGCGCCATGATCCCGACCGGCATCGCTATGGCCTTGCCGCCCGGCAGCGAGGGCCAGGTCCGGCCGCGCTCGGGCCTTGCGGCCCGCCACGGCGTCACGGTGCTCAACACCCCCGGAACCATCGACGCCGACTACCGCGGAGAGATTCAAGTTATTTTGGTTAATCTCGGATCCGAGCGCTTCCTAGTCGAACGCGGCATGCGCATCGCCCAATTGGTCATCGCGCGGGTTCAGCGCGCCAAACTGATCGAATCGGTGAGTTTGGAACCCACAGAACGCGCCAGCGGCGGCATGGGCTCCACGGGAACAATGCCGAAGATCCCGGGCCGCCGCGACTGACCCCGGCTGCCGTTCATGGTCTGGACTCTTTCAGCGCGATTCCTGTTGAGAGTAGAGTGAGATGATTCGCGGCTCTTCACGTGCCGCGAACTGCGCTGGCGCAGCGGCGGTCAACGCCAGCAGAGGCAAAGGGACATGCCGGAGACAATCCGGACAAGCGGGGGGCTCGCTCACCCGCGACAAGGCGGATTCCTTGTAGCTGGCTTGTCGGCTGCCGTAGTGGCCGCCGTGGGCGCCGCTTGGCCGGCGCCGGCGTGCGCAGAGGAGCAACCCTTTCTCACCGTGCAGGAATTCGCGCTGAACGCCTATCAGAGCATCGACCGGAACGACATCGCAATCCTCGCGCCGGTGCTTGGCCTCGTGCTGTTCGCGGTGGTCACGGCGATCATGCTCCTGCGCATGCGCGCGCGTTCGGCCCGTCTCGAAGCGGCCTCGATTGAGGAGATCGCGGGCCTGCGCGACAAACTCGATCGGGCCAACGCGTTGCTGCTGACCGAGCAACAAGTGATGGTGGACTGGCCGGCGGCATCCGACCGGCCAAACATCGACGGCGACCTTAAAATCCTCGGCGTCCCCGAACCGCATCGCGTGCTTGCATTCGGCAGTTGGCTCGATGCCGGCAGGGCGAGCGAGATGGAGCATGCGGTCGAGGCGCTGCGCGCGCAAGGCGAGGCCTTCGCCATGACGCTGACCACGCTTTCGGGCCAGGCGGTCGAAGCGCAGGGCCGCGCCATCGGCGGCCGCGCCGTGCTGCGGCTGAAGGATGCCAGCACGGTAACGCGCGACCTGATGCAGCTCACCGAACGCCACCAGAAGCTTCTGACAGAGGTCGGATCGCTGCGCACGCTGATCGAAACGCTGCCGTCGCCGGCGTGGACGCGCGATCCAGTGGGGCGGCTGACCTTCGTCAACGCCGCTTATGCGCGCGCCGTCGAAGCAAAAGATGCGGCCGACGTCATCGAACGAAACCTGGAATTGTTCGACAGCGCCGCGCGCGAAGCAATCACCCAGGCACGCGCCGCGCAGGGATCCTATGCAGGCCGGCTGCCAGCGGTGGTTGTCGGCGACCGGCGAAGCTTCGACGTGCTGGATTTCCGCACCGACACCGGCAGCGCGGGCATCGGCACTGATGCGACAGAAGCGGAAACCATGCGGAGCGCGCTCGCTCGCATGGTCGACGCTCACCGCCGCACCCTCGACCAATTGCCGATCGGCGTCGCCATGTTCGATGCCGATCAGCGGCTGACCTTCTACAACGCCGCCTATCGGGCGCTCTGGGCGCTCGATGCCGCGTATCTCGATCAAGGACCGACCGACTCGACTGTGATCGAAGAGCTGCGCGTGGCCGGCAAGCTGCCGGAACAGAAGGATTTCGGCGATTTCCGCGAATGGAAGGCCGAGTTGCACGAGGCCTATCGCTCCAACGAGGCGGCGGAGCATGTATGGCACCTGCCCGACGGGCGTACGCTCCGTGTCGTAACCACGCCCAACCCGGATGGCGGCGTCACCTACCTGTTCCACGACGTGAGCGAACGGCTCGATCTCGAGCGCCGCTTCCAGGAATTGAACCGGGTGCAAGGCGAAACCCTCGACAACCTGGCTGAAGGCGTCGCGGTGTTCGGCAGCGACGGGCGTTTGCAGCTGCACAACACGGCGTTTGCGCGCATGTGGAAGCTCTCGGCGCAGGCGCTGAGCGACCGGCCGCACATCGAGAAGATCTCGACGCTATGCCGCCCGCTGCACGGCGACGACGCCATCTGGCAATCGCTGCGCGAGGTGGTGACCGCGATCGACAGCCGCACCGCCCTTTCCGGACGGCTCGAACGCCGCGACGGCAGCGTGGTCGATTGCAACACCGAGCCGCTTCCCGCCGGCGCCACGCTGGTCACGTTCCATGACGTCACCGACTCGGTCAACGTCGAACGGGCGCTGCGCGAACGCAACGACGCGCTCGAGGACGCCGACCGGATCAAGGTCAGCTTCGTGCATAACGTGTCCTACGAACTGCGCTCGCCGCTCACAAACATCATCGGCTTTGTCCATCTGCTCAGTGATCCGGCGACGGGCGAGCTGGCGCCAAAGCAACGCGAATATCTCGAGTACATCACCGTCTCATCGAACGCGCTGTTGGCGCTGATCAACAACATTCTCGATCTGGCCACTATCGATGCCGGCCGCATGCACCTCAATCTCGAAACGGTCGACATCCGCCAAACCATGCGCGAGGCGGCCGAGGGTGTGCAGGACCGCCTGGTGAACACGGGACTGGTGCTCGACACCCAGGCGCCCGCCAATATTGGAAGCTTCGTCGCCGACGGCAAACGGCTGCGGCAAATCCTCTTCAACCTCTTGGCCAACGCGCTGAGCTTTTCGCCGCCTGGTTCGACCGTCACGTTTTTGGCTGAGCGGCAGGCTGACGCGGTTGCCTTCTCGGTCTCCGACAAGGGGCCGGGAATTCCGCCCGAAATGCTGGAGAAGGTCTTTAACTGGTTCGAGACCAATTCGCTGGGCTCGCACCACCGCGGCTCCGGAATCGGCCTCTCGCTGGTGCGGTCGTTCGTCGAGCTGCACGGCGGCTCGGTCACCATCCATTCGGCGATCGGCGAAGGGACCACCGTGACCTGCACCTTCCCGGCCAGCAGAGCGGGCGAACGGGTCGCTGCCTAGCGAGAATGGGGTACCGGCGGCCTAGCGTCTGATCCCGAAAAGTGGAATTAAGCTTCCCGATCAGTCTATGCACTTGTCAGTCCATGCGCTTGCAAGAAATTCATTAGCGGGGCGCCGCAATGCTTCTGGCCACCAGTGGCGCCAGCTTCACGGCCGAACTGCCCAACGAGCAGGCGATGGTGCGCTTCGCCATCGATGTCGCCTGCGCGCTGGAGCCTGGCGATCTGGTGACGCTCTCGGGCGACCTCGGCGCCGGCAAGACCACCTTTGCGCGGGCGCTTATCCGCTACCTGGCGGACGACGACACGATCGAGGTGCCGAGCCCGACCTTTACGCTGCTGCAAACCTATGAGCTGCCGCGCTTCGACGTGGTGCACGTCGATCTCTACCGCTTGTCAAGCTCGGCCGAACTGTCCGAACTCGGCTTCGACGACCTACCGGAGGACGCGGTCGTGCTCATGGAGTGGGGCGACCGCGCCGCCGGTTTCCTGCCGGCCAGCCGCCTCGACATAACGTTTACGCTGGCGCCCGCACTTGGCGCCGAGGTGCGCGATGCCCGTTACACCGGGTATGGGACTTTCGCGGCACGCGCCGAACGCATTGCCCAGGTGCGCACCTTTCTCGAGGAAACCGGTTACGCGGAAGCGCGGCGCCGACGCATGCAGGGCGACGCTTCCACGCGCATTTTCGAGCGCCTGACCCTCGATGGTCATACCATGGTCCTGATGAATGCGCCGCCGCATGCCGACGGGCCGCCGATCCGCGACGGCAAGCCCTACAGCGCCATCGCTCACCTGGCCGAGAATACGGTTCCGTACGTGGCGCTCGCGGGAGCCTTGCGCGAGCGCAGTCTCTCAACGCCGGAGATCCTGCAAGCCGACACTACGCTGGGATTGGTCATCATGGAGGATCTCGGCGAAGAGCGCGTCGTAGCGGGCGATCCGCCGGCACCGATTGAGTCGCGCTACCAGGCCGCCCTCGATGTCTTGATATCCCTGCATCGGCACCGACTCCCCGACACGCTGCAGGAGTTCGACTATCAGTTTCCGCAATACGACATGGATGCATTCCTGATCGAGGTCGAGCTGTTGCTCGACTGGTATCTGGTGCACGTGAGATCACCGACCACGGAGGGCAGGCGCGCGATTTTCCTCTCGCTGTGGCGCGACGCGCTGGCGCCCGCGCTCGAAGCGCCGTCGACCTGGGTGCTGCGCGATTTCCATTCCCCCAATCTGCTGTGGCTTCCCGATCGCCATGACGTTTCCCGCATCGGCATCGTGGATTTCCAGGACGCGGTTATGGGTCCCGCCGCCTACGACGTCGCCTCGCTGCTGCAGGATGCGCGTGTAAACGTCTCCGAGCCACTGGAGGTGGCCCTGCTCAGCCGGTACGTGCGCGCGCGGCAGAACGACGACCGGCGTTTCGACTCTGCCGAATTCGCGCTGCTCTACGCCACGCTTGCCGCGCAGCGCGCCACCAAAATCCTCGGCATCTTCGCCCGGCTCAACCAGCGTGACGGAAAATCGCAATACCTGCGCCATATTCCGCGTATATGGCGCTATCTGCAGCGCTCGCTGGAGCATCCCGACCTTGCGCCGCTGCGGGCGTGGTATGCGGCCAACGTGCCGGCGCCCAGGGGGTTATGATGGCGCGAATCGGGGCTAGCGCTGTGGCTGGGTCAGATCACTCATGACACCAAATTCCGGGATCGTGCTGGCGGCCGGCCTAGGCACGCGCATGCGGCCCTACGTCGGCGACGTCCCGAAGCCGCTGGTCCAGGTCGGCGGCAAGCCGCTGATCGATTACGCGCTCGATCGTTTGGCCGAAGCCGGCGTCGAGCGCGCCGTGGTCAACGTTCATTACCTCGCTGACACGTTGGAGCGGCATCTCGCGTTACGCAAAGCACCGCGTATCGTTATCTCCGATGAGCGCGGCGAACTTCTCGGCACCGGCGGCGGCATCGCCAATGCGCTGCCGAAATTGGGCCATGGGCCGTTCTTTCTGATCAATTCCGATACGCTCTGGCTCGACGGCATCAAATCCAACCTGGCGCGGCTCGCCAGAGCGTTCGACGGCAACACCATGGACGTGCTGTTGTTGCTCGCGCCAACGACCGGCAGCATCGGCTATTCTGGCAGAGGCGATTTCGCCATGCAGCCCGATGGGCGCTTGCAGCGCCGTGCCGAGCGCGAGGTGGTGCCGTTTGTCTATGCGGGCGCGGCCATTCTGTCGCCGGCGCTGTTTGCTGGCGCGCCCGCCGGCCCCTTTCCGCTCACGCTGTTGTTTGATCGCGCCGCCGAGCGTGAGCGGCTGTTCGGGGTGCGCCTCGAAGGCCTTTGGATGCACGTAGGCACCCCGGAGGCCGTCGCAGCCGCCGAAGCGGCGCTCGCCGGGGCGATGTAGAATCTGCTATCTGCAGCGGCTATCCCGCCGACGCGGGACCCATAACCACCGATCGGAGCAAATATTTCTCAGATTGTGAGTACGTATTCCCGCCCTCGCGGGAAACCCCCATATAAGGACCATCGTCCGAATGGCTCCACGGGTTTTCACCATACCGGCGTCGGCACCGTTTCTGCCGACGCTGATCGAGGCTTTGACCGGCGGCAAACTTGGCTTTCCGCCTGCGCGCGATCCGCTTGCGCTCGCGTCCGCCACGCTGTTTTTGCCGACGCGGCGCGCCTGCCGGCTCGCGCGCGATACGTTTCTTCACGTTCTAAAGGATGACGCTGCCATCCTGCCGCGCATCGTCGCCATCGGCGACATCGACGAAGATGAGCTTGCATTCGCCGAAGCCGCATCGGGCGATATCGCGGCGGATGCGCTTTCCTTGCCGGGCGCGCTCGATGGCCTCGAGCGCCGCCTGCTGCTGACGCAACTCATCGTCAAATGGGCCAACTCGCCCGAACTGCACGGACAAGGCGGCGCGCCGCTTGTGGCGCAAACACCGGCCGCAGCCTGTGTGCTGGCCGACGATCTGGCGCGCTTAATCGACGACATGACAACCCGCGGCGTGCCGTGGAAACGGCTCGACGATCTGGTGCCGGACAACTTCGACCGGTATTGGCAGCAAACGCTGCGATTTCTCGAGATCGCACGTGAAGCATGGCCGGCGATGCTGCGGGAACGCAATTGCATCGAAGCCGCGGAACGGCGCGATGCGCTGACCAAGGCGGAGGCCGCGCGGCTTTCCCGCAAGACCGATGGCCCGGTCATCGCCGCCGGTTCGACCGGATCGATTCCCGCAACTGCCGAACTCATTGCGACGATCGCGCGCCTGCCGCACGGCGCCGTGGTGCTCCCCGGCCTCGACACCGATCTCGACGAAGAGTCGTGGCGACTGATCGCAGGTGATCCGAAGAAGAAAGTTGCCGCTGCGCCGGGCCATCCGCAATTCGCCATGCAAGCGCTGCTGACAAGGATCGGAATAGCCCGCAGCGCGGTGGATTCGCTGGCACAGGCGAACGGCCGCGAAGCGCTGCTGTCCGAAGCAATGCGGCCGGCAATGCGAACCGATGCTTGGCGCGGGCGCGTAAGCGATCTGGCGTTCTCAGCGCAGGCCGATGCCGCCGTTTCGACGCTGACGGTAATCGAGGCGGCCAACGCCGAAGAAGAAGCGCTGGCCGTCGCCATCGCGCTGCGCGAAGCGGTCCAAGACGACAAGACCGCAGCGCTGGTGACACCGGACCGCGTCCTGGGACGCCGTGTAGCCGCCGCGTTGATGCGCTGGAGTATCGCTGTTGAAGATACCGGCGGCGATCCGCTTGCCCAAACACCGGCCGGGATTTTCGCCCGGCTCGCGGCGCAGGCCGCCGTCGCCGGCGTCGAACCGGTGACACTGCTGGCATTGCTCAAACATCCGCTGCTGCGACTTGGCGCCAGCAACCAGCGGCATGCAACAGATCTTTTGGAGCGCGCGGTGCTGCGCGGTCCGCGGCCCAGCCGCGGCACCACCGGCCTTGCCCGGGCGCTCAAAACACTGCGCGCCGTCAGAGACACGTTGCACCCGTCCGATCCGCGTAAGTTTCTGAGCGACGGCGAGATCGGAGAAGCCGAGCGGCTTGTGGCGAAACTCGCCACGGCGCTGGAGCCGCTGGAACGGCCCGGCTCTGCTTCGCTCTCGCTGAGCGATCTTGCCACGCGGCACCGCGACATCCTGGCGGCCCTCTCCGAGAACAACAGTGAACAGGCCGCATTCATCGGTCCCGACGGTGCGAAGCTTGCCGCCGCGCTCGATGAACTTTCCACCAGCCGGTCTGCCGCAAGCCTCGCGGTCGCAGCGTCGGACTATGTCGAACTGTTCGCCGCCACGCTGGCTGGCAGTGTCGTGCGCCGCCCGCTGCGGCCAGGCCTGCGCGTCCGCATCCTCGGCCTGCTTGAAGCGCGCCTGACCGACAGCGATCGCGTCGTGCTCGGCGGGCTGGTCGAGGGCACCTGGCCGCCGGAGAGCCGCACCGATGCTTGGCTGAGTCGCCCGATGCGGCTCGATCTCGGACTGGATTTACCGGAACGGCGCATCGGCCTCACCGCGCATGACTTTGCGCAACTGCTTGGGGCCCGCGAGGTCATTCTGACGTTTGCCGCCAAGGTCGCCGGCAGTCCGACCGTGCCGTCGCGTTTCATTCAGCGGCTGGCGGCGGTCGCCGGCACCGATCGCTGGAACACTGCGCGCGCTCGAGGCGACATTTACCTCGCGTGGGCGCGCCAACTCGATCAGCCGGCGGTGCCGCCCAAGCCGGAACCGCGGCCGCAACCAAAGCCGCCGCTTGCCGTGCGGCCGACAAAGCTTTCAGTCACTGAGATCGAGCACTGGCTGCGCGATCCATACACGATCTACGCCAGGCACATTCTGCGGCTGCGGCCGCTTGATCCCGTCGATGCCGAGCCCGGTGCGGCAGAGCGCGGCACGTTCATCCACGCAGCGATCGGCGATTTCGCTCAAACTTTCAGCAAGTGCCTGCCCGCGGATCCTGTCGGCGAGTTGCTCGCACTCGGGCGCAAGCGTTTTTCCGAGATCGAGGATTACCCCGAGGCGCGTGCATTCTGGTGGCCACGCTTCGAACGCATCGCGCACTGGTTCGCCAATTGGGAGATCGAGCGCCGCGCCGGCATCGCGGCCATCAATGCCGAGATCACAGGCGAATATGAGATTAAACTGGAAAAAGGTCACTTCCTGCTGCGCGGCATCGCCGACCGCATCGAGCTCGGCCGCGACGGCCGCTACACGATCTTCGATTACAAGACCGGCTCCGCCCGCACCGAGCCGCAAGTACGCACCGGGCTGGCGCCGCAGCTCACACTGGAAGCCGCAATCCTGCGGAAAGGTGGATTTCCCGGCATTCCCACTAATTCCTCGGTCGCAGACATTGCATACGTGCTGGTGAAGGGCGGTGAGCCGCCCGGCGATTCCAAATTCATCTCATTCAGGGATGGCAACGCCGATTCTCAGGCCGATCGCGCCTTGGATAAACTCACCGAGCTGGCGAAACGCTTCCAGGACGAAGACACGCCTTATTGCTCGCTCGTGCACCCGATGTGGGCGAGGCATTACGGCGATTACGATCATCTCGCGCGCGTGCTGGAGTGGACCAGCGCCGGCGAGGAAGACGACGACGGTAGTGGCGAATGAGAA
Source organism: Xanthobacteraceae bacterium (assembly GCA_049584975.1). Taxonomy (GTDB): domain Bacteria; phylum Pseudomonadota; class Alphaproteobacteria; order Rhizobiales; family Xanthobacteraceae; genus BOG-931. Next base: position 2,590 of record JBAUYV010000451.1, on the reverse strand, counting down.
CGCCGGACGATATCCCGCTCGTCGTGCGACAGCGACAAACGGATGTGTCCAATCCAGGCGTATCAGCGTGGGTGGCCGCCAATGCCGGCTCGGGCAAGACCCATGTGCTGGCGCAGCGCGTGATCAACCTGCTGCTGAAAGGCGTCGAGCCGGAAAAGATTCTTTGCATCACCTTCACCAAGGCGGCCGCCGCCAACATGGCGAAGCGCGTGTTCGATACGCTCGGCGACTGGACCAAGCTCGACGACGAAGCGCTGGACAAAGCGATCAAAGGATCCGGCATCAACCCTGACGCGACGACGCGCACGCTGGCGCGGCGCCTGTTCGCGCGGGCACTGGAAACGCCGGGCGGCCTGAAAGTTCAGACCATCCACGCGTTCTGCGCACAACTGCTGCACCGGTTCCCGTTCGAGGCAAATGTCGCGGCGCGTTTCTCCGTGCTCGATGACGCCGAACGGACGCAGATGCTGGAAGCGCTCACACTTGCCTTGCTCTTGGAGGGCGCCGAGGCGCCGCAAAGTCCGCTCGGCCAGGCGCTTGCCGTGGCCATGACCGCTGGCGCTGACCAGACGTTCCGCGAAGTCGTGCGCAGCGCAATCGCGCAGGGCGACACGATCCGCCACTGGTTGGGAAAATCCGGCGGCAAGGGCAACGCGCGGGCGGTACTATCCGTCGCCCTAGGGGTCGACCCCACGATGACGCTGGCCGATATCGAAAAGCAGATCATTGACGGTCCGATCCTGCCTTCATCGGGATGGCACGCGGTCGCAACGCTTTGTCAGGAAAGCTCGGCGCGCGACCAGGAACAGGGCCAGCGGCTCGCGCTGGCGTCGCGGCTGAGCGGGCGCGAACAGGTCGAGACCTATCTCAAAGTTTTCCTCGACTCTAAATCTCAGCGACGCTCAAACCTACTCACCCAGGGCTTCAGAAAGAAGCAACCGTCCTTGGCGCAGCGGCTTCTCGACGAGCAAACTCGCGTGCTGCCGCTGCGCGACATGCGCAACGCCATTCTCTGCCGCGAGCGCAGTGCGGCCCTCATGACTGTCGCCTCGGAGGTGCTGGATCGCTACGGCACGGAGAAGCAGCGCCGCGGGCTGGTCGATTACGACGACTTGATCGACAAAGCGCTCGACTTGCTGCGCAACACCGACGCGCAATGGGTGCATTTCAAGCTCGACCTTGGCATCGACCATCTGCTGATCGACGAGGCGCAGGACACCAGCACCAAGCAATGGGAGATCGTGCAGCGGCTGGTAGAGGAATTCACCGCAGGCGCCGGCGCGCGGCCGGGGACAAGGACAATCTTCGCCGTCGGCGACGAGAAACAGTCGATCTTCTCGTTCCAGAACGCCGCGCCGCGCCACTTCGCCGAAATGCGCAAGTTTTTTGAGAAACGTCACAAGGACTGCGGCCTGATTTTTGAGTACCGCCAGCTCGAACACTCATTCCGCTCCTGCGAGGACGTGCTCAGCGCCGTTGATCTCGTGTTCAAGGACATCGGTCCGAGCGTCACCTCGGATTCCCAGGGCGGCATTCCGCCCCATATCGCGCTGCCCGATGCGCAGCCGGGCGTGGTCGAGATCTGGGACACGATCAAGCCGAAGAAGCGTGATCCGATCGAAGGCTGGGATGCCCCGTTCGACAGCCTGAGCGAGGTCAGCCCGCGCGTGCAGCTCGCGAGCCGCATCGCCCGCACCGTTCGCCGGCTGATCGATGCGCGCGAGCCCGTCGGCCTTGAGCGCCGGCCGGCGCGCTACGGCGACGTGCTGGTGCTGGTCCGCCAGCGCGACTCGTTGTTTGAGGCGATCATCCGTGCTCTCAAGAACGAACGCGTCGAAGTCGCCGGTGCCGACCGCCTCGTGCTCACCGAGCACATCGCGGTGATGGATCTGATCGCGCTTGCCGATGCGCTGCTGCTGCCGCACGACGATCTGGCGCTCGCGAGCGTGCTGCGCAGCCCGCTGTTCGGCTTCAGCGATCAGGAGCTGTTCGATATCGCCGCAGATCGCGGCCGCAAGAGCTTGCGGGCCACGCTCGCAGAACATTCCGGCGTAAAATTCACCGAAACCAGTTCGCGACTTGAGGCGCTGGCGTTTGCGGCGCGGCGGCAGACGCCTTTTGTGTTCTTCGCTCACGTGCTCGGCGCAGGCGGCGGGAGGCGGCGCTTCCTAGCCCGGCTCGGTCTCGAAGCCAACGACGCGGTCGACGAATTCCTCAACTTGGCGCTGGACTACGAGCGGCACGAAGCGCCATCGCTGCAGGGCTTTCTGGCTTGGCTTCGCGACGCGCGCGCCGAAGTCAAGCGCGACATGGAAATCAAACGCGACGAGGTTCGCGTGATGACGGCGCACGGCGCCAAGGGGCTTGAAGCGCCGATAGTCATTCTTGCTGACACCGTCACGCCGCCGGCGGGACCACGGCCGCCACGGCTGCTCAAACTTGCCGACGGCCCACTGATCTGGGTCGGCCGCAAGTCCGACGACGTCGCGCCGGTGGCGGCCGCGCGGCAGCTTGCGCAGCGCGACGCCGAGGATGAATACCGGCGTTTGCTTTATGTGGCGATGACGCGCGCCGCCGACCGGCTGATCGT
>JBAUYV010000450.1:0-14000 GCA_049584975.1 Xanthobacteraceae bacterium | reverse complement strand
GGTGAGCGTCGCCGCGATAGCCGGTTCGCGATCGCCGCCCTCGGTGCGTGGCAGCCGACGGCCGTGCAGGCTTGCTGGAAACACCCTCGTGTCGTTGACCACAAGCGTATCGCCGGCCCGCAGTAGCGCCGGCAGATCGCGCATGGTGCGGTCCTCAAGCGCGACTGGATTGCCCGGCCGCACCACCAAAAGCCGCGCGGAATCCCGCGGCGAGACCGGCCGCAGCGCGATGCGGTCTTCCGGCAGCGCAAAATCGAACAAATCCGTGCGCATTCGTCGTCAACCGATTGGAGCGCGTGGGCTGGAGGCCCTGGCATGCCGGCGCGTTTGCGACCATATTTGGTCCATGGCTGGCCGTCCCTGCAATCCTGGCTCCGACCTGAAGCGGCTGTGGCAGACGCTGCTGCCGGGCACTCCATTTCCGCAATGCGGCGTGCCGGAGAATTCAGACGCGCCCGTTAACGACAGCCTCGCAACCGGCTCGGATTGGAAAGATCCATCGGCGGCGCGGCCGAATGCGGGGCGCGATCGCTAATCGCGGTGTTGAGCGCCGTCGGCACCTATTGCGGGCTCTTCGTATTGTCGATGGTGTGATCGCCGCGAAGCGGATGACGATCGGACGGCCCGCGATCGCTTCGGCGAGCGCACCCATGCGCAGTCAGGATTTGGCGTCGGCCGCCACCTGCATGCGGATGATGCGGTCGGGATTGGACGGCGGCTCTCCGCGCTTGAGTTTGTCGACTACGTCCATGCCGCGGACCACTTCGCCGATCACGGTGTACTGGCCGTTGAGGAACGAACCCTCATCGAACATGATGAAGAACTGGCTATTGGCGGAATGGTTGTTGCCGCCCTTGCGCGCCATGCCGACCGTTCCGCGCTGGAACGGCTTGTTGGAAAACTCGGCCTTGATATCGGGGTAGGACGAACCGCCGGTACCGTTGCCGTGTTGGCCGTCGCCGGTCTGTGCCATGAATCCTTCGATGACGCGGTGGAACGGCACATTGTTGTAAAAGCCTTCACGCGCGAGCTTCTTGAGCCGTTCGGCGTGTCCGGGCGCAATATCGCTATGGAGTTTGATGAGGATCAAGCCGGGTGTGGTTTCGACAATCAACGTGTTGTTCAGATCGGTGCCCGCGGGAGGCGATGCGCCTGCGACGCTTTGTTCTGCCATTGACTCATTCCTCTCGTTGCGTGCTGTAGGTCTTGTTGAATCGCTTCAGTGCTGGAAGCTACTTGGCGATGGTGGCCTTCGTGATGTAGTCGAGCTTGGGAAACTGGCTCAGCAGATACGGGTTGCCATCCGCTTGCATGCGGGGCTGCGAGGGTCCGCTTCCGCGCGGCGCGCCTTCGCCATACCCGCTGTAAAGCGATTCCACCACGGCCATACCGACCGTGACCTGGCCGAATGGCGCGAAGCCTTGACTGTCGAGGCCGTGGTTGTCGTTGTAATTGATGAAGACCTGGGTCGTGCGGGTATTGGGACCGCGGGTCGCAAAGGTGATGAATCCTGGCTTGTTGCTCTGGCTGACCGGATCGTCTTTGATGTTGGCGTTCTCCCATTGCGCCGAAACCTGCGGATTGCCGTTAATTCCGAACTGCACCATGAATCCTTGGATGACGCGGAAGAACCGATCATCGTCGTAAAAACCATTTTTGACGAGGTTGTAGAAGCGGTCGGCGCCGATCGGCGCCCAGTCGCGATGAACTTCGACGACGAATGTGCCCTTGCTGGTTTCGAATTTTGCCTTGTAGGCCGGCGGCGCGTGTTCGTTGAGGGCTGCGGGATTCAGAAGAGCGCGATTGACGGGAGTTGAAAGACCCTGCGCAAAAGCAGCGGCCGTGCAAAAAAATGCGAGCAGGAAGGCAATGAGTCGGGTCATGGATTCTCCTGAATGAGCCTGTCTCGATCCGTCAGGCTTTGGCGAATTTCTGTTTCAGCCGCGCGGCCACAGTCGCGGGCACGAATGCCGAGACGTCGCCCCCCATGCCGGCAATCTGGCGGACCAAAGTGGCGGTGATCGGGCGAACCGCCAGCGAAGCGGGCAGGAACACAGTCTGAATTTCCGGCGCCATGGATGCGTTCATGCCGGCCATCTGCATCTCGTAATCGAAATCGGTGGCGTCGCGCACGCCGCGGACAAGGATCGTTGCCCCGGCACGCTTCGCCGCCGCAACAACGAGATCCGCGAAGGTGGTGCAGGCGATCTCACACCCTGCGGCGCGCCCGAGCGGCCCACAGGTTTCTTCCAGGATGGCCAGCCGCTCCTCGGCCGAGAACAGCGGCGTCTTGCCGGGATGCACGCCGATCGCCAGCACCAGCCGGTCGGCGAGGCGCACGGCGCTGCGCACGACGTCGAGGTGGCCAAGCGTGATGGGATCGAACGATCCAGCGAAGAGAGCGGTCCGCGGCATGGGCGCGGTCTAGCTTGCGCCGAACGCTACCGCAAGAACCGCTTCCGCTGCCGGGCGGCGGCGTGCGCGGAGCTTTCGCCTAACGCGGGGTCTCTCCAGCAGCACAAAAGCAGCGCCTCCCCGCAGGGGAAATTTAACGCAGATTCAAATGGTTGCGGAATACCGCTTATTTTTCAGTTCAGAAAAAGATGTTTTTTTGCAGTTTGGGCCAAACCTGGGCACCACGAACCGCGACACAAGCAAAAGCCTTCCGCTCGAGGACGGCAGGATCGCGGAACAGGGCCCGAGCCATGCGCAAGTCCGTCTACACTGCTGCGGCTGCGCTAATCGCGGCTGCCGTCGTTTCGTTGCTAAGCCTGTTCTCGCCGCAAGTGCAGGCCCGGGCCCCGGACGAAGTCAGCGTGGAGGTGGTCGCCGTAAAGGGGGACCGGCTCGACATCCGGCTTCTGGGGACCGATTGCTCGCAGCGTGAATGGCCTTACTTCGAAGCCGCCTGCCTGCGCGATGCCAAGGATCCGGCCGCGCCCGTGCGGCTGCCCCGCATGATCTCGGTGGATCACCTGCCGCCGCAAGACACCGGCGCGGTGATGGCTGCGCGTTAAACCTTCCTCATTGGCCCTTGATGCCGGCCTGGGCGACAACCTGCTGCCACTTGCGTACTTCCTCGGCCATGAACGTCTTCAGCTCCTGGGGCGTCACGATCCTGGTCACCACATCGAGGTTTGCGTAGGCCTTCTGCACTTCGGGGGTTTTCACACTTTCATTGAGCGCCGTGTTCAACTTTTGGATGATCGGCTCCGGCGTTGCGGCCGGCGCCAACAGCGCGGTCCACAGCGATTCCGTGAGTTGCGGGTAGCCGGCTTCGGCGACCGTCGGCACGTTCGGAATCTGCGCAATGCGCTTGGCGCTCGAGATCGCCAGCGCACGCAGCCGGCCGCCTTCGATGTGCGGCAACATCACCGATGTGCTGTCGAACATGACCTGAACCTGGCCGCCGAGAAGATCGCTGACCGCCGGACCCGCGCCGCGGTAAGGCACGTGGGTGAGCTTGATGCCGGCAGCGAGTTGCAACTGCTCGCCCAAGAGATGCGGCAGCGTGCCAACGCCCGGAGACGCAAAATTGAGTTTCCCCGGATTGCTCTTGGCGTAGGCGACAAACTCAGCGACCGTGTTGGCCGGTAGCAATGGATTGATGGTGAGGATTTCCGGGGTCTCCGCCACGATCCCGATCGGGGCGAAATCCTTGATTGGATCGTAGTCGAGTTTGTAGAGGAACGGCGCAACGGTCAGCGATCCGACCTGCGACATCACCACCGTGTAGCCGTCGGGCTCGGCGCTGGCGACGTACCTGCCGCCGACTGTGCCGGCGGCCCCGCCCGGCCGGTTTTCGACCACCATCGGCTGCCCGAGCTTCGCCGACATGGCGTTCGCGATGATGCGCGCGGCGACGTCCGTCGGACCGCCAGGCGGGTAAGGCACGACGAGGCGGATCGGTCGTGTAGGAAAGTCTTGCGCGGCCGCCGCGAAGGGCAGGCTTGCGCAAAACAATACGGCCAACATCGAAACGTTGGAGCGGCGACGGCTGATCATCATGTGGCCTCAGTGTTTGCGAACGTGATCATGTGTGCTGGCCCGACGTTCATTGTGTCGTCATGTGAAGCGTCTGGACAATCGGCGTCCATTTCTTGATCTCAGCGACAATGAGATTGGTCAAATCCTCCGGGGTCCCGCCGAGCGGCAAGTTGCCGAGCCGAGCGAGAGCTTCGTCGGTGGCAGGCGTGTGCAGACCGGCGTTGATCGCCTCATTGAGCTTTTGGACGATGGCGGGGTTGGTACTGGCCGGCGCGAACAATCCGGTCCAGCTCGCCGAGATAACATTCGGATAGCCGGCTTCGCCCATGGTCGGCACGTCCGGGAGATCGGGAATCCGATGCGCGCTGAGCACGGCGAGCGGGCGCAGTTGACCCGCTTTGATATGCGGCAACAACGGGCTCGATGCCTCGAACGTCAGTTGCAGATTGCCCGCGATAACGTCCTGGATCGACAGTGCGCCGCCGCGGTAGGGCACATGTACGAGGTCGATACCAGCGGCCAGCTTGAAAAGTTCGCCGGTCAAGTGCGGCACTGTGCCGGTTCCGGCCGAGCCGTAGTTGAGCCTTCCGGGATTGGCTTTCGCATAACCGACGAGATCGGCGACCGTGTGGAACGGCAGCGAAGGATTGACGACGAGAATGACCGAGCCCTCGGCGTATGGCGCAATCGGCGCGAAGCTTTTCAGCGCATCGTAGCCGGGATCCTTGTAGAAAAGCGGAGAAATGACTTCGCCGCTGGCGCTGCTCATCAAGAGCGTATAGCCGTCCGGTTCGCTGTGCGCGACTTCTCGCGAGCCGATCGTGTTGCCGGCGCCGCTGCGGTTCTCGACGAAGAAATTTTGTCCGAGCCGGGTGTCGAGATCGTTGGCCATGACCCGGGTGACGAGGTCGACAGTGCCGGCCGCGACGGTGGGAACGATGATTTTCACCGGCCGGTCCGGATAGGCCTGCGCCCCCGCTGCATCGACGAGAAGGCACAGCACCGGAGATGCCAGCACAAACGCAATCGCCAGCGATGCACGGGGCCGGATCATGTTGGCGTGTTTCGTTTATTGGCGCGTGGACGTCCAATCTAGCTGGCTGGACCGCGCTTTGACTACTTGCTATGCGGTCGGGCTGCCATGCTTGTGCTGATCGACAATTACGACAGCTTTGCCTTCAACTTGGTCCATTATCTCGGTGAACTGGGCGCCCAGGTCGACGTGCATCGCAACGACAAGGTGTCGAGCGCGGCCGTCATCGCGGCCGATCCCGACGCCATCGTGCTGTCGCCCGGCCCCTGCACGCCCAGGGAGGCCGGCATCTGCCTCGAGCTGATCGCGAAGGCTTCGCCCAAAATCCCGATCCTTGGCGTCTGCCTCGGCCACCAGGCGATCGGCGACGCCTTCGGCGGACAGGTCGTACGCGCGCCGGTGCCGGTGCATGGCAAGCTGTCCGCGATCCACCATCAGGGAAAGGGCGTCTTTCGCGGAATCAATGCGCCGTTTCACGCGACCCGCTATCATTCGCTGGTGGTTGAGCGCATGAGCCTGCCGCGCGACCTCACGGTGACTGCGGACACCGACGACGGGCTGATCATGGGACTGGCGCATACGCGGCTGCCGGTGCACGGCGTGCAGTTTCACCCCGAAAGCATTGCGTCGGAGCACGGCCACCTGCTGCTGAAAAATTTCCTCGACATCGCTGCGGCCTGGAACACCGCGACAGGGCGGCGCAGTGCCAAGCAAAATTTTTCCGAAAAGGCACCAAGAACGCGCGCGCAGGTCAATTGAGGATGGCGCCGTGACCGACACTTTCAGGGGGATCATCGGTAAGGTTGCGACCGGCGCTGCACTCAGTCGCGAGGAAGCGGCGCGCGCGTTCGATCAAATGATGTCCGGCGAAGCGACGCCGTCGCAGATGGGTGCGCTGCTCATGGCGCTGCGCGTGCGTGGCGAAACGGTCGATGAAATCACCGGCGCGGTCACCACCATGCGCGCCAAGATGCTGCGCGTGGAGGCGCCGCCGGACGCCGTCGACGTGGTCGGCACCGGGGGCGATGCGTCGGGCTCGTTCAATATTTCGACATGCGCGGCGCTGATTGTGGCCGGCGCCGGCGTCCCCGTCGCCAAGCACGGCAACCGCGCCCTGTCCTCGCGCTCGGGTGCCGCCGATGTGCTGGCGGCGCTCGGCGTCAACATCGATCTGGCACCGGACAAAATCGCCCACTGCATCCGTGAGGCGGGCATCGGCTTCATGTTCGCACCGGCGCATCATCCGGCGATGAAGAACGTCGGATCGACTCGCCTCGAACTGGGCACGCGCACGATCTTCAATCTGCTCGGACCACTCTCGAACCCGGCAGGAGTGCGCCGTCAGATGATCGGCGTATTTTCCCGGCAATGGACCGAGCCGCTGGCGCAGGTCTTGAAAAACCTGGGCGCTGAGCGGGTCTGGGTCGTGCACGGCTCTGACGGCCTCGACGAGATCACGACCTCCGGACCGACGACCGTCACGGCGCTGGAAAACGGCACGATCCGCAGTTTCGAGATTTCGCCCGAGGAGGTTGGCCTGCCCAAGGTCAAGCCGGAACACCTGCGCGGCGGCGATGCGGCGACGAACGCGCAAGCCGTGGAAGACGTTCTTGAGGGGAAGCCGAGCCCCTTCCGCGACGTGGCCCTACTCAACGCAGCCGCGGCGCTGGTCGTCGCCGGCAAGGCCAAGGATCTTAAAGGCGGCTTTCAGCTCGCCACTCACGCACTGGATTCCGGCGAGGCGGAGGGACGGCTCGACCGGCTCATCGTGGTGTCGAACGATGGCTGACATCCTGGCGAAAATTGCCGCCTATAAGCGCGAGGAAATCGCCGCGGCCAAGCACGCTCGGCCGCTCGTTGTCGTTGAACAGCAGGCCAAGGCCGCCAGTAGTCCGCGGGGCTTTTTGCCCGCCATCGAGCGGAAGCTTGCGGCCGGCAAATCTGCGCTCATTGCCGAGATAAAGAAGGCGAGCCCGTCAAAGGGTCTAATCCGGGAAGATTTCGACCCGCCGACGCTCGCGGTTGCCTATGAGGCTGGCGGCGCCGCGTGCCTTTCAGTTTTGACGGATGCGCCCTCCTTCCAGGGCGATCTCGATCATCTGCGCCAGGCTCGGGCGGCGACGGCGCTGCCCGTGCTGCGCAAAGATTTTCTGTACGACACCTATCAGGTGGCGGAGGCGCGCGCCGCCGGTGCCGATTGTATCCTCATCATCATGGCGGCCGTGGACGACGCCTGTGCGGCAGACCTTGAAGCGGCGGCATCGGCGCTTGGCATGGACGTGCTGGTCGAGGTGCACGATGCGAATGAACTCACCCGCGCACTTCGTCTTAAATCTCGGCTCATCGGTGTAAATAATAGAAATCTCAAAACTTTTGAGACGACACTGGCGACCAGTCAGGATTTGGCGCGCGCCTTTCCCTCGGGCTATGTGATCGTCGGCGAAAGCGGCATCTTCACACCCGACGATATCGCGCGCCTCTCTAAGTCCGGCATTTCGACCTTCCTGGTCGGCGAAAGCCTGATGCGCCAAAACGATGTGGCCGCAGCAACGCGGGCCTTGTTGACGCCCAGCGCGGCGCTCGCGTCCGCCCGGTAGATACCGTGACGCGGCGGACCAAGACGCTTTCGCATCTGAGCGGCCGCGGCGAAGCCCGCATGGTGGACGTGTCGGGGAAGCCCGCGACCGAGCGTGTGGCAATTGCCGAAGGCCGCGTGCTCATGCGGCCGAAGACTTTCGACATCGTGCGCCGCGGCGACGCCAAAAAAGGCGATGTGCTCGGTACCGCCCGCATCGCCGGCATCATGGCTGCCAAGCGTACCCACGAACTGATCCCGCTCTGCCACCCGCTCGCGCTCACGCAAGTCGAGGTCGATGTCATGCCCGACGCCAAATTGCCGGGCGTCACTGTCAGGGCGCGCGTCAAAGTCGCGGGGCAGACCGGCGTCGAGATGGAGGCCCTCACTGCTGTTTCGGTGGCATGCCTCACCATCTATGACATGGTGAAAGCCGTCGAGCGCGGCATGCGCATCGAGGGCATTCGCCTGATCGAGAAAAGCGGCGGCAAGAGCGGGCACTATCGGGCGAAGGAGTGAAGCCGTGGCGTTGCTGTCGGTTGCTGAGGCGCTTAATCGCGTACTGGCGGATGCCGCGCCGCTGCCTGCCGAAGAGGTGCCGCTCGCAGGAGCCGACGGCCGCGTGCTCGCCTATGATCTCAAGGCCCGCCGCACCCAACCACCGGCCGATGTCTCTGCCATGGACGGCTACGCCGTGCGCGCAAGCGATGTTGCCCAAACGCCGGCGCGCCTGAAGATCATCGGTGAAGTTCCCGCCGGCCGCCCATTCAACGCCCAGGTTGGGCCTGGCGAAGCGGCGCGCATCTTTACCGGCGGCTTCGTGCCCGCCGGCGCCGATGTCGTTGTGGTCCAGGAATTGACCAAGCGCGATGGCGATTGGGTCGAGGTGCAGAAGCGCAGCGTCGCGGGCCGTAACGTGCGCCGCCGCGGACTCGACTTCAACAAGGGCGACAAATTATTCGCCAAAGGGCACCGGTTCACCGCGCGCGACCTTGCGCTCGTCGCCGGCATGAATCATCCGCTGGTGCCGGTTTACAGAAAGCCGAAGGTCGCCCTGTTCGCCACGGGCGACGAACTCGTGCCGCCCGGCAACGAACCCGGTCCTGGCCAGATCGTTTATTCCAACGGCTTCGCCCTGGCGGCGCTGATACGCGAAGAAGGCGGGGACGTTATCGATCTCGGTGTTGTCGGCGACAACCTCGACGCCACCATTGCGGCGGTGCGCGACGCGCGCGATTGCGACGCCGATATTCTGCTGACGACCGGCGGCGCGTCGGTGGGCGAATACGATTTCGTCAATCGGGCTCTCGCTGCCGAAGGCTTGGCGCTCTCGTTCTGGAAGATCGCCATGCGGCCCGGCCGGCCGCTCATCCACGGGCGGCTCGGCTCAATGCAGGTGCTTGGTGTACCCGGCAATCCCGTATCATCGTACGTCTGCGCCTTCCTGTTTCTGGTGCCGCTGATCCGCAAGCTCACGGGCCGCAGCGACCTGGTCCTGCCGACCGAAACGGCGACGCTCGGCTGCGATCTGGCCGAGAATGACGAGCGCACCGACTATTTGCGCTCCACGCTGAGCACCATCGCCAACGGACTTGTTGCGACCCCCTTCCCCAATCAGGACAGTTCGATGATGGCGCCGATGGCAAAGGCCGATTGCCTGCTCGTCCGCGAACCGCACGCGGCGCCGGCGAAGGCCGGCAGTCCGTGCACGATCATCAGGTTTGCGCGCTAGCCGTTTTTTGGATCTCGCGACCACACGAAAAAGCCCGGGGCCTTCGCCCCGGGCTCTGCCATCCAAGAAACGCGGTGAGATTTATCGTCCGGTCCAGTTGAAGCGCCACACAAGCGAACTCGTAACCGTCTGCACGTACGGCGTTAGGTGCTCGACGACGTCAGTTGGCAGTCCAGTGGCGCTGAGGACGATAGGAACGGTGGCTGAATCGTAGGTGGCGTAGCGATACTCATTGCGCCAAAAGAGCCCGTGGATTGGAAGCCAACTGAAGTTTAGGGCGTATTCGGTTCCGCCGCCAAGGAACCAGCCACTATAGGTTTGCGCCGGCATCGTTTCAAAGCTGGGTCCGTTTAGCATCGTCGTGAAGTTTACTTGGTCGAAGCGGGTCTGCGTATAGCCGCCGTCGAAATAAGTCATCAGCGACGGCGTCACCAGATAACCGAGCCGGGCGCCGACGAACCAAGCATTCGACTCTTTTACACTGCCAGACAAGGAGCCGAGCGCACCGATGAGCTCTGTTTGTGGCTGGTTCGTGCCCTCGATATCCATGACGTCGTAATCGCCGAAGGCGCCGATGGTCCAATTCCCGAGGCCGCCGAGGCTGAATTGATAGTCGCAGCCGGCGCCGAAGACGCCCATCCAACCGCGACCGCCGGCGGTGCTTGTGGTGCTTGCCGCCCCGGTGATCGTGCTTTGGATGTAGTAGTCCTGGTTCCACAGGGCGTAGCCGCCGCCGCCATCGATATAGCAGCCAGTCCAGGCATAGGCGGGCTGAGGAGCGGCCAGCGGCGCTTTCAGCGGCATGTTCATGTCCGCAGCGCCAGCCACGCTCAAAGGCGCGGCAATAAGAAGAGACGAAACGCCAACAGCACCAAGCACCTGACGCAACATGATACCACCCAACAAAAGCCACAGGGAATCGTGAGGCGGACATTACGCGGTGCTCGTGTGGCCTGCGAGCCAATACTGGGCGAATGAGCGCTTTTACTCGCACGTGTTGCAGTCAGGACACGGAAAGCCCGGGGCGCGGACGCCCCGGGCTCGAAACCGTCATAAACGCTGTGAGAGGCTTAATGTCCGGTCCAGTTGAAGCGCCAGACGAGCGAGGCCGTGATCGTCTGCACATACGGCTTTGTCGTCTCGACGTTTCCGCTCGGCCCGGCACCCGCGGTGGAGGCCTCCGTCAGACTGACGTTGTTGTACTCCGCGTACCGATACTCGCCTTTCACGAAGAAACCGTGGATCGGGAACCAATCCAGCGCATATTCGCCGCCGCCGCCGATGAACCAGCCCGAATCGGTGAACGTCGGATACGCGTAGCTAGTACCAGCGCCGGTCAGAGTCTGGAATTCGGACGATTGGGTAAAGCGCGTCTGCGTATATCCGCCGTCCATGAATGCCAAGAACGCGGGATTGACCAGATAACCAATGCGCCCACCAACATACCAAGCGCCGTCCTCTCTCTGGCTCGCCGTGATCGGTGAGGTGACACCACCGATAATGTCCTGTTCGCTCGGCGAGTTGCTGCCCTGCAGATTCATCACGTCGTAATCACCGAAGGCTCCGATGACAAATCTGTTGTTGAACAGCGGAGTCTGATAGTCGCAACCGCCGCCGAACCGGCCGAGCCAACCACGGCCGCCATCGGTCGTGTTCACCGTTGAGATGAAACCGGCGACTGGAAGAGCCGACGTGGTGTAATGATCCTGATTCCAGAAGCCGTAGCCGGCGCCAGCATCGACGTAACAGCCGGTCCAGCTATACGTAGTTGCAGCAGGAGGAAGGTACGGCGGAGCCTTGTACGGCATATCCGCAGCACTGGCCGCGCTCAAAGGCGCGGCGAGAAGTAGAGACGAGATCCCAACAACGCCAAGAACTTGACGCATCATGACACCACCCTGTTTAACGCCACTGATTTTTTGTTAGTGCTGGCACCATGCGGGATGCCCCGCTAGCACCGAGTTAAGAGCGGTTGTTTGAGCGCGTTTTTTCTTTCGGGTGTTGCAGCCAAGACACGAAAAAAGCCCGGAGCGAGAACGCTCCAGGCTAGATCGTAACCAGTAGGCAAATGGAGCTGGTTAGTCCTTCGTTACGAGAGGCGCGGGTCCGCCAAAGTTGAACTTCCAGACGACGCCGGTCGTGACCGTCTGAACGTATTTGTCGGCATGTTCAGAGACACCTGTGACGCCTGACAACGCGATATCGCGTGAGCCGTAGCTGTCGAAGCGATACTCGTTGCGCCAAAACAGGCCTTGGATCGGAATGAAGCTCATGTTCAAAGCGTATTCCGTGCCGCCGCCAATGAACCAGCCTTTGTAGGTCGTCGCCGGTAGGGAAAGGCCCGTCGCCGCGCCGGTCGCAGCGTTGTTGTAATTCACTTGACCGAAAGTGGTCTGGGTGTAGCCGCCGTCGAAGTAGCTCAGCAGCCGTGGCGTGACGAGGTAACCAATCCGAGCCCCGACTGACCAGGCGCCGGTCTCACTTTCGTTGCCGGCAATGCCAGAGAGCGTGGTCGAGGTCGTCACCCCGGCCACATCCAGGCTACTTGTCCCATTGAGGCCCATCCAATCATAATCGCCGAACGCGCCGACAACGATGCTTGGCGAAACCTGATAGTCACAGCCCGCTCCCACCCTGCCTAGCCAGCCGCGGCCTCCGTCGGTGGTCGCTACCGATCCAGCAACAAGACCTGAAGTTTCCGCGTAGTGGTCCTGGTTCCACATCCCGTAGCCAACGCCACCGTCGATGTAGCAACCGGTCCACGAAAGGGCGGCTGCAGGCGGAGGACCTTTTAGCGAAAGGTCTGCTGCCAACGCCGATCCAGATGCCAACGCGAGCGCGATGGAAGAAGCAAACAGTACAGCTCTCATGAAACCTTGCCCCCGGTTAATTCAGCAACTTGTGGCCCGAGGCTCGGAACCCAACAGGGAATCCGCCCCTCGGCTCTATCGAGAAGAGCACACACTGCAGCTGACGCTCACTGGGAACTTGGCTCTGGAGCGGGAGCACGCGTTGCAACAGCAACGGCTCCGTAAAGTAGAGGCCAGGGTCACCCTATCCGATGTAAAGCCGATTTGCTGTGGCCGGGCAGCAACGGTCTGGCAGAATCTCTACACACGCACAAGCTGCACACAAAAGCATAGGGGCGAACAGGCTGGAACCGGAGCCGAAGAAATGGCGAAAACACCGGTGCTCAGAGAGCGTCAAGCCACAATCGCTGCGCCAGATCGTTAAGTTCCAGCGTTAAGCCCCGCTTGGGCACGGGCTTCGACTTGTTCACGCCAAATTAAATGCTTGCGGAACACATATGGAACGGATACGGTTCGTTCATGATTTGTTTCGACTCGGGCACCGGGTCGACGACAGCGGGTCAGATGAGGAAGCGCCGATGCTCACGCGTAAGCAAGCCGAGCTTTTACGGTTTATCCACGAGCGCCTTAAGGAAGCAGGAGTACCCCCCTCCTTTGACGAGATGAAGGACGCGCTGGACCTACGTTCCAAGTCCGGCATCCATCGGCTGATCACGGCCCTCGAAGAGCGAGGATTCATCCGCCGCCTGCCCAACCGGGCGCGCGCCATCGAGGTTATCAAGCTCCCCGAATCTGTCGCCCACGGCATGGTTTCCAACCGCAGCCGCGGTTTCACCCCGAGCGTTATTGAGGGCAATCTGGGCCGGGTGCGCGCCGCCTCCGAGGACGAGGGCGGCCGGCCGGTCGCGGTTCCGGTGATGGGCCGCATCGCCGCCGGTACGCCTATCGAGGCGATCCAGACGCGCAGCCACACCATCAGCATGCCGCCCGAACTCTTGACCACCGGCGAGCACTTTGCGTTGGAAGTCCGCGGCGACTCGATGATCGAGGCCGGTATCCTGGACGGGGACATTGCGCTGCTGAAGCGCTCCGAAGCCGCCGATACGGGCGACATCGTCGTCGCGCTCATAGACGACGAGGAAGCGACCCTGAAGCGTTTCCGGCGGCGCGGCGCCTCCATTGCACTCGAACCCGCCAATACCGCTTACGAGGTTCGCATCCTGCCGCCGAACCGCGTGCGTATTCAGGGCAAGCTGGTCGGCCTGTTCCGGCGGTATTAGGCGGCTTGCCGGGGCCTACTGGTCGGCGCATCGAGATCTTCAGGCCGTGGCGTTGCGTCGGGCACTGGCGCTCCATTGCCGGGCTGCACTTTGGGCGGTGCCGGCGCCGGTGCCCACGGACGATCGAAATTCAGCGGCCGCGCGGAATCGATCACAAAACCTGAGCCGGTGCGACGCAGCGCCAATGCACCGCGCGTCCGCAAATCGGCGCGCCCGATCACCATTGCGGCACAACCCGGCGGCGGATCGTGCATCGCCACGATGAGGGCTGCGTTCCGACAATCGTCCTCGAACGCGTCGGGCGCCAGCGTGTAGGCAACCAGGCTGCCGTCCGCGAGCCGGCCGATACAGCCTGACGGATCGCAGCTGATATCGTCGTCCAGTCCCGGATCGTGGATATCGCGGCCATCGGCATCGGCGGCAAGCCACTCGCGAATCGCAAACGTGTCGCCGCCGGTGTGATGAAACGACAGCCGCCCGTCGACGCCGCGCACGGCGAACGTGCGCCCGTCGTCGGCCACGAGCACGTCGGGCAGCGGCGTGCGTGCGGCTGCAATGACGGAAAAGAGCACGAGCAATGCTC
>JBAUYV010000449.1:0-33319 GCA_049584975.1 Xanthobacteraceae bacterium | reverse complement strand
CCGTAACGACGTAGTCGGGGCCCGCTAGTGGAGCGGATTTGACATTCGCTACCCACTTGGCGGCAAACTCGTGAAGCGAATGTCAAATCCAAAGCTCCACTAGCACTTAAGTTTGCTAGTGGTCCTTTGATTCTAACATTCGCATGATAGCCTGCCGAACCCGGATGCGAATGTTAGAATCAGACCACTAGTCAGTTGTTATTCCGCCGCCGCCCTCGCACCAGCGCCGAAACGTTTCTCGATGTAATCGACCACAAGCTTCTGGAAATCGGCGGAAAGCGTCGGGCCGCGCAGCGTCACGGCCTTTTTGCCGTCGATGAACACAGGCGCTGTCGGCTGCTCGCCGGTGCCGGGCAACGAGATACCGATATCCGCATGCTTGGATTCGCCAGGCCCGTTGACGATGCAGCCCATGACCGCGACGTTGAGGCCCTCGACGCCCGGGTAGCGCGTCTTCCACTCCGGCATGGAGTCGCGGATGAAGCTCTGGATGCTGGAGGCAAGCTCCTGAAATGTCGTTGAGGTGGTACGGCCGCAGCCGGGACAAGCGGCGACGAGCGGCACGAAAGTGCGCAGTCCGATGGTCTGCAGCAATTCCTGGCCTACCTTGACTTCGAGCGTGCGGTCGCCGTTTGGCTCCGGTGTCAGCGAAATGCGGATCGTGTCGCCGATGCCCTGCTGCAAGAGCACGCCCATGGCGGCCGACGAAGCGACGATGCCCTTCGAGCCCATGCCGGCTTCGGTCAAGCCGAGATGCAGCGCATAGTCGCAGCGCCGCGCCAGTTCGGCATAGACGCCGATCAAATCCTGCACGGCCGACACTTTGGCGGAGAGGATGATGCGGTTCTTCGGCAGCCCGAGTTCTTCGGCACGCTGCGCCGAGAGCAGCGCCGATTGCACCATCGCTTCCCGCGTCACGTCGCGCGCGTCGACCGGATGGTTCGACTTGGCATTCTCATCCATCAGGTGCGTGAGCAGTTCCTGGTCGAGCGAGCCCCAGTTGGCGCCGACGCGCACTGGCTTGTTGTAGCGGATCGCGGTCTCGACGATGGCGCCGAACTGGCGGTCTTTCTTCTCCTTGAAACCGACGTTGCCGGGGTTGATGCGATATTTGTCGAGCGCCTCGGCGCAGGCCGGATGATCGGCGAGAAGCTTGTGGCCGATGTAGTGGAAGTCGCCGACGATCGGCACGTCGACATTCATTTTTTGCAGCCGCTCCTTGATGTGCGGGACTGCAGCCGCGGCCTCGTCGCGGTCGACGGTGATGCGGACGATTTCCGAGCCTGCGCGCGCCAGCGCCGCCACCTGTTTGGCCGTCGCATCGGCGTCCGCCGTGTCGGTATTGGTCATCGATTGCACCACGACGGGTGCGCCGCCGCCGACGGTGACGTTGCCGACTTTCACGGCAACGGTTTTGTGCCGCTCAGCGGGCCCAGAAAATTCCATCATATTATCAGTCCCTTAGGTCGGACGCCGGGCGCCGGACCGGAGCAAGTAGCCAAGACAAGGTGCTTGGATATCCGCAGATATAGCGTTCCCAAGCGCGGTTGACGAGGAGGCGGCGGTGCGCTGGTTCCAGGCCAGTGGACGACATATTGCACGGCGGGTGCGACGTTGTTCTGACGTTGTTCTTACGTCTGCTGTCCGGTGTCAGCGGTTCGTGCAACACCAGATGGCTGGCCCTTCTATCGTGCCCGGCAATGCGTGCAGACGCCGACGATTTCGATCAGCGGATTTTTGGGAGAAAAGCCCGCCGCGCGCGAAGAGGCTTTGAGCGCTGCGGCGACCGCAGCCCCGGGGCCCTCGCCAACCGCGCCGCATCGCTCGCAGATAAGAAAGACAACGAGATCGTCACCGGCGTGATTGTGCACACAGGCGACGAACGCATTGCGGCTCTCGATGCGGTGCACGAGCCCGTTTTGGCGCAAGAAATCGAGCGCGCGATAGACCGTGATGGGCGCCAGACGACCGTTCTTTTCCGCCAAGTGCTCGATGATCTCATAGGCGCCGAGCGGGTTGTGGCTCTCGAGCAGCGCCGCCAAGACCTGACGGCGGATCGGGGTCAGCCGTTGGGACCGCGCGGTGCACTGCGCCTCCGCGTAGGCGATGGCCGTGCTGGTGCAACGTTCGTGGTCGTGGTCAGGCGCCGGGAAGATTGCGCGCGGCATCGTTGAGGTTCCTGGTCGAAGTCATAAAGCTGCAATACTGTAGGGCCCAGAACATCATTGTAGCGGCTGGCTGTGCCTCGCGAAAACGTGACGAGCTTGCCGATTTTTATGTTGCGCTGCAGCAAGAACCGCCGCAGATTCCGCCCGCTCACCGCATGATCAGGCGCTGAAGCGCGCCGTTTCGTCAAACTCAGCAATGAACTGGGGATCGCCATGCTCAAAGGAAAGTCCGCACTCGTCACCGGCTCGACCTCGGGCATCGGCCTCGCCATTGCGCGCGCGCTTGCCGCCGAAGGCGCCAACATCACCATCAACGGCTTCGGCGATAAGGACGCGATCGAAAAAGAGCGCTCCGGCATCGAGAAGGACTTCGGCGTCAAGGCGGCGTATTCGCCGGCCGACATGACCAAGGGCAGCGAGATTGCCGACATGATTCACACCGCGGAAAAAACGTTCGGTTCGCTCGACGTGCTCGTCAACAACGCCGGCATTCAGTACGTGGCGCCGATTGAGGAATTCCCCGTCGAAAAATGGGACCAGATCATCGCCATCAATTTGTCGGCGGCGTTTCACGCGGTGCGCGCCGCCGTGCCCGGCATGAAAGCGCGCAAATGGGGCCGCATCATCAGTACCGCGTCGGCGCATTCGCTGGTCGCCTCGCCGTTCAAGGTTGCGTACGTATCGGCGAAGCATGGCCTCGCCGGTCTAACCAAGACGGTGGCGCTGGAAACCGCGACGTTCGGCATCACCTGCAACTGCATCAGTCCGGGCTACGTCTGGACCCCGCTGGTCGAGAAGCAGATTCCCGATACGATGAAAGCGCGCGGCTTGACCGCCGAGCAGGTCAAGCGCGATGTGCTGCTGGCCGCGCAGCCCACCAAAGAATTTGTGACGGTTGATGAGGTTGCTTCGCTGGCCGTCTATCTTTGTTCCGACGCCGCCAAGGCGATCACTGGCGCCAATCTTTCCATCGACGGCGGCTGGACCGCGGAGTGACTTTGTCATTCTGGGGCCGAGCCAACGGTTTGGATTCCGGGCTTGCGCTGCGAGCGACGCGGAATGACGAGCGCATAAGACGCCCTCTCGTTTCGCTGTAGCCCTGCCGCGCCATGAATCAAAAAGCATCGCCGAAGACCAAGCGCATTAACCTCGCGCTGCAAGGCGGAGGCGCCCATGGCGCTTTCACCTGGGGCGTGCTGGATCAGCTGTTGAGCGATGAGCGGCTCTCGGTCGAGGGCATCTCCGGTACGTCGGCGGGCGCCGTCAATGCGGTGATGCTCGCCGATGGTTTGGCGCGTGGCGGGCGCGAAGAGGCGCAGAAGCGGCTCGCCGACTTCTGGCGTGCCGCCAGCAGCACCGGCAATCTGCCGGCATTGCAGCGGGAAGTGCTGCAACGGCTGCTGTCGTTCACACCGCTCGAAGGCACGCCGGTGCAGGCCTGGTTCAACGCGCTGTCGCGCTATTTTTCGCCCTACGACGTCAATCCGCTCAATATCAATCCGCTGAAAGATCTAATCGAGCGCTATGTGGACTTTGAAGCATTGCATGCCTGTCGGGATCTGCAGATCTTCATTTCGGCTACCAATGTGCAGACTGGCCGCGTGCGCATTTTCTCCCGCGAGAAGATCACGGCCGATGCGGTGATGGCCTCGGCCTGTCTGCCGCTCCTGTTCCGCGCGGTTGAGATTGACGGCGTGCCGTATTGGGACGGCGGCTATCTGGGCAATCCGGTGATCTTTCCGTTTTTCAGGACGACCAACACAGAGGATGTATTGGTGGTGCAGATCAATCCGCTGGAGCGGCACGAAACGCCGACCTCCTCGAGCGAGATCATGAATCGCATCAACGAGATCACGTTCAACTCGTCGCTCATCGACGAATATCGCGCCATCGATTTTGTTGCGCGCCTGATTGATCAGGGCCGGCTGCCGCGCGGCACCGGGCCTGGCGAATACCGGCGCATCAACGTCCATCGCATCGTACTCGAGCGCTTCGGCACGCATTTCGACTCCTTCAGCAAGCTCTCTACGGACTACGATTTCTTCGAGATGCTGCGCTTGAGCGGCAAACGCGCCGCGCGGCGCTTCATGGACGAGCATTTCGACGATATCGGCAAGAAGAGCACCGTCGATCTGCGGGCGGAGGCGCAGGTCGAGTGGGCGTGATAAGTTCGGCGCGATGACGAACGCCCCGCCGCTCCTTGCCGCTGAAGTTGGCGCCGCGCGACTCGAAGTTTGTGTGGCCGACATTACGACGCTTGCACTCGATGCGATCGTCAATGCGGCGAACCGGGCTTTGCTTGGTGGCGGCGGCGTCGACGGCGCGATTCATGGTGCGGCCGGCCCTGACTTGCGCGCCAAATGTGAAACGCTCGGCGGCTGCGCGACCGGCGCAGCAAAAATCACGCGCGGCTACCGGCTGCCGGCGAAGTACGTGATCCACGCGGTCGGTCCGGTATGGGACGGCGGCGGTCATCGCGAGGAGGAATTGCTGGCGTCGTGCTATTGCGCCGTGCTCGATCTCGCCGCGGCCCATCGCCTGGTGTCGCTCGCATTTCCAGCCATCTCGACCGGCGTCTATGGTTTTCCGCCGGATCGTGCTGCACGCATTGCGGTAGGCACAGTTGCGTCCGAACTCGCCGGAGCGCCGCGCGGCATCGGGCGGGTTGTCTTCTGCTGCTTTGCGCAGCTCTCCGCCGATCACCACGTCGCAGCTTTTGCCGACCTCGGATTGGCCTAAGCCGCCCCTCGGTCCGGCCGCGCCACACGGCTGCGCAAGGCTACATCGCAGGAATCGCATACCCGAGTTATATAAGCTTGCTTATATTACGCGTGCCTGATTTAAGGACACATAGCTTTATAGAGGCCGGAGGCAATATGCTGCCGCTTTCACCCAACAGAGAATTTGCCTTTATGCTCAATGACGTAGCTAGGATGCTGCGGACCTACGCCGATCAAAAGGCGGCGCAGTTCGGCATCACCCGCGCCCAATGGGTGGTGCTGGTGCGGGTGGACCGCTCCGAGGGGTTGAAGCAATCGGAGCTGGCCGAAGTCCTCGACCTGCAGCCAATTTCGCTGACCCGGCTTCTCGATAAGCTGTGCGAGAGCGCCCTGATCGAGCGCCGGGCCGATCCGATCGATCGCCGTGCCAAGCGGCTATTTCTTACGCCCGCGGCGCGGCCGCTCCTGGAGAAGCTCGGCGATCTCGGCGAGGAGCTGATGGCGACGGCGCTCAACGGTGTGGACCGTGAGAGTGTCGAACGGATGATCGCGCAGCTTGCGATCGTGAAGGAGAATTTGCGCCAGGCAATCCAGCAAAGGCCCGCCGGTGGCACGTCAGGAGAGCAGCGCTATGGCTGAAAGGACGCTCAAGCCCGTCCCGCCCGTGCGTGAGGAAATGCCGGACGTACGCGAGGCGCCTCCGGTTGCGCCGGCTGCGCGCGCGCCGGATGCGCAATCCCATGAGCAGTCCGCCAAAGTGAAGGAGCCGCGGTCGAGGCGGAGTTGGGTGCGTTTCGGGTTGTTCGGTCTGTTGCCGCTCGTGCTGATCGTCGGCTGTTACTGGTACGTCACCGGCGGCCAGATCATGTCGACCGACAATGCCTATGTGAACGCCGAGACGGTCGGCATCTCGACCGATGTCGCCGGTATCGTCAAGGACGTGGACGTCACCGAAAATCAGCAGGTCGCGGCCGGCCAGATTCTCTACCGCCTCGATCCCCTGCAGTTCCAGATCGCGCTCGACAGCGCTAAGGCCAACCTTGCGCAGATGGTGCTGACCGTCGAATCGATGAAGGAAGACTACAAGCGCACGCTGAGCGACGCCGCCGCACAGCAGGCGCAGGTCGAGCTGGATCAGACGAACTACGATCGCGCCGCGATGCTTTTGCACAGCAACACCGTTTCGCAATCCAACTACGATCAGGCCAAAGCCACGCTCGATGTCGACCGGAGCAAGCTCGAATCCCTCCGTCAGCAGGCCGCGGTGCAACTGGCAAAGCTCGCCGGCAATCCGGACATCCCGGCAAATCAGCACCCGCAGTACTTGCAGGCCAAGGCACAGGTCGACGAGGCGCAGCGTCAACTTGATCACTCCGTCGTCAAAGCCCCGTTTGCCGGCATCGTGACGAACGTGACATCGATCGCACCCGGCAAGTACCTCACGGCGTCGACCACCGCCTTCTTTCTGGTCGATACGGATCACGTCTGGATCGACGCGAACCCAAAAGAGACGGAGTTGACTTACGTGCGGCCCGGACAGCCAGTTACGGTGACGGTGGACACTTATCCGGGCTTGGAATGGCACGGCACCGTCGAGAGCATCAGCCCGGCGGCGGCGCAGCAATTCGCGCTGCTGCCCGCGCAGAACACCAGCGGCAACTGGGTCAAAGTCGTGCAGCGCGTGCCGATGCGCGTGCGCGTCGACACCAGCGACAAGACCAAGCCGCCGCTGCGCGCCGGCATGAGCGCCGAAGCCAATGTCAACACCGGTCACGCGCGCGGATTTCCGCACTTCGGTTTGTGAGCATGACGGCAGCGGCAGACACAACACACAGCAGCAATCGCGCGGCAATTACTGTCTGCGTTATTCTCGCCACCCTTATGCAGGCGCTCGACACCACCATCGCCAATGTCGCGCTGCCGTACATGCAAGGCAGCGTCTCAGCGAGTCAGGACGAAATCGACTGGGTGTTGACCTCTTACATCGTAGCAGCGGCGATCATGACACCGACCACCGGCTTTCTCGCCGGGCGCTTCGGGCTCAAGCGTCTTTTCGTGGTCTCTGTTGCTGGCTTCACCGCCGCCTCGATGCTGTGCGGCATGGCACAGTCCTTGGTCGAGATCGTGCTGTTCCGGACACTGCAAGGCTTGTTCGGCGCGGCGCTTGTGCCGCTCTCGCAGACGGTGTTGCTCAACATCAATCCCAGGGAGCGACAGGGATCCGCCATGGCGCTATGGGGCGTCGCGGTCATGGCCGGTCCTGTTCTGGGGCCGGTGCTGGGCGGTTGGCTGACAGCGAATTATTCCTGGCGCTATGTCTTTTATATCAACCTGCCGATCGGCATCCTGTGCGTGCTCGGCATGAGCGCCTTTCTTTCCGAAACGGCACGCAATGCCACGGCCAAACTTGATTGGTTCGGCTTTGGCACGTTGAGTCTCACTCTTGGCGCCATGCAGATCATGATCGACCGCGGCCAAGAACTCGACTGGTTCAACTCCGGCGAGATCATGATCGAGGCTATCGTCGCCGCGTCGGCTTTCTACTTGTTCCTCGTGCACACCTTCACTACGGACGAGCCGTTTGTGAGGCCGTCGTTGTTTCGCGACCGTAACTTCACGGCCGGCATGCTCTTCGTTACGATCGTCGGTCTCACCTATTACGCCTCGCTGGCGCTGCAGCCGCCGTTTCTGCAGGATCTCATGAATTATCCGGTCGTGACTGCCGGCTTCGTCATGGGTCCGCGCGGTATCGGCACGATGGCCGCCATGCTGGTCGTGGGGCGGCTGATCGGACACGTCGATACCCGCGTCCTGCTGGGCTTGGGCCTCGGACTTACGGCATGGTCGTTTTATGCGATGACTGGTTGGACGCCGGACATTTCGCAGATGACGATCATCGACGTTGGGGTGATCCAGGGCGTTGGCCTCGGCTTCATCTTCGTGCCGCTGAGCGTGGTGACTCTGTCGACGTTGTCATACGAGCTGCGGGCGGAGGGGGCCGGCCTCTACAGCTTGTCGCGTAACATCGGTTCGAGCGTAGGCATTTCGGTGGTGAACAGCCTGTTGGCACGGAATACGCAGATCAATCACGCAGATATCGTGCAACACGTCACAGCCGTCAACCGGACATTCGACAATCCAGGCATCGCGCAGTTCTGGTCTCCCCTCACCGCAGCCGGCCGCGCCGCTCTCGACGCCATGATCACGCAGCAGGCGCAGATCATTGCTTACATCGACGACTACAAATTTTTGATGATCGCGGTGATCGCCGTGCTCCCCCTGCTCGTCGTCTTCAAGCAGGCGGCTGCCGGGGGCGGCCAAGGCCCCGCAGTCGTGGTGGAATAATACAGATCGCCACGGCGCGGCGCTGTCATGGGATGCAAACCTCACGGCGACCGGCAAAGCGACCAGGGGCCCCGGGCGAAACGCTAATGATTGACAGTTCAATCCAATTGAGGAATGCCGGGCTGGAGGAGCAACAATGGCCTCCTTCAAGAACATCTTGCTTTGCTACGACTCGACCCGGGAGGGGCGCCGAGCGCTCCTCCAAGGTGCCGAACTGGCCCAGAAGCTCAGTGCGGAAACGCATCTGCTGGCGATCGCAACCACGCTTACCGGCGGCAGCATGGTCGAGCCGTCGGAAGTGGCGCTGCGCGAGGAGGATAAGACTATCAGGGAAATCCTCCGTGAGGGCGTCGAACGCTTACGGGCGCGTGGGTTGGTCGCAACCGGCCACTTGGCCTTTGGCCGCCCGATCGAGCAGATTCCTGCAGTCGCACGGGCCTTGGGCGTCGACTTGATCATCATCGGACATAGACCATGCGGCGTGATGGCGCGATGGTGGGCCGGCCCCGGCAATGCTCAATTGCTCGACCTCGTCACCTGCAGCATTCTCGTCTCGATCGATCAGACCGATCCGGCCGGCACCGCGACGCCCTAGACTATGATCCGATCAGATTGAATCGGATCACGGTCTAGATTCTTCGCTAGAGCATGATCTTTCCGGAAAACCGGTATCCACCCTCGGATCAAGTCCGAGGGCAGGCTTTTTCCGGATTATGCTCTAGTAGCGCGCTTACGCGCGGCCTGGACGCGCTATGGCGGTGCACCGCTGATCCGGGACCGTCCCCGACTTGGCGTCGGTTACGATCCCGGGTCTCCAATGCATCACTCCGCCGCGCTTCGTGCTGCGTTGCGCCCGGGAACGACGCTTCGATTATTCGGCAGCGCCGCCTGCGGCGGTTTCGTGCGGGTGCTCGCCTTCCGCCTTCTGCTTGGCTTCGAGGTCTTCGCCGGTCGCCTGATCGACGGCCTTCATGGACAGCCGTACCTTGCCGCGCTCGTCGAAGCCGAGGAGTTTGACTTTCACCTTTTCGCCTTCCTTGACCACGTCGGACGTTTTCTGCACGCGGCGCGCCGCGAGCTGGCTGATGTGAACGAGCCCGTCCTTGGCGCCGAAGAAGTTCACGAAGGCGCCGAAATCCATCACCTTGACGACGGTGCCTTCGTAGATGTGGCCAACCTCGGGCTCCGAGGCGATCGACTTGATCCAGTTGATCGCAGCGTTGATCGATTCCGCCTTTGCGGAGGCGATCTTGATCATGCCGTCGTCGGAAATGTCGATCTTGGCGCCGGTCTTTTCCACGATCTCGCGGATCACCTTGCCGCCGGATCCGATCACTTCGCGGATCTTGTCGACCGGGATCTGCATCACCTCGATGCGCGGGGCGTGCTCGCCCAGTTGGGCGCGGGCCGACGTCAGCGCCTTGCTCATCTCGCCGAGGATGTGGATGCGGCCGTCCTTGGCTTGGCCAAGCGCGATGCGCATGATCTCTTCGGTGATGCCCGCAATCTTGATGTCCATCTGCAGCGAGGTGACGCCGCGCTCGGTGCCGGCGACCTTGAAGTCCATGTCGCCGAGGTGGTCCTCGTCGCCCAGGATGTCGGAGAGAACCGCGAAGCGTTCTTCCTCCTTGATCAGGCCCATGGCGATGCCGGCCGTCGGCCGCTTCAACGGCACGCCGGCGTCCATTAGCGACAGCGAGGTGCCGCACACGGTCGCCATCGAGGACGAGCCGTTGGATTCGGTGATCTCCGAGACCACGCGGATCGTGTAGGGAAACTCGTGGTGCGGCGGCAGCACCGGATGGATGGCGCGCCAGGCGAGCTTGCCGTGGCCGATCTCGCGCCGACCGGGGGCGCCGAGGCGGCCCGTCTCGCCGACCGAGAACGGCGGGAAGTTATAGTGCAGCAGGAATGTTTCCTTGTAGGTGCCCTGCAGCGCGTCGATGTATTGCTCGTCCTCGCCAGTGCCGAGCGTCGCCACGACGAGCGCCTGGGTCTCGCCGCGCGTGAACAGCGCCGAGCCGTGGGTGCGCGGCAGCACGCCCACCTCGCAAACGATCGGGCGCACCGTCTTGACGTTGCGGCCGTCGATGCGATTGCCGGTGTCGAGAATATTCCAGCGCACAATCTTGGCTTCGAGGTCCTTGAACACGCCGGAGACCTGAAGCTTCGGATACTTCGGGTTTTCGACGTCCGGCGGACAGAAGTGTCCCATCACGCGATCCTTGGCGGCATCGACTGCCTTGTGGCGCTCCATCTTGTCGGGGATCGCATAGGCGGCGCGCAGCTCTTTTTCGACCATGCCGCGCATCTCGGTTTCGAGCGCCGCGTTGTCCGGCAGTTTGAGTTCGCGCGGTTCCTTCGCGGCCTTTTCGGCAAGGCGGATGATCGCCTCGATCACCGGCTGGAAATGACGGTGGCCGAACATGACGGCGCCCAGCATGATGTCCTCGGAAAGCTCCTTGGCCTCCGATTCCACCATCAGCACCGCGTCCTGCGTGCCGGCGACGACCAGATCGAGCTGGCTCTCGGTCATCTCGTCGATCTGCGGATTGAGCACGTATTCGTTGTTGATGAAGCCGACGCGCGCGGCGCCGATCGGTCCCATGAACGGCGCACCCGACAGCGTCAGCGCGGCGGATGCCGCGACCATCCCCAGAATGTCGGGATCGTTTTCCAGATCGTGCGACAGCACCGTCACGATGACTTGCGTGTCGCAGCGCCAGCCGTCGGCGAACAGCGGTCGTACCGGCCGGTCGATCAGGCGGGAGACCAGCGTTTCCTTTTCGGTCGGCCGCGCCTCGCGCTTGAAATAGCCGCCCGGAATGCGGCCCGCGGCGTAATATCTTTCCTGGTAGTTGCAGGTCAGCGGCAGGAAGTCGATGCCTTGCTTCGGCTCCTTGGCCGCCACCACGGTGGCAATGACGGTGGTGTCCCCGTAGGAAGCGAATACCGCGCCGTCTGCCTGGCGCGCGAGTCTGCCGGTTTCTAGCGTGAGTTGGCGGCCACCCCAGTCAAGTTGCACACGATGAATATCGAACATTTGCTTTGTCTCTCATGGTTTTCATGGTGGCGCGAAAGCCATGAGCAAGACGGCGAGATGCTGTCGTTCGCGGCTATTTCGCGAACCGGAACAGCATCCGGCGATCCTGCTATGGCCATCGGCCTTCCATTGACATCGACGGACATCGGCCCGTCGTTCTAATCGGCAGCCTTAGCGCTGCCGGACATACGGCGGACGCATCATGCGTTCCGCCACGAAACGCGCGGCACATGCCGCGCGCAAACCTTTCAACGGCGGATACCCAGCCGTTCAATCAGCTCCTTGTATCGCCTTTCATTGGTGCGATTGAGGTAGTCGAGAATTTGCCGCCGTTGCGACACGAGCTTGAGCAGCCCGCGGCGCGAGTGGTTGTCTTTGATATGGGTCTTGAAGTGATCGGTCAGGCCGTTGATCCTCTCGGAGAGCAGCGCAACCTGGACTTCAGGAGAACCCGTGTCGCCAGACTTGACGGCGTACGTCTTGATAAGCTCCGCTTTGCGCGCGGTCGTAAGCGACATCGTCATTTCACCTTTCTGCCGGCTCGACCAACGATGCCGGTCAAATTGAACACGCGCTTGGGGATGATCTCGCCACGGTCGACTTCCGCGATGGCCACGATTTCGCCGCTACAAGCGACTGCAACCATGCCGCGAAAGACGGACGCGTCCCGTCCGCGCAACAAAACGGCTTGGCCACGCTTGAGCCTTGCCGCATCTGCCGGGCTCACGGCCAGCGCCGGGATGTCGTCCAGCGCGGTCTCGATCGGCAGGAGAATGTCGGCGAGGTTGTGCTCGCCGGCGGCTGCTCTATGACATAAAGCCTCGATCTGATCCAGGGGCTTCATATCGGCCTCGCCGAACGGCCCGACCCAGCCGCGGTGGAGCGCCGAAACGTGGCCGAACGCGCCAAGGGTGCGGCCGAGATCGCGGGCGAGCGATCGCACATAGGTTCCCTTGCCGCATTCGGCCTCGAGGGTGGCGTGGTCCGGATCGGGGATTTCGCGGAGTTCGAGCCGGTGGATTTCGACCGCGCGCGGCTTGAGTTCGACCGTTTCGCCGTCGCGGGCCAGATCGTAGGCGCGCTCGCCTTCGATTTTCACAGCCGAGAAGCGCGGCGGCACCTGCTCGATGGTGCCGGTAAAGCGCGGCAGGTGCGCCCGGATCGCCGCCGCATCGGGGCGCAGCTCGCTCGTCGCCACGACGCGGCCCTCCGCGTCGTCGGTATCGCGTTCTTCGCCCCAGCGGATGGTAAACAAATAATTTTTGCGGCTATCGACCACGAATGGCACGGTCTTGGTGGCTTCGCCGAGCGCGATCGGCAGGCAGCCCGAGGCGAGCGGATCGAGGGTTCCGGCGTGACCGACACGCTTGGCCTGGAATAGGCGCTTGATGACCGACACCGCATGAGTGGAGGTCATGCCTACCGGCTTGTCGAGGACGAGCCAGCCGTGCACGTCCCGCTTCTTGGGTTTCTTTGTTTGCTGCGCCTCGTCCGCCGCCGAAGCCGGCGTAG
Organism: Xanthobacteraceae bacterium; assembly: GCA_049584975.1. Classification (GTDB taxonomy): domain Bacteria; phylum Pseudomonadota; class Alphaproteobacteria; order Rhizobiales; family Xanthobacteraceae; genus BOG-931. Next base: position 20,531 of record JBAUYV010000449.1, on the reverse strand, counting down.
TGCCGGCGAGGGGGGCGGCGTCGGCGAAACGCGTAGCGTCATTCATTGTCGTTCTCGTGTGCGAGGTCGCGCCGGACTTGCGGTGTTTGCAACAGCTTTTCGATCCGTTCGGCTTCGTCGAAGCGTTCGTCGATGCGAAACCGGATCTCGGGCGCAAATTTCAGGTTGACGCGGCGCGCGATCTTGCCGCGCACGAATTTCTTGTGGCGGTCGAGCGCCTCGATCACTTTCTCCTCGTCGCGGCCGCCAAGCGGCATGATGTAGATCGTGGCGAGCCGGAGATCGGGGCTCATGCGCACCTCGGGCACCGTGATCATGTGCGCTTCCACCACCGGATCGTGAATGTCGCCGCGCGACAGCATCTCGGCGAGTTCGTGGCGGATCAGTTCGCCGACGCGCAGTTGGCGCTGCGAGCCGCCGGCCTGCTGATCGCGATGTTGTTGACGTGCCATTCTTTCCAACGTCATGCTCGGGCTTGGCCAGGCTCGGCCCGGGCATCCATCTTACTTTTCCGCCAATCGATTTGGCTGCTTGGATTACCGGGTAAAGCCCGGCAAAGCGGAGAGGGAAGCGAACGTGAGTCTCGAACTCACAAGCTCCGCTGCACGCTCTCCACTCGATAACATTCGATAATGTCGCCGGCCTTCATGTCCTGATAGTTCTCGAACGCCATGCCGCATTCCTGGCCGGCGACGACTTCACGCGCATCGTCCTTGAAGCGCTTGAGCTGCGACAGCTTGCCCTGATGTTGCACCACGCTGTCGCGGATCAGCCGCACGTTTGCGCCGCGCTCGACGGTGCCGTCGGTAACGCGGCAGCCGGCGACGTTGCCGACCTTGGAGACCTTGAAGACTTCCAGAATGACGGCGTTGCCCAGCATGGTCTCGCGCAATGTCGGCGCCAGCATTCCGGACATCGCCTTCTTCACGTCGTCGACCAGGCTGTAGATGATGTCGTAATACCGGATCTCGATGCCGGCCTGCTCGGCGGCTTCGCGCGCTTCCTTGTGGGCGCGAACATTGAAGCCGATCAGCACGGCGCCCGAGGCTTCCGCCAGCGTCACATCGGATTCGGTGATGCCGCCGACGCCCGTGAAGATCAGGCGCGCGGCCACCTCGTCGGTGGAAAGCTTCTCCAGCGCGCCCACGATGGCTTCGATCGAGCCTTGCGCGTCGCCCTTGATCACGAGCGGAAAATCCTTGCGCCCGGATGTCTTGAGCTGATTCATCATCTGCTCGAGCGAACCGCGCATGCCGGTCTGCCGCGCCGCCGCTTTTTCGCGCTTTTGTCGCGCGCGGTAATCGGTGATTTCGCGTGCGCGTGCCTCGGTGTCGACGACGGCGAGCCGGTCGCTTGCTTCCGGCGTGCCGTTGAAACCCAAAATTTCGACCGGCATTGACGGCCCGGCCGCCACCACCGGATGGCCGGTGTCGGAGACCAGCGCGCGCACTCGGCCCCATTCGGAGCCGGCGACCACGATGTCGCCGGGCTTGAGCGTGCCGCGTTGAACCAACACAGTCGCCACGGGCCCGCGTCCGCGATCGAGCCTTGCCTCGATTACCGTGCCTTCGGCCGGACGGTTCGGATTCGCCTTGAGCTCGAGAATTTCCGCCTGCAAGGCGATGATGTCGAGCAGCCGGTCGAGATTGCGCTTCTCTTTTGCCGAGACCTCGACCTCGAGCACTTCGCCGCCCAGGGATTCGACCTGGATCTCATGCTGCAGCAGTTCGGTGCGCACGCGCTCGGGTTTCGCGTCGGGCTTGTCGATCTTGTTGATGGCAACGATGATCGGAACCTTCGCGGCCCGGGCGTGCTGGATCGCCTCTACGGTCTGCGGCATGACGCCGTCATCGGCGGCCACGACCAGCACCACGATATCGGTGATCTTGGCGCCGCGGGCGCGCATGGCGGTGAACGCCGCATGGCCGGGCGTATCGATGAACGTGATGCGCCCGCCCGAAGGCGAGGTCACCTGATAGGCGCCGATATGCTGGGTGATGCCGCCGGCTTCACCGGCTGCGACCTCGGTCGAGCGGATGGCGTCGAGCAGCGACGTCTTGCCATGATCGACGTGGCCCATGATGGTGACCACCGGCGCGCGCGGCTGCAATTTCTCCGGATCGTCCGCAGCGGCGAACATGCCTTCTTCCACGTCCGCCTCGGAGACCCTTCGCACCGTGTGACCAAGCTCTTCGGCCACGACCTGGGCGGTGTCGGCGTCGATCGTGTCCGTGCTGGTTGCCATGTGGCCGAGCTTCATCAGCATGCGCACCACGTCCACGGAGCGCTCCGACATGCGGTTGGCCAGATCCTGCACGGTGATCGTCTCGGGGATTGTCACCTCGCGGACAATCTTCTCCTTCGGTTCGGAATCGCGCTGGCCGGTCCGGCGTTGAACGCGCCGGTGGAACGCGGCCTTGGAGTGCTCGCGCACCTCGTCGGTCGCAAAGGCGGTAACGAGCGTGAGGCGGCCACGGCGCTTTTCGGCGGCGGTACGCTGGGGTTTCGGCTGGGGCGGGGTCCGCACCGGGGCGCCGCCGACGCCGCGGCGTGGGCGCGGCGCTTCGTCGTCCTCGACCTCTTGGACTCGGGCGCTGCCCGGCTTTGCCAGGACGGGCTCGACGCCGAGGCGCTTCTGGGCAAGTTCGTCGGCCCGCTTCTTGGTTGTTTGTTCCTGCGCGCGGCGAACTTCTTCCTGTGTTTTGCGGGCCTCCGCGTCGGCGCGCTCTTTCTGTTCGGCAGCTCTCTGGATGCGAACTGCCTCGGCGCGTCCTTCGGCGGCCTTGCGCTCCTCGACTTCGATCCGTTCCGCCTTGTCGAGCGCGGTGGCGCGGGCGTCAAGTTCGTCCTTGGTAAGCGGGCGTAGAACGACGCCGTGCTTGGGCGTGACCTTGCCGGACTCCAGGGCCGCGTCGGCTCCTGCTAAGCCTTTTACGGGCGTGACGGCTCGCTTTTGCACGCTGGTACGATCCGGCGCCGTTCCAGCATCCGCCTTGGCCTCGGCCGGTCCGATGGTACGACGCTTGACCTTCTCGACGACGACGGCCTTGCTGCGACCGTGACTGAAGCTCTGGCGCACGACGCCCTGCTCGACGCCGCTGCGTTTCAACGTCAGCGTTTTCGTCGAGGAGACACTCAGTTTTTCGCCAGTCGTCTTATTCGTTTCAGTCATACCCATCCATTTCTATGGCCGGCTTAATGCGGTGCAGCCTTGCCGGCCTGATTGCCTCGATCGCCGGCGCCGCCGGTCCGAAACCGTTCAAGGCGCCGCGAACGCGACAACAACGTGTCGCTGGCGGACCCGGCGAGCAGGGCAGCATGTACCACATTTGGGCGGCCCAATGCCAAATCCAATTGGGCCGACGTCAGGAATTCAAGCACAGGGACCGGCTGGCCCGGCCGGTGCTGGCTCGGCCGGTGGCGGAGTGCGGCGTGGAGCTTGCGGACGCCCTCCGGCGACGCTCCGGCCGCGTGCAGAAGGGCCACCACGTCCTCGCGTTCCAAGGCGGATACGGCCCTGCCAAAGCCCGCCGCGACCAAGCCCGCCTTGTGGGCCATGGCGAGTGCGTCGAGCACCCCCTGTTCCAGCAGCCGTTCGGTGCGGGCGGCGAGATCCGAGGGCAATCGAACGTCCCGTCTGAATCCCCGGGCAAAAGCCTTGCGTTTGATCGAATCTTCGACCGCCTCCTGGGTTGCGGTCACCCAAACGCCGCGGCCCGGCAGTTTGCACTTGATATCGGGGACCGCCTCGCCATCGGGACCGACCGCGAAGCGGATCAAGTCGGAAACGGGCTGCACCGTGCGGGTGGCGACGCAAAAGCGTTCGCGCTCCCGCGTGTGCGGCCCGCGATCGAGCTCGCCGGATTGGTCCATATGATGCGTTTCGGCGGTCATACGTGTGAGCTGTTCCCTCAGGCCGGCGCCCCGGCGGCCGGAGCCTCCTCGGCGGGCGGCGGCGGAGCGAGATCGGCCTCGGTGATCCAGCCGGCCGTGAGGCGCGCCTGCATGATCATCGCCTCGGCCTCCTCGCGCGAAATATCGAAGCTGTCGAGGATACCGGCTTGCCGGACCGCCTCGCCGTCCTTGCGTTCGGTCCACCCGGCAAGATCGTCGGTGGCGCAGCCCGCAAGGTCCTCGACAGTCTTGATGCCGTTCTCACCGAAGCGCACCAGCATGGCGGTGGTAACGCCGGGGACCTCCTTGAGCGCGTCCTCGACGCCAAGCTCCTTGCGCTTTTCGTCCAGCTCCGCCTCGATCTTGGCGAGATGATCGAGTGCGCGTGTCTGCAGCTCTTGGGCGGTGTCCTCATCGAAGCCCTCAATGCTGGCGAGCTCCTTCAAGTCCACCAGAGCCAAATCCTCGACCGAGTTGAACCCTTCGGACGCAAGCAACTGCCCGATGACCTCGTCGACATTGAGGGCATCGATGAAGATACGGGTGCGGTTCTCGAATTCGGCCTGGCGGCGCTCCGACTCCTCCTGCTCGGTGAGGATGTCGATGTCCTTGCCGGTCAGCTGTGACGCAAGCCGCACATTCTGGCCGCGCCGCCCGATGGCGAGCGAAAGCTGCTGATCGGGGACCACGACTTCGATGCGGTCGCGCTCTTCGTCGATCACCACCTTGCTCACTTCGGCCGGCGCCAGCGCGTTCACCACGAAGGTGGCGATTTCGTACGACCAGGGAATGATGTCGATCTTCTCGCCCTGCAGCTCATTGACGACGGCCTGCACGCGCGAGCCGCGCATGCCGACGCAGGCGCCGACCGGATCGACCGACGAGTCGCGGGAAGTCACGGCGATCTTGGCGCGAGATCCCGGATCGCGGGCGACCGCCTTCACCTCGACGATCTCATCGTAGATTTCCGGTACTTCCTGAGCGAACAGCTTGGCCATGAACTCAGGGTGCGTGCGCGAGAGGAAGATTTGCGGCCCGCGCTGCTCGCGGCGAACGTCGTAGATGTAGGCGCGGATGCGGTCGCCGTTGCGGAAGACTTCGCGCGGCAACAGCTCGTCGCGCCGTACGATGGCTTCGCCGCGGCCGAGGTCGACCACCACGTTGCCGTACTCGACACGTTTGACGATGCCGTTGACGATGTCGCCGATGCGATCCTTGAATTCGTCGTATTGGCGGTCGCGTTCAGCTTCGCGCACCTTCTGCACGATCACCTGCTTGGCCGATTGAGCGGCAATGCGCCCGAACGGCAGCGGCGGCAGCGGGTCCGCGATGGTATCGCCGATCTGCGCGGCCGGATGCCGCTGGCGTGCCTCTTCAAGGTTGATCTGCGTGGCCGGATTTTCCACGGCCTCCACCACCAGCATGTGACGTGAGAGGTGAAGCTCGCCGCTCTTGGCGTCGATCTCGGCGCGCACTTCGGTTTCGCTGCCGTAGCGCGAGCGCGCGGCCTTGGCGATCGCGTCCTCCATGGCGGCGAGCACGATCTTTCGATCGATCGCCTTTTCTCGCGCGACCGCGTCGGCGATCTGTAACAGTTCGAGCTTGTTGGCGCTTACGGTCGCCATTCTTTAATCTCCATCGGGTTGGGCTACGCGCCGGACTTGCTCCAACGCAGCGTTTACTTGTTTGCCGCGACGCCGTGACTCCCGCTCCTCGGCGCCTTTAGCTTTGCGCTCGGCGTGCTTGCTCCGCCGCAGCGCTTCGGAAACGAGCGCGTCGGTAAGAACGAGCCGCGCTTCCATCATGTCTTCGATCCGCAACAAGACATCGGCGCCCTCGGGCGCCGCTGCGTCGCTGCGGCGAAGGCGCGCGTACTCGCCTTCCGTTCCGTTAAGTTCGCCGCGAAACCGGCGGCGGCCCTCAATGGGCGCAAGCATTTCGATGTGGGCGACGTGGCCCGCATAGCGGTCGAAATCCGAGTGTCGCACCAACGGCCGGTCGATGCCCGGAGAGGAAATTTCCAGCTGGTAGGCCGCTTCAATCGGATCGGCGGCATCCAGTACCGGAGACAGCGCGCGCGAGGCGGTTTCGCAGTCTTTGATTGTCATGGTGCCGTCCGGCCGTTCCGCCATGACCTGGACGGTGCACCCGGCGAGGCCGGAAATGCGCACGCGCACCAGCCGGTAGCCCAGTTCCGCGAGCACCGGCTCCGCCAGCGCGGCGACGCGCGCGGCTCGCCCCGGCACAGTGATGAGCCGCGGCTCGTCGGCAAATGTCGCATTGGCAAAGGTCTCGGCTCTCTCGTCCATGCTTCGCGGCCATTGATCTTGCGTGTCCGGCACGGGGAGGTCGGCCTCAGGTAACAAAAAAGAGCGGGTCCCGGGGGAACCCACTCTCAAAACCGTTCGGACCTAACCGACCGCTATGAGGTATCCATGACGGACAGGCCAAATATAGCGCCTTATCGGGCCAACGCAAGGCCTTATGGCCCTTCAGGTATCGGTAATCAGTCGCCGGTAATCAGTGATCAAGCATGGGCGCAAAAATATGGGCTCAACCCTGATGCGTTGCCGTCGATTGCAGATGCCTGAATGAGCGCCGTTCTATCGCTGATCCCGGAACTCGAACAGGTCGTTGTCCATGGGTCGCGCGACAAGCGCCTCGACACCCTGAAACGTGTGACGACGTTGTTCCTCCATGGGGCCGGCACTTACAGCGAACTGCACGTCGACTTGTTTGACGACGTGCTTGGGTTCCTCATGGAGAACGTCGAAAGCAAAGCACGCGCCGAGCTGTCCGTCCGCTTGGCACCGCTGACATATGCGCCGGCGCGGGTGTTGCGCGCGCTCGCGCGTGACGACGACATCACTATCGCCGGCCCGGTGTTGCAACTGTCGCCGTGCTTGCGCGAGGCCGAGCTGGTGGACATCGTGAACACCAAGGGCCAAGCCCATCAGCTTGCCATCGCGTCGCGTCCGGACCTCAGCGAAGCGGTTGAGGACGCGCTGGTGCGACGCCGCGATCCCGACGTGGTGCGGCGGGTGGCAGAAAATCGCGACCACGCTGTTTTCGCGGCGGACATTTCATACCCGGAGCGCCGGGTCGAAGAGGATCGCGTATCGCCCGAAGCTGGGAGCGAACTTGAGGATGCGCCCGCGGGGCCCGCCAAAGGCGTTGCGGCCGGCGTCAAATCCCGCGACTACCGCGTGGCTGAGCGCACCGTGCTCGAGTTGAGCAGCTCGGGCCAGTTGACCGAAGCGGTGCTGGCCACTTTGTGCCGCGACGGCAAATACGAGGAAGGGGTGGTGGCGCTCGCCACGCTCGCCAAGGTGCCGATCAGCATTGCCGACCGGGTCATGGGCGGCGCGCGGCCCGATCCGGTGCTGATCCTCTGCAAAGCGGCGGGGCTCGGCTGGCCGACCGTGAAGGCGATATTCCTGGCGCGGCCCAACCAAAAAACCACTTCGAACGAGGCTTTCGATGAGGCCTTCGCCAATTATGGCCGCTTGTCAGCATTGACCGCGCAGCGGGTCGTGCGCTTTTGGCAAGCGCGACGGCTCCAATAAGAGCCGTCTGTCTGCTCAAATTTTGCGGAAGACGAGAAAGCACGAAGCCCGGTCTTCGCGCGCGGCTTTGGCGTGGTAACGCGTCTGCGCAAAACCGGGCCAGGGCTTACGCCAATCGTCGGCGCATTGCGCCGTCCATTTGAAGCGCTGCGATCGTAATAATCGCAGCAGCGTCCAGGCGGCGTAATCGGCGATGTCGGTCACGAAGCGGAATTCGCCTCGCGGCCGCAGGACGCGGGCAAGGCCGGCCACCATTTCATCCTGAATGAAGCGGCGTTTCCAATGCCGGCGCTTCGGCCAAGGGTCGGGATGTATCAGATCGATGCGGGCCAAAGATGCCTCGGGAAGCCAGGCGATCAGGTTCACGGCGTCGTCGAAGTGTAGACGGATGTTGCGCAGGCCGCTGCTTTCGATCGCGGCGAGCGCCTTGGCCATACCGTTGATGAAGGGTTCGACGCCGATAATGCCGGTGCGGGGATGCTCGCGCGCTTGCGCGATCATCGATTCGCCGCCGCCGAAGCCGATCTCCAGCGCAACCTCGTCGACCGGTACCGGAAACAACATACGCAAATCGATCGGCGGCGGAGTGGAAAGATCAAGCGCCAGCAGCGGCAACAATGTCTCGATCAGTTGCGCCTGGTGCGGGCGCAGCTTGTGACCTTTGCGGCGTCCAAAGAATGCGCGAGCTGTTCTTTCCGATGCTTCCGTCACTGTCATGCTCCACGAAAGCGGAGCATCCAATAAACACCGGCCAGGCGGACAATGCACCGCCGACGATTATGGGATCATGCGCTTGCGCGGACGGTAACGCTCACCGCAGCGCGCGTTTGAGCTGATCGGCGAGGTCCGTGCGCTCCCACGAGAAGCCGCCGTCCTTATCGGGCGCGCGGCCGAAATGACCGTAAGCCGCGGTGCGCCGGTAGATCGGCCGGTTCAGTTTGAGCGTACGCCGGATATTGGTCGGTGTGAGACGGAACAGCTCCGGCAGAATCTTCTCCAGCTTCTTCTCCTCAACCTTGCCGGTGCCGTGGGTATCGACCAGGAGCGACATGGGATCGGCGACGCCGATCGCGTAGGCGACCTGGATTGTGCAGCGTTCGGCGAGGCCTGCGGCCACGACGTTCTTGGCGAGGTAACGCGCCGCATAGGCCGCCGAGCGATCGACCTTGGTGGGGTCTTTACCGGAGAACGCGCCGCCGCCATGCGGCGCGTAGCCGCCGTAGGTGTCGACGATGATCTTCCGGCCGGTAAGGCCGCAATCGCCATCGGGGCCGCCGACCACGAAATTCCCGGTCGGGTTCACCAAAAAATCCGACGGCCGCTTCGGCATCCAGCCTTTCGGCAAGGCGGATTCCACCGCAGTGGCGATCATGTCCTTGACCATGCCGGGCGTGTACTTCTTCGCGTTGCGGTTTTTCTCGTTGTGCTGCGTGGAGACGACGACCTTGGTGCAGCCGATCGGCTTGCCGTTGACGTATTGAACGGTGACCTGGCTCTTGGCGTCGGGCTGAAGATCGAACAATTGGCCGGAGCGGCGTTTGTCCGACAGCACTTTCAGGATTTTGTGGGCAAAATAAATCGGCGCCGGCATGAACGAATTTTTCTCATAGACTTCGCTTTCCGTGCAGGCGAAGCCGAACATCATGCCTTGGTCGCCGGCTCCTTCTTCCTCGCCGGATTTTTTCTTCTTGGCATCGACGCCCATGGCGATATCCGGCGATTGGCCGTGCAGCAGCACCTCGATGTCGGCGCCGTGATAGGAAAAGCCTTCCTGGTCGTAGCCGATATCTTTCACCACGTCCCGGGCGATTTGGCTGATCACTTCGCGGTCGAGCACCGCCTTGCCGCCGATTTTGCGGAACAACTGACCGCGACCTTCGCCGGCGATGACGATCTTATTCGTCGTGCAGAGCGTCTCGCAGCCGAGCCGGGTATTCACGAGGCTTTGGTCGGCGATGCCGGCCTCGACGTCGCGCTCGATGAACGCATCGAGAATGGCATCGGAAATCTGGTCGCAGACCTTGTCGGGATGTCCCTCCGACACGGACTCGCTGGTGAATAGATAATTGGCGTGCGCCACAGCGAAACACTCCCCTCCTAGAGCGCGATCCCCAAAAGGCCCGCTCCGGATTGGCTCCCGGATGGACGCCGGCCTTCGCACAGGATTGTGCTCGATAAAAACGCCCTCGCGCGGTCATGCGGACAATGCCCGCGCTGATCCAGCGCCCGCTTGTTGCAGCGTACGGCCGCCGTGGTCAAGATGTGGGCAAAAGGTGGGCGCGAGCTCATCGCGCGTGGGAAGCTTGCTTTCAGCGCTTTTCGCTCGCCGCGATCTGCTCGACGAGGTCCACGATGCGCCGTCGCAACTTGGAGTCGCTGATCCGCATGAACGCCTTGGTCAGCGCCAAGCCGTCCGAGGTGGCGAGAAAATCGGAGACGTAGGCAGGCGAGGGTGCTTCTCCCATTCCTTCCGAGCGCCCGACACCAGGGACATTGGGTGCGCCCTCAAAAAAGAACGATACCGGCACCTGCAGTATTTGTGAAATTTGTTGAAGTCTGCTCGCACCAATGCGGTTGGTGCCCTTTTCGTATTTCTGAACTTGTTGAAATGTAAGGCCGAGGGCGTCTCCTAGCTTTTCTTGGCTCATGCTGAGCATCATCCGGCGCATGCGCACACGACTGCCGACGTGCTTGTCAATGGGATTCGGAGATTTTTTTGCTATCATAGTAGTCCCCAGCCAACGCCTACGCACCCATAACCCACTTCTATGGTACCGCTATAATCCGCAATGGGGCAATCGGTGTTTTGAGCATGGTACATACACTCTGATGCGCGTTTACCGTATTTTGGATTAGAATTATCGTCGGCGCGACGGTCCTATCAATAGGGGTTCCATCAATAGTTGAGTTGCGCGAGGGTGATCATCCAGGGTTCGGTAACACTCGCCGCCGGGGGAGTCCGTGGATCAGGATACCAGCTGTTTCGCAATTTAGGTGCATGCTGAATGCGCGATGACCTGAATGATTCAAACTTTTTGCTTATCCGAATTGAGTCGTCGACGAACAACAGCAAACAGCGCGATCGCGACAATCCCGAAGGCGGGTGCATCGCCGATGCGAGCATAGATGGGCGCGGCGATTGGACGCGGCAGCGGGGAGTCAATGACTCCCTCGCGTCCCAACGGCAAGAAATTTACCAGACGGCCGACGGAGTCGACTACGGCTGAGATGCCGGTATTGGCAGCACGTACGACGGGCAAACCTTCCTCAATGGCCTTCACGCGCGATTGTTCGAGATGCTGGTAAGGGCCAGTACTGTTGCCGAACCACGCATCGTTCGTAACGTTTACGATCCAGCCGGCGCGCTCTTCCGGAGGCATCTCCTCGCCCGGAAAAATGACCTCGTAACAGATAAGTGGAAGTGCGAGAGGAGCACCCGGAATGGCGATTAGCCGGTGGCGGTCGCCGGAAGTAAAGCCGCCGACCTGTTTGGTCAGATTCTGCAATCCTAGTTTTTCGAGGAAGTGCTGGAAAGGCAAGTACTCCCCGAACGGAACGAGGTGGACTTTATCGTAGACATCAAGAATCGCTGCATCTGGGCCAATGACGTAAATCGAATTATAGGCGCGCGGACGATCCGGGTCCTTTGTATCGCCAATTCTTATGCCGCCGGTGATCAGCACCGTGCTCGGCGACAAGAGGTTGGCGATTTGTGCGAGCGCGCCGGGCTCATGGGTCAGGACGAATGGAAAGGGCGATTCAGGCCAGATCAGAATGGTAGCGTCATGCACGCCCCGTGACTGTGGGCTCGAGGCCTGGGCCGAAAGGGTGATGTACCGCTCCATCACCTGCTGTCTGGCCGCGTAGTTGAAGCGGACATCCTGCTGCAGGTTCGGCTGCATGATCCGCAGACGCACATCGTCCACGAATTCTGTCGGCGTGCGCTGCAGCCGCAGGGCGCCCCAGCCGCCAAGTCCGGCCAAAACAGCGAGGCCGAGCGCCAGGGGCAGCCATGGCAGAGGGGTTTCGCTGCGGTCGTCGGTGAGGGTTGCGGGGCTCGCCCCGATCGAAATGGCGATGAAAGTCAAGCCCCAAATTCCAATCACCGATGCGCTCTGGGCTAGGGCGAGCGGCGCAGTCAACGCATACCCAAAGGCGTTCCACGGAAACCCGGTGAACAAATGACCGCGCAGCCATTCGGTTGCGGTCAGCGTTACCGCCAAGGCCAGGATCCGCGTAGCACCGCGCGTCCACAGCATCCGGGCAAGGGCGACCGCGATAGCAGTGTAGACGGCGAGCACGGCGGGTAGGCCGATCACCGCGAACGGCAACAACCAGCCGAAGGTTGGGGCGTCGACCAGAAAGGCGTAGCCGGTCCAATAAAGTCCGGCGACGAAATAGCCGAAGCCGAACCACCATCCGGTTGCGGCGGCCACCATAACTCCGCCCCAGCGGCCGGCCGCGGTCCCGTCGATCAGCCAGACCAGCGCGGGAAGCGTAAGAAACAGGACGGGCCAGGCATTAAACGGCGCCATTGCCAGCGCCGACAGGGCGCCGGCGGCGAACGCGATCAGCCACCGCCGCCAGCCCCACGCCAGTATGAGCGCGTTCGTCAGCCGCTTCACGGCAGACGCGAGGTGTTCGGGCTTGGCCGGTTGGACTCGTCGCGCGGCGGCGTGACGCGGGATGCGGGCGGCGGCTTCACCAGCGTGGGCAACTCGCGCGCGGTCGTGGGGCGCCGATCCTTGCGGCGATAGATTTTGACCCGCTTGACCCGGCGCGGGTCGGCGTCAAGCACTTCGGCTTCGAACGCGTTTGGCCCGGGCACCAGCTCGCCGCGTACCGGCACATGGCCGGCCCTGATCACCAGATAGCCGCCGAGCGTATCGACCTCGCTCTTGGCCGCGCCGAAATCGAACTCGTCGCCGATCACGGCTTGCACGTCGTCGAGGCTGGCGCGGCCGTCGGCCACGAACGAGCCGTCGCTTTGCCGCGTGATTGACGGCGTTTCGTGCTCGTCGTGTTCGTCGGCGATGTCGCCGACGATGAGCTCGACCAGATCTTCCATGGAGACGAGTCCGTCGGTGCCGCCGTATTCGTCGATGACCAGCGCGAGATGGATGCGGGTTGCCTGCATCTTGGCGAGCAGGTCGAGTGCCGGCATGGATGGCGGCGCATAGAGGATCTCACGAACGATCTTCGCGGCCGCGAGCGGCATGGCAAGATCGACGTTCGCCAGATTAAGATCGGCCTGTGACGGCTGTTCGCGCTGGCCGGCAGAGGCGGGATCGGTTCCCGCCCGCGCCGCGATGTAGCCGATCAGATCGCGGATATGGACCATGCCGGCTGGATCGTCGAGCGTATCGTTGTACACGACAAGACGCGAATGCCCGGCGCTCTCGAACACTTTGACCAGCGCGCTGAGCGTGATCTCCTGTTGGACCGCCACGATGTCGGCGCGCGGCACCATCACGCGCTCGATCCGGCATTCGCGCAGCGTCAGGATATTCTTGAGCATGACGGCTTCTTCGGGTGAGAAGCCGGATGCCGGCTGTTCGGCGGTGAGGACGAGTTCAAGATCGGCTCGCGTGTCCGCCGCCTTCCAGCCGAACAGAATGCGCATGACCCGGGCGAGCCACCCTTCGGGCAACGCCTCGCCGCTACTCGGCACGAGCGCCGGCAGCCCGCGATGATGATCGCTTTCAGTCGCGTCGCTGCGCGTGGGATATTGGGTCATCGACTTCGCATCGTATTCGACGCCGGGCGCCTCGGTCTCTTCGCGGTCTTGGCCGGAGACCGATAGGGATCCGGGATTGCAAGCCGCCGCAAAATCTTGCGCTCGAGCTGTTCCATCTCGCCGGCGTCTTTGCTGCGCTGGTGGTCGTAGCCGTTGAGATGCAGAAATCCATGCACCGTAAGATGGGCAACATGATGATCGAACGGCTTACCTTCGTCGCGTGCCTCGCGCGCAATGGTCTCGTAGGCAAGCACGATGTCGCCGATGAGCGGCGGCTCTCCGCCGCCGTTCCGCGCCGGAAATGACAGTACGTTCGTGGCCGCATCGGTGCCGCGCCAATCGCGGTTGAGCAGGCGGATCGCCGAATCATTGGTCAGCACGATAGCAAGCTCGGCCCCGCTTGTTGACACCGCGGCGGCGGCTTCATTGACGGCGCGCCGTACCAGCGATTTGACCACGCGCGGCTCCTTCCAGAGGCCAGACTCGACAATCACATCGATCTTGCACGCGTTCTTTGCCGCGCGCCGCATCTAAGGGCGCTCGCGCTTGCGTGCCGCCTTGTCGTAGGCCTCGACAATACGCGCGACGAGCTCGTGGCGGATCACGTCAGCCGAGCTGAATGCCACGTGACCAATCCCCTCGATGCCCTCGAGGAGACGCACGGCTTCGGCGAGCCCGGAGGTCTGCCCCGACGGCAGATCGACCTGACTGGGGTCGCCGGTTACCACCATGCGGCTGTTTTCACCGAGCCGCGTGAGCATCATCTTCATCTGCATCGATGTGGTGTTCTGCGCCTCGTCGAGAATGACGGCGGCATTCGACAATGTGCGGCCGCGCATGAAGGCGAGCGGCGCGATTTCGATCTCGGTGGTCTGCAGCGCCCGCTCGACGATGCGTGCGTCCATCAAATCATAGAGCGCGTCAAAGATCGGCCGCAGATATGGATCAATCTTCTCGCGCATGTCGCCGGGCAAAAATCCCAATCGCTCGCCGGCTTCGACTGCCGGCCGCGACAGGATGATGCGGTCGACTTCCTTGCGCTCGAACAATTGAATGGCCTGGGCGACCGCAAGCCAGGTTTTGCCGGTACCGGCCGGGCCGGTGGCAAACACCAGCGCATGGCGTTTGAGCGCGCGCATGTATGCGTCCTGCGCTGGAGTGCGCGCGCGCACCCGGCGCTTGCGCAGATTGATCTCCTCAAAACTCTCGCGCGTGACGGCTGGATCGAAATCGAACAGCGATCCTTGCGCCAAAGCGAGGCGGATGTTGCCATCGACGTCGCCCTGCACCAGCTCATCGCCGCGCTTGAGCCGCTGGTAGAGATTTTCCAGCACGCGGCGCGCCTGCTCGCAGGCCTCGCGTGAGCCCTCGAGCGTCACCTGATTACCGCGCGAGTTGGCGACAACGCCGAGGCGGCGCTCGATCAGGGCGAGGTTCTGGCCGTATTGCCCGAACAACAGCGAAGCCAGGCGATTGTCGTCGAAGGTCAGGGTGATTTGCGTCGCGTTATCCGAAGCGACGAAGACTGACTCATCCGTCCCGTGTGTCGTCAATTCAGGCTCCTGCGCCAAGCCCGGCAGGTTCTCGCGCCGACGCTTGCGCGAGCGTGCCGAACAAGGAGTTGCTGGCGATTTCGGTGATGGTGACGGCGGCAACCTCGCCAAGGAGCGAAGCAGGCGCCGTCACCTGCACCGGCTGCAGATAAGGCGAGCGGCCGACCAATTGGCCGGTGTGCCGTCCCGGCTTTTCAAACAGAACCTCGAAGCTGCGCCCGACGCAGCGGCGATTGAAGGCTTCCTGCTGCGCATCGATTTCAGCCTGCAGCCGCGCCAACCGTTCCGATTTGATGTCTTCGTCGACCTGATCGCTCATCTCGGCGCCTGGAGTGCCGGGACGTGGCGAGTATTTGAACGAGAAGGCGCCCGAGAACCCGATCTCGCTGACGAGTTCGAGAGTGGCGGCAAAATCCTCTTCGCTTTCCCCCGGGAAGCCGACGATGAAATCGGAGGTCAGCGCCAGATCGATCCGTGCTGCCCGAAGCCTTCCGACAACGTCCACGTAGTCTGCGCGTGTGTGTTGCCGGTTCATGGCGGCGAGGATGCGATCGGAGCCCGATTGCACCGGCAGATGCAGTTGCGGCATGAGTTTCGGCAAATCGCGATGCGCCGCGATCAGATCATCGCTCATGTCGCGTGGGTGACTGGTGGTGTAGCGCAGCCGATCGATGCCATCGATCTCGCTGACTTCTTCCAGAAGCTGCGCCAAGGACTGCGGCCGCCCGTTCAAACCATCGCCGTGATAGGCGTTGACGTTCTGTCCGATGAGCGTGACCTCGCGAACGCCGGCCTGCGCCAGCCGTTCGACTTCGGAAACGATCTTGCGCACGGGCCGGGAAACTTCCGAGCCGCGCGTGTAGGGCACGACGCAGAACGTGCAGAACTTGTCGCAACCTTCCTGCACGGTGACGAAAGCGGAAACGCCGCGCGCGCGGATCGTTGCCGAACTCGGCGCGGCGAGATGATCGAACTTGTCGTCGGGGAAAAATTCGGTATCGACGGCCTTGCCGTCGCGTTCGGCGCGCGCGAGCAGTTGCGGCAGCCGGTGATAGCTCTGCGGCCCGAATACAAGATCGACCGCCGGAGCGCGACGGATGATTTCTTCACCCTCGGCTTGGGCGACGCAGCCGGCGACGGCGATGACGACGCGGCGGCCTTCGGCAGCGGCGGCCTCTTTCAGGCGGCGTACGCGGCCCAGCTCGGAATAGACCTTCTCGGCCGCCTTCTCACGGATGTGGCAGGTATTGAGGATAATGAGGTCGGCATCGTCTGGGCCCGAAGTCTCGACATAGCCCTGCGGCGCCAAGGTATCGGCCATACGCCGCGAGTCGTAGACGTTCATCTGGCAGCCAAACGACTTTACAAACAGCCTGCGCGATTTGTTCATGCCGGGTGGCTGAGCCTAAGCCATTACCATCATTCGTAAATTCCGCTCCATGCCAAAGGTTGGCCGAGGATCCTTTCCGTCCATTTTCTTAGCGGGATTCCCCCCAAAAGGAAATGCTAGTCGGCCCCGGCTGAATATTGGCGTCCTTGATCACCTGCGACCATTTGGCGATCTCCGACTTGATATAGGCATCGAACTCCTCGGGAGTAGAGCTGCCGTTGCTCATGCCAAGCTCCTCAAGGCGCTGCTTGGTGTCGGGAGATGCCAGCGCTTTTCTGGCCGCGCCGTTGAGTTTCAACAGGACGTCGTGCGGCGTTCCCGTGGGGGCGACGATGCCGAACCAGGTTTCGGCTGCAAACCCCGGCAGAGTCTCCGCCACCGTTGGGACATTGGGCGCGTTGGGCGAGCGCTGTGCGCTGGTCACCGCGATCGCGCGTAGCGAGCCACCCTTGATATGGCCGATGACCGCCGAAAGGTTGGCGAACATCAGCGGAATTTGTCCCGCAACGGTGTCGTTGATCGCCGGCGCTTCGCCTCGGTAGGCGACGTGCACCATCTTGACACCGGCATCATGTTCAAAAAGTTCGGCGGTCATGTGCGGCGTTGTGCCAACGCCGCCCGTACCGAAATTGATTTTGCCCGGATTGGCCTTGGCCATGGCGATCACGTCGGCGACCGAGTGCGCGGCAAACGAAGGATTGGCGACAAGCGCGAGCGGCGAAGCGCCGGTCAATGTGACGCCGGCAAATTCCTTCACGGGATCGAGCGTCACCGTTTTATGATAGAGCATCGGCGCCACCGCGAAGACGGTCTGGCTGCCCATCATCAGAAGGTAACCGTCAGGCGGAGACTTAGCCACATCCTCGGCGGCGATCAGGCCGCTGGCGCCGGTGCGATTCTCCACCACGACCGATTGGCCGAGGCTTTCGGCCATTTTCTGCGCGACGATCCGGGCGACGATATCGGTGCCGCCGCCGGCGCCGAAGCCGACGAGCAACCTGATCGGATGGTTAGGAAAATCGCTGGTCTGCGAGCGCGCAATGCCGACGGCAAAACCCAGGACCAGTGCGACGCTCACCACAAGGCGCAACAATGGCTTAGCCTTCATGCGTCCCTCCCGTGCGCGCCGCTTAGCGCGGCGTTTGGTGTCTTTTAGTTCATTCCTTGCCGCGTGTCAGCCAAGGTCGCGGCGGAGGACCAAAGCTGTGGCGCCGCTTTGGTAGTAGCCCGGTCGGCGTCCCACTTCGTGGAAAGCGGCGCCGCCGTAGAGCCTGCAGGCCGGGGCGTTATGCTCATCGACTTCAAGGAAGACCGTGCGGGCGCCGAGGCCGGCCAGACTTCGCAGGTGAAAGTCGAGCAGCGGGCGTGAAAACCCGCGGCCGCGCCGGGCCGGCGCAATTGCGACCGATAAGATCTCCGCTTCGTCCGCCGCCATGCGCGACATGATGAAGCCCGCCATCGTGCGCCGCACCATTGCCCGGTGAGTGATGACGTCGCGGTCCAATAAAAGCCGGTGGACCTCATCCTCCTCCCAGCCGCGTCCAAATGATGCGCCGTGCAGATGCGCGATCGCCGCGGCGTCGCGCGGCCGCGCCGCCAGGAACGTCGGCTGAGCGATGGGCATCAGGCGGGAGACGATGTTGGTCATCGGCGCGGCAGTTGCGCGGCGTTTTGCGGCTGCGCATCGGGGGCACGCAGATATTGCGGCTTTGGCGGCGATTGCCCTTCGGGCAGGACGGCGCCCATCCGCGCCACCCAGATGATGTCGGGAGCCTCGCGTACGTCAACCAGCAAAGGCAATGGCGCGCCCCGGGGAAGACGGTCGGCGACCGATTGAGCGCCCGATCCGACGATGCGGGAAGGTGCATCGAACGCTGCGCGCACGGCTTCGCTCAACGGAGCAAGCCGCGGCGAAACAAGGACGCGGCCGCCGACACCGAAGACCTGGAGATAGACGTGATCATGCCGTGCATCGATCACGGCGATCACAGGCGTCGTCTCGTCGTCGGCGAGAAGCGGGGCCGCGTAGGCGGTCAGCGTTGAAACGCCCACGGCCGGCTTGTCGGTGGCGAGCGCGATGCCGCGCGCCGCCGAAATGCCGACACGCAAGCCGGTGAAGCTGCCCGGTCCCGTCGTCACCGCCACGCGGTCGAGGTCGGCGAACGCAAGCCCGGAGCGTTGCATCACATGATAAATGAGCGGCATCAAAGCTTCGGCATGGCCACGGGCCATCGACAAGCTGTCGCTGGCGAGAACGCCGCCGCCGTACTCCGTGTCGAGCACGGCCGCGGAGCAGGCCGCGAGCGCGGTATCAATGGCGAGGACGCGCATGGAAAACGGTCGCAGGTTTTTCGCCGGAGCGCCAGCCGTTCGGCACTGCCGGCAAGGACCAGATCAACGGCCTCACGAGGGAATGGCGTCTACCCCGGCCGGCGGCCGAGATCGCCGACTTACATGGGTCGCACTTCGGTGACGTCAGGAACGAAATGGCGCAGCAAATTCTGAATACCGTGCCGCAGCGTCGCTGTCGATGACGGGCAGCCTGAGCACGCACCCTTCATGTTGAGATAGACGACGCCGTCCTTGAAGCCGCGGAACGTAATGTCGCCGCCGTCATTGGCCACCGCGGGCCGCACCCGCGTCTCGATCAGATCCTTGATGGTGGCGACCGTTTCGGCATCGGCCGTATCGAAGAACTCAGCGCTCTCGGTCTGCTCGGCCGCTCCGCTGGCGAGCAGCGGCTCGCCGGACATGAAGTGCTCCATGATGGCGCCAAGGATCATCGGCTTGAG
Organism: Xanthobacteraceae bacterium; assembly: GCA_049584975.1. Lineage (GTDB taxonomy): Bacteria > Pseudomonadota > Alphaproteobacteria > Rhizobiales > Xanthobacteraceae > BOG-931. The sequence continues at coordinate 1,599 of JBAUYV010000449.1, read as the reverse complement.
CTGCTGCCACTCGCCGTCGTTCTTGGTCACGGTGATGAAATCCGAACCAAAGAAGACACCACTGATGCCCGAAATGTTGAAAAGCCGCTCGGCGAGCGGCGACTGTGCCGCCTGCTCCGGCCCGCGCAGATCAAGGGTGCTGCCGTTGTCCAGCACGGCCCGTCCGGGCAGGAATTTCAAGGTCGCCGGATTCGGCGTCGCTTCGGTTTGGATGAACATTTCCGGTCCTCCGTCACGCCGCGCCGGGTATTCCGGCGGCGCCGTAACTTGCTTTAATCTATTGTATTACGTGGCGAATTCCATTGGAAGTTCAAGGGTGATCTTATTTCATCACCCCTTGCCGCAACGATAATTGCTTTAAGTCGCGTCGCTGCGGCCATTTAGGCATATTGCCCGTGACAATGCTTGTACCTCTTGCCGGAGCCGCAGGGGCAGGCCTCGAGACGTCCGACCTTGCCCCAGGTTTGCGGATCGCGCGGATCGCGCACCGATGCGCCTGGTGGGAAATGCATCGCTACGGCGTCTAAGAGAGCACCGGGGCGCTCCATGCCGGCCCGCGCCAGCGCCTTGGCGTCTTCAGCAATGAATTTTGCGACTGCCCTGATCTGGCAGTCGCGCAGAGCCGGATTGCGGAACACTTTCAGTATCTGATTGGGTCCGCTCCCAACGTTGCAGTTGAGCGGTAAATGGTGCTGATCGCGCACCGAGGTGGGGTGCAGGATCAAAACGGTTTCGGCTGGGCCTGTGTCTTCCGACGACACGATCCGCGCTTGGCCGCTTTCGGCGACGGCTTTTGCGGCGCCTAATAATGTCCCGTGCAAATTCCAGGTCCGCGCGCTCAGCGACATGATCCGGTTGTGCCGGAGTGCCAACAGCGTGAAGAGATTCTGATCGATGCACATGTGCACCGGGGTTTGCTGGGCCAGACTCCACCACTCGGTGAGAAACTCCGGCGAGCGGAACACCACCGTGGCATTGTTGTAGTAGGAAGAATCGAGGTTGATCTGGCTGGCGCGCAAAGCTTCGGCAAATGGCGCCATGGGCCAGCCCCCGGCGAACAGCTCGCGGATTGTTTCGACCGAGCAGGCGGCCACCTCGCCCTGCGTCGTCGTCATGCCGCTCAGCACTTCAGCGAGGCGATCCTGCAACGGCCCGACCACCAGCATGTCGCTGTCGAGCCACAACACCGCCGGCCATTCGACGCCGCGGAGATATTCGCTGATGGCGGTCTTGCAGACAATGGGATGCAGGTTGTCGGGGACGCTGGCGGGCCGGTCGATCAGGACTTTGCGTTCGCGCAGAAACTGACGCTGCGCATCGTCGAGGCCGAAGTCGAGCAAATAAAACGGCAGATCCGGCGCCCATTGCGCGAGCGAGTGCATGAGCAGACAGCCCATGGCGAAGAAGTGCTTGTCGGCGCCGCTGACGATGATGGGTCGTGCCATGGATGATGCCCGGCACTGTGTTGCGCTACGACCGCACGAAGCCGACCACGTCTTTGACCGCCTTCATGGTCTCCCGCGCGAGTTTCTGCGCCCGCGCGGCGCCGTCCGCCAGGATGGCGTCGATCGCCAGCGGATCGTGCAGCAGCCGCTGCAT
>JBAUYV010000448.1:0-2612 GCA_049584975.1 Xanthobacteraceae bacterium | reverse complement strand
GCCTGTTCATCCGCACCATCGGCTTGGCTCGAGCAAGGACCAAGATCGGCCTCACCAACCTCACCTACAACATGCAGCGGATGGTTTGGCTGGCTGCCCAGACCGCACCAACCTGACCCGAAAATCGCTACCACAGCCGGCCGCGCCCCAGCACACCGATCGCCCTAACCAAACCGGTCACGGCACAGCCAATGCCCAGCTCTTCCGTCAAGACGCGCGGTTATTGGAGGTCTCCAACTGATGGCCCTGAACACCTCATCGCCCATCGTGGCACCGTGTTTCGCGTCCACGTCGGCGAGGGCGGCATCGAACATTCCGCCGTCATTTTGCCGCTCGACCAGTTCTTCGAAAATCGGGCGATCGCCGCGATCCGGCTCTGGCGTGGTTTGGCCGGCCGCAACCCCGGTCCCAATCCTGCAGCGCTGCCGAAGTCCCGTTGGAATCGGCTAATCCTGGCGTTGCGTGCGCTCGACGGACGACTCGCAGATGCGACCTATCGCGAAATCGCGAGCGTGCTGTTTGGCGAAGCCGATCTGTCCGACCGGGGATGGAAAAGCCATGATCTACGCGATCGGACGATCCGCCTAGTACGCTTCGGTCTTGGCATGATGCGTTCAGGCTATCGCCGTTTGCTGCTCTATCCATATCGCCGTCGATAGTCGGCATTCTGGAATCTCGACACATTCCGACGATAAGCGCGCATTCACTTCTGGTGGTCGGCCGCCACCCGATGTCGTTGTCGCGGCATCAGCGGATATTCGAGCTCGGGACCGCAATGACGTAACTTGGCCGACGATCAGGATAGGGGGGCGCCTCATGGCGCCGCCCCTCCCACACCACCGGGCATACGGGTCTCGTAGCACGGCGGTTCGACCGGATTAAGCCGGGGTCGGAACGTAGAGTGGGGGGAGACCGAGTGAATCAAAGTAGTGGTTGCGCAGGGCCGCTTGGACCGCCGGGTGTCCTGACATACGCCAGAAGCCCGTCGGTGAACCGGCCGCAACCGCTGCCCGGAACTGTGACACGCCACGGCGGCGCAGTTCGTTGTAACGGTTGTGCCCATTCCCCCACTTGCCGCCAAAGATATGAGCGCAATCGTCGGCGGGTCCACGCTTCGAGGTTCGCAAGCACGCGAGGAGTCTGGCAGAAGCCGAAGTAGCCGCGCCAACCGATAAAGTATGGCGTGAGTTCCCCAACAATCTGCGTCAGGCTGAGACCCCGCGTCCGGCAGGTCTGCTCCCGAACCCGCGTCTTGAATGTGTCGAGTGCCTTTGGCGCGATGCGCCGTTCGCCCCGTCATTCGAGATTCTTGTGGATACGCACGAATGATTCTCAACAGAATTCAGTAGCACAACAAGATTTCTTGTTGTCGCTACGGCATGGAGTCTTCACACGGTCTGCAAGGTATTCGTATCAACGCGAGCCACTGATCGGATGGGTTTTTCCCAATGGCATATATGTTTGATGAAGCACGAGGCCGGCCAGGAGGGCAGCCCGTTTCCGCTCATTCCAAGGCTAGTCCCTGTCGATGCCAGCCGTCCGTGCCGTCGCGAAGGACGGTAACATCCTGTAGGCCGGCAGCCAGCAACACTGTTGCAGCCCGAGCAGAACGCCGATCGGTCTTGCAGACCAGGACAACTGATTGCTCGCGAGCGACAATGTCTCGCGCGCGCTCGGCCAGCTCGGAAAGCGGCACGTTGATGGCGCCCTGCAAGTGTCCGGGCGGTGTCGTGAACTCCTCAGGCTGACGCACATCAACGATGACAAGGGCGTCACCGGCTGCCAGCCGACGCTGCAATTCAACAGACTCGATCCAGGCAGGTTCCTTCGCGCGAAGCCGACGGAACAGGCGGGGCACGAAGGCGATCATGGCGAGCACTCCGAGACCCAGGAGCCCGTAACGTAGAGCCGACATATCGCCCGCCGCCGCCGAGCGACCGGCATAGCCGAGCCAGGTGTACGCGATGGCCCCCGGCAGCATGCAGAGGAGCGACGCAAGAACATAGACCGGCAGTGAAATGCTGGTCAGGCCGAGCGCGTAATTGAGCAGATTGAACGGAACGAATGGCACCAGGCGCGTAAGCGCGACGAAGTGCCATCCTTCAGCGCTGACACCATCAACCAAGCGCCGCAGCCGGCCCCCGAGACGACGCGCAACCCACGCGCCGGCAATGCTGCGCGCGAGCAGGAAAGCGATCGTCGCGCCGAGCGTGGCACCGAGTAAATTCCAGACCGTGCCCCAGATCGGGCCGAACAAAGCGCCGCCTGCCAGGCTTAGCAATGCCCCGGAAAAAGAACAGTACCGTGCCGGTTGCGTAGATTACGACGAAGCCAACCGGCGCCCAGCGTCCGAGCGAGCTCAGCGCCGGTTCAATCGTGCCGAGATCGATCATCGCACGGTGCGTCAGCAGCCACGCGGCGGCGATCGCCAGCACCAGCGCGAAGCCAAGGCGCATAAGCGTCATGGCGTTTCGACCTCCTGGATGTTAGGGAACGTCTGAATAAGGGGCGGGCGCGTTGAATGATACCGGCGAGATAGCTGCCACCGGTGTGACAATGCGAGGAAGGTTGGGGTTTGTGGTGCGAACCGGCGGTCGATGCGGGGTTTTGGG
>JBAUYV010000447.1:0-6920 GCA_049584975.1 Xanthobacteraceae bacterium | reverse complement strand
GCGCCAGATCTTCGATCGAATAGATGTCGTGGTGCGGCGGCGGCGAGATCAGGCCGACGCCCGGGGTCGAGTGCCGCACCTTGGCGATGGTCTTGTCGACCTTGTGGCCGGGCAATTGCCCGCCTTCGCCGGGCTTGGCGCCTTGCGCGATCTTGATCTGCATCATGTCCGAGTTGACGAGATACTCGGCGGTGACGCCGAAGCGGCCCGAGGCCACCTGCTTGATCGCCGAGCGCATGGAATCGCCGTTCGGGAGGCGCTTGAAACGGTCGGATTCCTCGCCGCCCTCGCCGGTGTTCGACTTGCCGCCGATGCGGTTCATGGCGATGGCGAGCGTGGTGTGCGCCTCGCGCGAGATCGAGCCGAACGACATGGCGCCAGTGGCGAACCGCCGCACGATGTCCTTGGCCGGCTCGACCTCTTCGATCGGCACCGGTGCGCGTCCTTCTTCCTCCGCGGATTTGATGCGGAACAGGCCGCGGATCGTGACCAGGTGCGCCGACTGGTCGTTGATGATGCGCGCGTACTCGCGATAGCGCTCATAGGAGTTGCCGCGCACGGCGTGCTGCAGCGCCGAGACCGTCGCCGCGTTCCAGACGTGATCCTCGCCGCGCACGCGGAACGCATACTCGCCGCCAACGTCGAGCATGGCGCGGTAGATCGGCGAGTCGGAGAAGGCGTCGCGATGCCGGCACACGGCCTCTTCGGCGATCTCGTCGAGGCCGACGCCCTCGATGCGGGTCGCGGTGCCGGTGAAGTATTTGGCGACGAAGTCGGACTTCAGGCCCACCGCATCGAAAATCTGCGCGCCGCAATAGGACTGATAGGTGGAGATGCCCATCTTGGACATCACTTTGAGCAGTCCTTTGTCGATCGACTTGATGTAGCGCTTGACGATTTCCTTCTCGTCGAGCTTTTGCGGCAGCTCGCCCTTCATGGCCACGAGCGTCTCGAAGGCGAGGTACGGATTGATCGCCTCGGCGCCGTAGCCAGCGAGGCAGCCGAAGTGATGCACCTCGCGCGGCTCGCCGGATTCCACCACCAGCCCGACCGACGTGCGCAGCCCCTCGCGGATCAAATGGTGATGCACGGCCGCGCACGCGAGCAGCGACGGAATCTGGATGCGGTCGGCGCCGGCGCGGCGGTCGGACAGGATGATGATGTTGATGCCGTCGCGTACGGCGGCGTCGGCCTCGGCGCACAGCGTATCGAGGGCGCGCGCCATGCCGGCGGCGCCGGCTTCGGCCGGCCAAGTCGTATCGAGTGTTAGCGACTGGAAATGATCGTGGCCGACTTCGGAAATTGAGCGGATCTTTTCCAAGTCCGCATTGGTGAGGATCGGCTGCCGCACCTCCAAGCGCTTGGTGTTCGACATGCCTTCGAGATCGAACAGGTTCGGCCGCGGCCCGATGATGGAGACGAGGCTCATCACCAGCTCTTCGCGGATCGGATCGATCGGCGGGTTGGTCACCTGGGCGAAGTTCTGCTTGAAATAAGTGAAGAGCAGCTTCGGACGCTCCGAGAGCGCCGAGATTGGCGTGTCGTTGCCCATGGAGCCGACCGCTTCTTCGCCGGTCGTCGCCATCGGGGTCATGAGAATTTTCAGATCTTCCTGGGTGTAGCCGAAGGCCTGCTGACGATCGAGCAGCGACAGGTTAGAGATCGGCGCGGCCGCGGACGCCCCCGGCAGCTCCTCGAGCACGATCTGGGTGCGCTCCAACCATTCGCCATACGGATGGCTTTTGGCCAGCGTCGCCTTGAGCTCCTCGTCGGGAATGAGCCGGCCCTCGTCGAGGTCGACCAGCAGCATCTTGCCCGGCTGTAGCCGCCACTTGGTGGCGATCTCGGTTTCGGGAATCGGCAGCACGCCCACTTCCGACGCCATGATGATGCGGTCGTCGCGGGTGACGATGTAGCGCGCCGGCCGCAAGCCGTTGCGGTCGAGCGTAGCGCCGATCTGCCGGCCGTTGGTGAACGCGATCGCCGCCGGTCCGTCCCACGGTTCCATCAGCGCGGCGTTGTATTCGTAGAACTTGCGGCGCTCCTCGCTCATCAGCTGATTGCCGGCCCACGCCTCCGGAATCATCATCATCACCGCGTGGGCGAGCGGATAGCCGCCCATGGTGAGAAATTCGAGCGCATTGTCGAAACAGGCGGTGTCGGACTGGCCCTCGTAGGAGATCGGCCACAGCTTGGTGATGTCGTCGCCGAATTTCGGCGACGACACCGATGCTTGCCGCGCTGCCATCCAGTTGTTGTTGCCGCGCAGCGTATTGATCTCGCCGTTGTGGGCGATCATGCGATACGGATGCGCCAGCGACCAGGTCGGGAACGTGTTGGTGGAGAAACGCTGATGCACCAGCGCCAGCGCGCTCTCGAAATCCGGATCGTGCAGGTCGGGATAGTACGCGCCGAGCTGGTCGGCGAGGAACATGCCCTTGTAAATCACGGTGCGGCACGAGATCGACACCGGGTAATAGTTCGACGTCCGCCGCTCACGCTTGCCGTACAGGATGCCGGAAATGGTCTTGCGCAGGATGTAGAGCCGGCGCTCGAACTCATCCTCGCTCGTGACCTTCGGATTGCGGGCGATGAAGACCTGTTTGTGCACCGGCTCGGTCGGCTTGACCGACTCGCCGAGCGTCGAATTGTCGATCGGCACATCGCGCCAGCCGAGAATGCTCATGCCGTCCCGCGCGGCGACCGCCGCATAGGTGTCCATGATTTCCTGGCGCCAGGCCGCATCGTGCGGCAGGAACAGGATGCCGACCGCGTATTGACCGGGCGCGGGCAGGCTAAAGCCGAGCGCAGCGGCCTGTTTGGCAAAAAATTTGTGCGGCATCTGCACCAGAATGCCAGCGCCGTCGCCGGCGCGCGGATCGGCGCCGACTGCGCCGCGGTGCTCGAGATTGAGCAAGATCGTCAGCGCATCCTCGACGATCTTGTGCGATTTGCGCCCCTTGATATCGGCAATAAATCCGACGCCGCAGGAATCCTTTTCCAGCGCCGGATCAAACAAGCCGAAACCTGACGCGCTCATCGTTGACCTCGCACTCCCCATCGCAGCCCGGGACCGCGCACTTCGAGCCTTCGGCGGGCAACCTCGCGCCGCTCGCGCTGGCCTGTGGCTGCTGTCTCACCGCCGTGCGGCGCGCCCCTGCCACCGGCTGCTGACCCCGCGCTTTTCCCGACCGCGCGCTTTGGGGGGTCACCAATTGGGACAGCATTGCTGTCCTATGTCGAACATGGCAAATTCCGGGCGCAAACACAAGAGCGCGCCCCGGCTGGGAGCCGATGCACCAACAAGATCGAAGCCGTGCTCAATCCGAGCCGCAAAAGTCGAGCCGCGATTCCTGCCGCGCATCGAAGATCAGTGGACCACGGGACTTGCGCAAGCGCAATGGTCAGCCTCGGTGTGCCCCAGCAAAACATGCGTGTCAGCGCGGGGGAGATACGTAGGGGCGGGCCTTGTGCCCGCCCAGGGGCACGGCCATACGGATGCCAGCCACCCTCGAGGCGAGGGCACCCAGGAGGGGTGCCCCTACGGTTTGGGTCGCTGCGGATTTTCCTGATCGAATTCCCAGCGCAGCGGATTTTCATCGATGTAACGGCGCACGCGAGCCAAATCCTGTTCATCGCGAATAACGTGTTCGTAGTAATTGCGTTGCCATAACCGACGATCAAATGCCGGCCATTGTTTGTCCTTGACGCCGTTGATGAATTGCACCGTGAACAGAGATTTGAACGCGCCGACAATATCACCGATCGTAGGAGCGGCTCTTGTGGCAGCCCCGGTGTCTGACAATATGATGATGCCGTGCAGGTGGTTCGGCATAACCACAAACAGATCCAAATCAATCTCGGGAAAGCGCTCCGACATGTTGCTCCACACCGCCGCGGCCAGTTGCCCGGCCCCGTTTAAGCGCATCTGCCTATCCACGACATCGCCGAACGCACACGTCCGATCCTGCGTGCAGATGGTGACGAAATATGCCCCTGCTTGCGCATAGTCGTATCCCTGCAAACGCAGAGACCGGCGACGATGCGCTTGCTTCGGCCGCGTTGGCGATGTCTCGTGTTTTGCCATAAGGACCCAACGTCGTAGGGGCGGGCCTTGTGACTGCCCCGCGGACCGTAGGGGCGGCCCTTGTGGCTGCCCTGGGCACCCACGAGGGGTGCCCCTACGATACAATGTATCGGCGCTGCGCGGGCAACACGTGGGGCCTTACGCCCGCGCTGTTGGGGCACCCACAAGGGGTGCCCCTACGATGCACGTCGCAAGAGAAGACTCCGCCAAGATGAACTTCGCCTCCGACAACACCGCGCCGGTTGCCCCGGCCATCCTCGACGCCATGGTGGCGGCGAACGCGGGCTATGCGCTGGGATACGGCGACGACGATTGGACACTGGGCGTCGAACACCGCCTGTCTGAGATTTTCGAGCGCGAGCTGGCGGTGTTCCTGGTGCCGACCGGAACAGCCGCCAATGCGCTGGCGCTGGCGCAAGTCACGCCGCCATGGGGCGTCGTGTTTTGTCACGCCGATTCCCACATCGCCACTGACGAGTGCGGGGCGCCGGAATTCTTCGGCAGTGGCCTCAAGCTCGCGGGCCTTCCCGGTGATGGCGCCAAGATCGCTCCGCACACGCTGCAAGCGGCACTTGCCGGCTATGGCGGCCACAGCCCGCACCAGATGATCGCCTCCGCGCTCTCCATCACCCAGGCGAGTGAGGCCGGCACCATCTATCGCACCCATGAGATCGCCACCCTTTGCGAGATCGCCCATGGCCGCTCGCTCGCCGTGCACATGGACGGCGCGCGTTTCGCCAATGCGCTGGTTCGCCTCAACGCCACGCCGGCACAGATGACATGGCAGTCCGGGATCGACGCACTGTCGTTCGGCGCCACCAAGGGCGGCGCCATGGCGGCGGAGGCGGTGATCATCTTCGACCCCAAACGCGCGGCGTATTTTGGCGAGCGGCGAAAGCGCGCCGGCCAGCTTCTCTCCAAGCACCGCTTCCTGGCCGCCCAGTTTGCCGCCTACCTGGCCGATGACCTTTGGCTCAAGCTCGCGCGCCACGCCAACGCCATGGCCGATCGCCTAGCGCAAAAGCTCGGCGAAGCAGGGTTGCCGCCGGTGTGGCCGGTCGAGGCCAATCTCATCTTCGTGGCGTTGCCGCGCGCGCTCGACGCCAAGCTCAAGGCCGCGGGCGCGAGTTATTACGTACGCCCGAGCGGCGGCCTGCGCTTGCCGGCCGATCACGTTCTGGCCCGCCTCGTCACCTCGTTTGCCACGCAAACCGAGGACATCGAGCGCTTTGCGAATCTGTGCAAAAGCCGCTGACCTGCACGCCGCCACGTCCGGTTGGTGCTAAGCTTCGACGCACCAAAAAGCGGTGACGCGCCGCGGTTTGAAGACCCGGCGTGAGCAGGGCGGGGAGCATGAGAAGAGCGCGGTTCGCCACTTGTTTGGTGGCGTTGCTGTGCGCCGCGTGCGCTGCGCAGGCCGTTGCGCCGCGGACTGCCGACATTCTCAAGGTCTATGAAGAGCCCGCCGGCTATTATCCCGGCATCGAGCATACTATTTCCGTGACTCCGGAATTGAGCGCGTGGTTGCAAAACAACCAGCTCCGCATCGACATCATTCAAAATCGCATTGTGGCGGTCAGAGCGGGTAAATCGGCTCCTGCCTGCATCGGCGAGGATCAGTACACCTGCGTCGCCTCCTTGGCGCAGCAGTTTGCCATTACCGACTCGTATTCGGGCAACAACAGCGTCGTCGACCAAACGGCCTACGACGTGAATGGCAAACCGGCGAACCCCGGCAAATTCGAATTCGTCGGTTATGTCCCGAAATCCCAGCACGATAACGATGTTGTCCAACTGGCGGTGCCGACGAAGTTCGCCATGTCTTTGGGCCGTGATGGCTCGGTATCCTTGCTCGAGGCGCGTCTGCCCGGCGATCCGATTTTTGCCCATACCCAGGACGAGTATGACGCAACGGATGCCTATGAGACGATCGCGGCCGTGGCGGCGCAGGAATGCCCAACCCTCAGTAGAGCCGACGTGGCCAAGTGGATCGAAAACACCATCAAGCCAAGCTCAAAGGCCTACCATGAGCGCGTCCGCCGCGGCGCCGCCGAGGCCGAAATCTCAAAGAAGACGGCATTCTGCGGCCGCAGCTTCCGGTTCAATTCGGTTTGGGCGGGCCAGACCTACAATCAGTACCGCCGCGACGTCACCGGCGGCATGGCCCTTTTGGTGGAATGAAATGAAGAGCGTGCCCGCCCTTGGCCTGCGCCGACGCTGCGGGATGCCGGTCGCTCGGGATGCAAGTCGAGAGCCTTCCGGGGTTATGCAAAATTTTTTTGAACAATGCCAAAGCGCCGCCTCAATTCTGCATGAGGCTTTGAGAGTCGGTACTAGCGGGTAGCGTGAACGTGCGTGATGGGGAAGGGGCATGGCCGTAAGGCTGGCTGCATTCGGGACCGGCGCATTGTCCGTGTCCGTAGCTATATCCCTGGCGCTGCTGACGACCTCAGGAGCGGCGGCGCAAACGTCTGCATCCCAGCCGAAGCCCGTTACCGGCTTTGTATCGACCTTCGAAATCATGCGCACCGTGCGTTCGGCCGGCTTCGATCCAATGGTGCCGCCGCTGCGCGAAGGCACCACCTACGTGCTGCGGGCGACGGATTTTCGCGGCATCCTGATGCGCGTCGTGCTTGACGCCCGTACCGGGGCGATCCGCGACGTCACCCGCATCGTGCCGGCGACCTCCGGTCGGATCGGCATGATGCCGCCCGGCTACGGGCCGCCGCCCGTGTACGGTTCAACCCCTTACGGTTCGCCCGCCGAATTTGGTGCTCCAACGGGGATGGGGCCCGGAGGCGCGCCGGGGCAATCGTCGCAGCCGGCTCTGCCG
>JBAUYV010000446.1:0-8286 GCA_049584975.1 Xanthobacteraceae bacterium | reverse complement strand
CACCAATTACGCCGATGAAATAGCGCGCGCACGGCGCGCCTCCCTACCTAACCGACCTCCGTTCTAATGAGGTAAATGCGCCACGGTGTTGCGCGCTGGCATTGGTGGCGCTTGCGCCATAATACCGCACGGATTTGGTTGAGGCGCCTCTGCGCATTGCGCCGGATGGCTTCCTCGCCGTGAACTCGCTTCTCGCGGTCTGCGTCCTCTTGGCGCGCGCCTATCGGGGCGCGATGCATCGCACTGATGCCTTGCCGCAGGACTTCGCTGCCTTGATGGCGCATAGCGAGGTTGGCGATCAGTTCGATCACGATGTCCGTCGCGTCCTCGAATGCCGGACTGTGAGCCTGCTCTATTCGCCAGTCCTGGGCGCGGCGGCAACCGATCTGGAATCTCGTTTCGTCGAAGGAGCCTTAGGCAACCTGCACGCCGCGGACTGGCGCAATTTCGGGCATGGCCGTCATCATTGGCTGGCCAAGCGCGGTAGCGAGACCGGCGTCCTTGCCTTCGCGAGTGATGGCGACGCGGCTCTGGCGCGACGCACCTTGGCTACTCTGCCTCCCGATATCCCGCGGGCTGTGGTAAGCTTCAAAGGCGAAGCCGATGTGCAAGCCATTTGTGCGCTCACGGTGGCGTTGCAGATCGCCGAGCTGGCTGGCAGCGTCGCCGGCATCGATCCCGGCCGCCCGGGCGTTCCGGAATTCGGCCGCAAACTGTTTGGCTTGGGACCGCGCGTCACACGGCCGAGCGCGCGCCACATTGCAATCGCGCGCAAATTGCGTGCCGCGCCGGAAATTGAGGCCGTTCTGTGCAGAGACTACAGTGCCGTGGCAGGACGGATTTCTGGCACGCCCGCATGTGGCATCGTACTTGACTACGACGGCACGCTGAGCGATCGGCGGCGCAGATTCGATCCCCTCGAGGCGGCTATCGGGCAGAGCCTCAAACGGGCGGCAGCCACCGGCACGATGATCGGCATCGCGACGGGACGGGGACGTTCCGCAGGCTTGGCGCTCCAGGGGATACTGCCGCGGGATATTTGGTCCCGCGTTTTGATCGGCTATTACAATGGTGCCGTGGTCGTTCCGCTCGGGCAGGACCCGCCCGCCGACGCCGGCAATTCAGCATGCGCGAATGCGGTGGGCAAATTCCTGCAGGCGTGGTTCCCGAAAGCCCAGATCGAGGTGCGTAGCTGCCAGGTCAGCGCAAGCGGCTTCCGATATGGTCAACTGCCCCTGATCGCTCACACAGTCTCCCGCCTTTTGGCGTCCGAGGAGCTGCCGTCGTATGTTGTGTGCTCCTCGCACTCAATCGACGTTCTACTCACGTCAGCACGCAAAACGGCCGTCATTGCGGCGGTACGCAGCGCCGCCGGATGCGCGAACGACGCCCCCGTCATACGTGTGGGCGATCGCGGTCGATGGCCGGGGAATGATTTCGATCTGCTTTCAGACGTGTTGGGGCTCAGCGTGGATGAGGTGTCGAGCGACCCGCTGCAATGCTGGAATCTGGCGCCGCCTGGTCTGCTCGGCCCTCAGGCCGCGGTCTATTACCTGGACCGTTTGGTCGGTTGCGGATCAGGGCGGGTGCGGCTCGATCTTTCCGAGGATCATCCGGAGTCGGGACGGTCGTGAAGGACGAGCTGGCAGAATCCCTGTTGGCACGCGTGATGGGCTGGGACCAGCAAACGGTTACCGCCGAACGCGCCGTGCTCCAGAACATGGCCCGTTACAAATATGACGAATATCAGCAATTCGCGCCGGGCCGGCGCTTCATCGAGAGCCTGGCTTTATGGCTGAGCCAGTTCCCAGCCGGCAAAGCACGCGCAACGGCGTATGATTTTGTACGGCGACGGCTGATCTTCGTCTCGTCGGCGGAAATGGACCAACTGGTCGGCCTGAGCTTTACGACATTGATCCGTCCGTGGCTGATGGAGATGGCGGCTGCCGCGACGGCTATTCCGCGTCATCGCGTCCGTGCCGTGCAAGGGAGCGAGGTTTATCGGCTTCTGCTGCGGCAAACGCTGTTCCTCGGCTTGAGCGACGGCGCCAATACGGGCCGCTTTCGGCGTTTCAACCCCTTTTTGTCGAACGAGCAGGTTTGGCACGCCTATGAAATTTCCGAAGACAAGGCGGCTGACTTCAAGAAAAAGCTCCGGAAGGATCTCACCAAGCTCTTAGGCCGGGAGCCGAGCGACGGAGAATGCCGATATCGCAACATCGTTTTGCTGGACGACTTCACGGCCAGCGGACTGAGCTATTTGCGCAACGACAAAGACGACGGTCCAACCGGGAAAATTCTAAAGATCTGGAGGAAGCTGAAGGACGCGACATCGGAATTCTCGGAATTTGTCGATCAGCAATCCGTTCAGCTTCTGGTCGTTTTCTATATCGCTGGCGCCCAGGGAGTTGACCATCTGCGGACGGAACTGCCCGCTTTATTGGGGCTGCCGGCCGACGTGCTCCGCGTCGTCCACCCCTTGCCTACCGCCATCCGAGTCATCGGCGGCGACGACGACGCCTTTTTGGCACTGGCGGGCGAGGCGCGCTATTTCGACGCCATAGCGGACGACGAACATGGCGACGTGGGAGGGGCGTCCAAGCGCTACGGATTCGCCGACTGCCGGCTGCCCGTCGTCCTTTCCCACAACACGCCCAACAATTCGCTCTATCTTTTGTGGGCCGAGGCCGAGCATAATGTTCGTGGTTTGTTCCCAAGGGTAAGTCGTCATCGTAGGTTCGGATAATGGCCAGAAATCCGTTCCGGGTGCGGGCCTCCGCAAGGGCCGTCCCGGACGATCAGTTCATCAAGACCTTTGCCGCTTCAGCGGTCGAGATTCTGTGCGATCCTGCCAACCCCTGGACCGGCTTGGTGTTCGTGCGCAGTGCGCCGGGTGGCGGCAAGACGACCTTGCTGCGCCTGTTGACGCCGGGCGCGCTCAAACGGGCGATCTCGTATGGTGATGATCAACGTTACCGGGCCACCAGGGACGCGCTCCAGGATGCCGGCGTGGTCGATGGGCAGCGGGCGCTGCTGTGGGGCGTCTACCTCCCGTTTGCAATTGAATATCAAGCGCTCGACGACCTCGGAGCGCGTAGCCTTCAGGTGTTTCGCGCGCTGGTGTCGGCGCGGATTGTGTTGGCGGCGCTCAAGGCGCTGCTGGCGCATTTCGAACTCGTGCATCCGGAAGACCTAGTGCGGCTCACGGCGACGTGGACGCCGATCGACGGAGCGCAGTTGCCAGCTTCGGCGCGCGGCGACCAGTTGCAGGACTGGGCTTCGTCTATCGAAGACAGCGTCTTTGAACTCATGGACGAGCTCGGCACCGAGCCGCACGTGAGCGCAAATGGCTTGATTGAGCTCGATGGTTTGCATTGGCTGGCGGATGCAAGAGTCGAGCTCGACGGCCAGACGGTTGCGGCCCGTCCGGTCCTGCTTCTCGATGACCTGCAATATCTGTCGTCTGTGCAGCATGTGTATCTGAATGGCGCACTCGCTGCGTTAAGGAGGCCCTTGGGAATTTGGGCGGCCGAACGTTTGGAGGCCATGCAGCAAAAGGACCTTATCGCTCCGGGCGTCCTGGAAGGTCGCGACTATGACAGCGTCATTCGGCTGGAGGAGCGATGGCTCAAACGTGGCGCCGGACCTTTGGGGCGATTCCTGTCGCAGATCGCCGATCTTCGTGCGCGACAGGCAGACGGATTCTCGGATCGCGATTTCTTTCCGGCCATCGCCGACGACTTCGATTCAGCCCAATGGGAGGCGAAACTTAATGCGGTGCGCGATGCGATCGAACAGCGCATTCTCGTCGGTCCTGGTGGAGGCGGACGGTACGTCAACTGGATCGCCCAGACACGGGCCAAGCAGGGGGCGGCGAAAGAAGTCGCTATTGAGTGGCGCGCTTTGGAGATCTTGATCGTACGAGATCTGGCGCGAGGTCAGAAGTCGTTCGACTTCGATCAGTTGGACCAAAGCGAACTGGAGGCGCAAACTCGTTCTCAGATCCGCGAAGCTGCAGAACTGTTCGTGTGCCGTGAAATCGGTTTGCCCTATTATTATGGGCGCGATCGCCTTGCGCTATTGTCGTCGTCAAATGTCGATCAATTCGTCGAAATGTCGGGCGATCTGTTTGAAGAAATACTCTCGGCTTCGCTTCTGCGCCGCGGCGATCGACCACTTTCCGCCGAACGTCAGGAAGCGATCCTCAAGAGCGTGGCAGACCGCCGCTGGGAAGCGATCCCACGGGCGTCCGTACACGGTCACGCCATGCTGCGCTTCCTCGAGCGGGTCGGCGAGATGTGCGAAGGCGAAACCTTCAAGCCGAGCGCCCCTTATGCGCCGGGCGTGACCGGATTTGCGATTTCCATGGCGGACCGAGAGTTTCTTGTGGGCGAGGGCGCCCACAAGTCCGATAGCGCGAAAGCGCTGCGCGACGTGCTGGCGTCCTGCATTGCGCTCAATCTTCTGGAGCCTCGGCTCGACGCAAAAAACAAGGGCGAGCGGTGGCTGGTTCTCTACCTCAATCGCCTTCTATGCCTGCGGTTCGGATTGCCGCTGGGCTACGGTGGCTGGCGGCCGCGCAAGATCAAGCCGCTGACGGAATGGGTCGGCAAAGCGAGCATGGCGGGAGCGGCCGGTGGCTAACTCCAAGCGGCAGATGCGCTGGGAGCCCTACGTGCTTTGGTGCGAGGAGGAGTTCGGCCGGCGCTGGCGCGAGCATCTTGGCGCGCGGTCGCGAGACGTTTTGATCATCGCGGGGCTGGGGTTTGATGCTCGAGCGGTGTCGGTTTCGCAGGAGCTCATTAGCTGCGGCGGCAGCGGAAAGCGCGATCTGTGGCTGCTTTGTTACGACAATGGGCAGCAAACGACCGCAGACCAACGGCAGACGGTGGTGAACAACGAGGCCGGGTTTCAGGCACTCTTCGCCGCGCCCCGCACGTTGACGCGTCTGCCGATCGCCATGCGGACCGACCGCGCTCGCAGTGCGACCTGTCAGAATACGAAAGCAGCCATTTCCAAGCCCCAGGAGCTGTTGGCATACGACGACGTAATCGTCGATATCAGCGCGTTGCCGCGCATGATTTCGCTCATGACCCTGGCGCAACTACTGACGATCTTCGATGATCGGAGGGACACTGGCCAGCCTGTGCCCAACCTCCATGTCGTAGCTGCGGAAAGCGCGGCAGAGGATTTCGGCACCGCGCAAAACAGCCTGGACTCCGATGTCACGCTGCTGACCGGCTTCTCCGGCCGTCTCGATTCCGAGGCTCTCCAAAATCCAAAGGTCTGGGTTCCGATCTTGGGCGAGGCGCAGGATATCCGGCTGCAGCGGATCTTTGACCGACTTCAGCCGGACCAGATTTGTCCTGTGGTTCCCTTTCCGACCCGAGAGCCCAGGCGGGGCGACCGAATCATTGAATCCCATCAGCGCATTCTCTTCGATGAATTTAACGTCGAGCCTCGCAACATTCTTTACGCGTCGGAGTACAATCCCTTCGAGGCCTATCGCGAGGTGTTCATGACGATCGACCGATATCGCGATGCGCTGGTGGAATTGGGTGACTGCCGCGTCTTTGTCTCGCCGTTGTCTTCCAAGCTGCTGTCGGTCAGCGCGTTGCTGGCGTGCTACGACCACAAGCGGCAGAAGGGCGGCAGATTCGATGTGGGCATTCCGTATGTCGAGGTGGCGAGTTACGGGCCCTCCAACGGAAACCCGCAAGGCGAACGCACGCTGACAAGCATGCGGCTGACGGGAGAGTGGGAAACGCCATGAGTCGGATCGATCTGCAACTGAAGAATGCATCGAAGACCGCCACCGTGCTGGGTAGTGGCTTCATCGCGCTCGATATTGTTTATGGACGCGAAGGCGTCTTTGCGGCCGCGGGCGGATCCTGCGGCAATGTGCTGATGGCCTTGGCGTGGTTGGGCTGGAGTAGCCAGCCGGTCGCACGCCTGGGCTCCGACAAGACCGGTGATTTCGTCGTCGATGAGATGCGCGCGACGGGTTTGGATCTGCGGTTCCTGCAACGGTCGCCGACTGTGCCGACCCCGGTCGTCATTCAACGATTCGTGGAAGATTCAAGCGGCAGCCGGCGGCACCGGTTCTCGCTCGTCTGTCCGGAATGCGGTGCGTGGCTGCCCCGCTACCGAAGTGTCGTTTTGTCCCATGCGCGCGCCGTGATCGAGGGTGGAGCGCCTAAGGCATTTTACTTTGATCGCACGTCACCTGCGACCGTCGCGCTGGCGGAATGGGCGAAGAAGAACGGTGCGGTCGTACTGTTCGAGCCATCCTCCGTCGGCGAGGATGCGCTGTTCGAACGTGCGGTCGATGCCTGCCATATCCTGAAGTTTTCCCACGAGCGCTTGGGGAAAGACACGGAGCTGGCGCAGGCGCGTGAACCAAATCTCGTCGTGCGTACATTGGGAGCTGACGGTCTCGAAGCGCGCTGGAAAGGCAAGTGGAGCCGCTTCGCCCCGTTCGAGGCGCCACGCATGGTCGATGCGGCCGGTGCTGGCGATTGGTGTAGCGTCGGACTGCTGCATGTGCTCGCTCAGAAGGGCGCCAGAGGACTGGCCAAGGCGCAGAAGGCCGATGTCGAGCGGGCCCTTCAGCTCGGCCAAGCATTGGCGGCGTTGAGCTGTGGGTTTGAAGGTGCGCGCGGGCTCGTGACTGCCGTGCCCTCGGTGGAGCGGGTGAGCATCATGCTCCGCGCCATGGTCGGTGGTGGCGGCGTACTGGATGAGGTCGCGGCCGTGTCCATTCAAGCGACGAAGGTTACAATTTGCAATCTGTGCTCAAGCGCGGGCGATGTTCTGTCGACGCCACGAAACGTAAAACGGGCCTAAAGGATCGTTCCGACGGTAGAGGATGAGCCGGCGCGGCAGAATGGCTGTGTCAACGGCCAATGGACCACGCGCTGCGTGCCAAGGCCGGTCATGGTGATCGGCCGAGCGACTACGAAGGAAGGGGCGCTGTCACGCTTCTGCAAGCCGTTGCTGAAGGGTGCGCGTGAATTTTGCATCCAAGCACGACGCGATGGCCGTCTCGAGGTCCTCCGTCGCCGCCGGATCGCCGAGGCATTTGCGGACATCGTAGCGATGCGCGCGGAAGCTACTGATGTACGAGCGATTCTTCTCGCCAAGCTTATTTAGTGCGGTGTCGATATCGGCGAGTGCCCCCGGTGCATCGCCGATACCGAGTTTGGCCTTGGATAACCAATACAGGGCGAACGGCTTGGTCCCGAGATCTGGAATCGCGTCGAGCATTATCTTTGCGTCATGCGATTGTCCCATCTCGACGGAATGTCTTTGCAGCTTGCTGGAGAATTTCCCCGTAGTTGAAGCATTCTGAGTCGCTCGCCGCGTTCGATGGCGATTTGGCGGGAAGAACGTCCCAAATGCGGCGAAAGCGTTCTTGGTCGTGCCATATCCAATGTCGACCAACCGCTGAAAAGGCTTGATAGCCCTGCTCAAGCCCGGCGCTGGCCGCTTCCAATATCGCCTGTTCGATGGTGTCGGCGTGTTGCGCCATCAGCGTATCACGCCACCCGCCCTTGGCGCCCCATGGCAGCGCCACGACGACCGCTAGGAGAACCGATCTCGAAACCGTCTCTGAACGTGCGGCCGCTTCGATAATCTCTCCTGCCAGCGCGGCCGCTTGCGGTGCTGTCTCGTCCTTCCGCGCGTAGATACGCAACAACTGAAGTCGGGTCTCGTGCAGAGGACACGGGCCGGTCAGCACCTGCGTAAAGAGCTTGGTTGCCTCGGCAGTGTGCCTGAGGATGTTGAGCGCCTTGCCCTTGTGATGCCGCAGCTCTGCGACCTGACGGTCCGCGAGACCGTCCAGCCCGATGAGCATGTCGAAGATGGGGAGCCGTGCCTCAAGGGCTGCGCGCGCTCCGTCCATGCCTAGAGAAATCTTATCGTACCGATAAAGGCCTTCGATGATTTCGAGGATGACGGAAATCTCGATCCGAACGTTCGCGCCCCGACGACCCTGAAGCGCTTTGGCAGCATCCATCGGATCACCGACGAGAACCGGGTCAAACTCAGCAGGATTCCACGCTGCCACGAGCGCATAAATGAAGGCGGATCGGTGATCTCCGGCTCTGACAAGCGCTTCGAGTTTGCGCTTCAGGCTGGCCGAGACCGAGATCAGGCGTAAGCGGTGTTCTGACCGCACGTTTTGAGGGGCCGCGGCGGGCGCGATGATCTCTCGGTTTCGGGAGATCGATTTGTGCGTATTTTCGACCCTACGTTCGAACCCAACGGGATTATCGGCGTCCG
>JBAUYV010000445.1:0-9506 GCA_049584975.1 Xanthobacteraceae bacterium | reverse complement strand
TGGACGCCGATCGGGGGTCAAATTTGAACGCCGATTGACACGCATCTTATCCTTCGCACGTCCAACTTCGCCGAGCCTGTGGTGATCGCCCCGGCTGACGCCTTCTTCACTACCCGGCATTCCTTCGTTGCTGGCCGTCAGCATTTGACGCGCGTCCTGTTCCCAAACCTTGAGGGCCATCTTTTTCTCTTCAGCAGAAAACGCAATGTCCTCGATCAGTTCGTCGGGGCTGTCATAGTACGTCTGCGGATGTTCAATCTTTTCAATCTTCGATTTTGAAACATGAGCCATGGCTATCTCCCTCATGGAGCATCGATGGTATACCGTAAACGGCCCACACTTGAGCAGAGTTCCGCTTGGAACTCGCCATAAAACTTGGAGAAGGCGTAAGTTTATTGGGAACTATTAGAAAGCGGGCATGTTCGCCATATGCGAGGCACGGCGTGGCACGGCGCCGATACGCGGAGAGATGAAGCGGCGGAGTCAGTCCCGTGCCGGAAAGAAATCTGATTTCGTGCGCCGAAAGAGTTGCGTTCAGGCGTGAGATTCAACGGCTTGTCGCGCAACAACTGCAGGCGCATTACACTCTCGTGGAGGCGATTCCCGAGCGGCTCGCGGAACTGCTCAAACAACTTGCCCAAACGGACAGATGAGCATGTCCGGGTGCAAGGTAAACTGTAAGAATTTGTACGCGCAACTAAAATGTTCCTGCGGAGACCACCAAGGCCAGAGGAATATTGAGGTATGAAGAAGAATTTAGTCTAGCTCAGTCGGTCAGAAGGCCAATGACATTAATGCCTCCCACCTGGACTGACCGGACTTTAAGCCAAAAGTCAGTCGCTGTTTTTCAAGCTCAGGATGTAGGCGACAAGATCGTCAAAATCGCTACCCTTGATTATGACGTTTGGCATCGTCTCGTGCGACGTGCGCAACGCAGCAGTGAATGCGGCCCGCGTCATGCCAGTGACGTTGGCAATGTGCTCGAAAGTCGGTGCAGCGGCATTAGTCGAGCGGCCCGCCACTTTTTCAACGAGGTGGCATTCCGCACACTGCGCGCGTGCAAGGCGGAGGCCTTGTCGAACGTTGCCCAACTCCTGTGCCTGCGTGCCTTCGACCGTCACCGCCCACAGGGCAACGATCAAGCGAACCGTGGATATCATCAACTTGTTCCTTCGGACCGTCCCTTTACGCAAAGCGGAAACTTCACCGTAAACGGCCTCCGGTAAACATTGTTTGACCTGCATCAATGCTCGGGCGAGCCGCCCCATGCGAGGAGCTACGCATGGATGCGACAGAAAGGGAAGGACGATTGGCTCGGACGGCCCAGCGTGGCGTCCTGGCGAGGCTAATCGTTGCTCGGCAGGGCGAGCGTTTTGCTCGATTGAAAGCGGTGGGGTGCTCCACTGAAGACGACGAAAAAGCGCTTGGGGTCCTCCTGAGCACCCTCGAAACGGTGGAGCAACTTGAACGCAGTCTCCGATCCTTTTCGGTCCGGCCTCTAGGAGATTAGCGACTCCGTCACTGAGTTGAACACGTGAGCGTGATCACCTCGGGGATCGCGAGCGGCGTGGGCACCTTCTGGGAACCAGTCGGCGGCGCGCGCTTTGCGGCGAAGCTAATTGATTCATATCAATGGACCTGCTCAGATTTTGGAGTTTATAATTCCTAAAATGTTGGGAGCCTAATCAAAAAAGTCCTATAGATAGGAGGCCGTTGTGGCAGACGATTCTAAATCGTTGGAAGACTTGAAAGCAAATGTGCAGCAGGCGTTAGAGAAGACTGCGGAGCAAACTCGCGGGGCGTTAGATAGCTATTTTGATTTTATTCAGAGGGCAATTTCGTCCTATCCCGCAGGCGGTTCAGATCTCGGTGAGAAGCTTAAAACCTACACCGAGAAAAACATCTCTGCTGCGCATGAATTCGCACATAAGCTGAGCCAAGCTAAGGATCTGCAGGATGTGGTCCGAATTCAGACCGAATTTATGCAGATGCAGCTGAATGCGTTTGGCGAGCAAGCAAAGAGCCTCGGGGAGGACTTTACGAAAATCGCAACAGGTGTGATGAAGACACCTTTCAAAAGCTCTTGATGAGTCGATGTTTTTATAGCGGTGCTCGTCAAAATTCGAATTGACGCCTGCACGATTCAAGGATTTTTGGAGGTGAACACCGTCTCAATCGGGCGGCCCCCCAACGAGCTAAAAGTCGTCTAAAATCGTCTCGTGACGAACTGATAAAGGCTCGAAGCAAACTGGCGGAAGATTCGGAGATTTACATAGACGACGCTCAATGTGGAAAGTAAGTCTGCCATCTGTGTCGCCTTGGTCAACTGTGCGAACGTAATAATATCTAGAATATCTAACGATTTGCAGCTTTGGGCGTGCGCGCGGGAGCGGCACAAATGCGTCTGCGACCGCCGTCGGTGGTTGTGCCGATCTCTCGGGTTTCTGCACTACAGATGATGGCCTTGCCTTACCACGTTCAGCGTTGTTTTCTTGCGGAACGCTCGGGGAAATTTGAAGCGCTTCGAAGTCTCGTTGAATTTTGAGCTTAATCGATGTGCCGTTCGGTTTGCTCGGCCCAAACGCGTGCATTGGATACACCGCGCCTACTACCAAGCCTGCAACAACTGCGATGGACGCGAATCCCCAAAACCCAAACCGACCTCTTGCACGGTTCGTTGTGGCCAATTTGCGACGCCCTTTGTTTGTTTTTGGTCATTGGCGCGGCTGGAAGGCGCGCGCGCATGACAACATTCCCATTGCCGCAAGGCACCAGCCCGCAACCGTGACGCAATGGAAATTTCGAGTGTTCTGTCTATTGCACGCGAGACACTGTCAACAAAAAACGAAACGCACCATGAGTTATCCCCAAATATACACGGCGGTGGGCAGACTGAGCGGTCAATGAACGCGTATCGCCACCGCGCTAGCTTTCATCGACCGTGTTCCGCCAGTCGCATGACTTCATCAATCGACCTGCGCAAGCTTGATCGGCACCGCGACGCGACCGTGAGCAGTCTCATTCCATCGCTATCACGCCGGTCATGTCGGCTAAACGCTCCGTTCGGAGAAACGAAAGTAGCAACCGAACCAGCCGCGCCACTCAAGCGCACTCCACTGTTGCCGCACGCGTCGTCCCCCGGCGCCGTCAGCCAATGCGCGATCAAAGGTGCGCTGAATGTGCTGGCGTGGCTCAGGTCCTGCATCATTGCCATTTTCATTGCAGGAATGTATTTTTATTGTGAGTGAGTGCCGCGTCTCCGGGTACCTTGATTCAACCCGCTCAGGACAGGAAGACATCACAATCATGCGCGCTCCTAGCATTCTGATTTACCTATTCACGTTGATCTTGGGGTTTGTTGGAGTCTGGGAGCACCTTGCGATCCCGGTCAACATTCCCGACGTCGCCTGCCCCTCATCGGGTCCACGAAGGCAATACCGCCGTCCCTGGAAGCCCATTCGTTCTGGGTGGTGTTTACGGCTTGGCTATTGCTGGCGATTGGCGTGTTCCGCCGAGGCAAGCGTGTGATGCAAGCGGCCTGACAGCCGTAGTGTCGGTCACAAGGATTTTCGTTTCGCCGTCTCGGGCCGAAGCTCGGGCCGGGCATTAGGGAAGTTGCCGCAAAACATTCTGGCGGCAAGGCCGCCGTACTGGTGGGCAATCCGCTCGGGCGAGGCCCGGCATGGACGATGGCCGCACGATAACGCGAACATTGTTGTGCTGTCTGATGCTTATTGCGGCCCTTGCCGCGATAATGAAATTCGGGACAAGGGTTCACTTGTCCGCACACGCTGGCGAAAATTCTCACGTTGTCTGGTGGCACTCGCGGTGATCGCTATCACGGTGATGGCATTTCTTATGCGCTAAGGATCGCGTTGAGAAACGTCTGGTCCCACGTAGCTATAGGCGACACTTTGATGCTGGCGTCAGGAACTTTCCTGTGGAACCAAATCACGCGCGGGAAGTTTCAGGGTCGAGCAGCGGGAGGTCACAATGATCGTAATGATCGGCCCTGTCAGTAATGAGCCAGTGCGCTTGCCTTCTGCGCAGGGCGGACATCGCCTCACACGGCATGCATTGGCTTGGGGGCTCATCACGTTGGCCGTGATCCTAATGGTCATGCTGCTGGTTTAGTGGCGCGAAAAGGAAAAAAGGCGACTCGCCGAACTTCCGGCTTCAGTCACTGGAAAATAGCCCGCAGCAGCGTCGCTAGGCGAAGTCCGGCTTTGCCTAGCCGCGACACCACCTACGCGTTGGCCCACTCGGTGTAGGCTCGGTTGAGGGCGACTGGCCAACCTACCACCTGCATGCACTGGTTCGCCTATAGGCTTCGTTCGCAAGTGGCGGAATTTCGGTCGCCCACTGTACGGGCCATGTGTCGAGATCGCCCGATGTTTGCCATGCGCTGGGGCGCGAATTCACACGCTCTGAGCTAAGTTATTGATAGAAATGGTGGGCGCTGTAGGGATTCAACCTACGACCTGTCCCGTGTGAAGCGAACGCTCTCGTGGGAAATTCGTTTCCGTTTTCCCGTCAATTCTTCCACTTGATCGAACAGCCCATCGAAGGTTGAGGTGGTCCCGGTTGTCTGAACAGATTTTCCGCCTCCCCCATAAAGGCGGCCTTTGTGGGATCAAAAGAAAATCATAAGGCAAACCACGCCGATCAGTAGTGCGGAACAGCCAATCAATATCAGTTCGAAACGCCAATGCGGATCGAGTTTCAGCATAGAGGTCGCCCTATCGGGGTCGTACCGTCGCATAACTGTGTGTCATTGATAGCGCCGATAGATGCGACACGAGCGCGCGTCAAAACAAAGCCCGGGCCGAAGCCGGGCGCTTGTGTGACGTTCGAATAAGCGTGTGGGGCGGAAGATGCCCAGCCGCGCGGCGCAGCTAGGCCAAATCTGATCCATTTGACGTGACAGACTATCGCGAATCTGCGCAGAAAGGGGATGGTTGCGTTGGCGTCCCGGCGCAGCTCGCACCCTCAGACTGGTCCGTCTTGACCCGAAGGACCGTTCGGTGACGATCAGACTGTGGGCTTCAACCGCCGTCGAATGAATAGCGAGCGCGCAGCCCCCGCTGCGAAAGAGGCAGCCTGGCCCGCCGACTGTGACCCGTCACTTCCGATTGAACCGCCGACCAACCCCTCTCTCCCGATGATCGCGGTCTCGATTAGTTCGCCCGTTCGCATCACCGTGAGAATGGACACCATCCCGCTTAGGGGAAAGTAGACATGCTCGATCGGCGCGCCGGTCGGATGGAGCGTCGTTCCCCGCGTCATCGAAATTTTCTTAAGGTGACGCTGAAGCCGCGAAAACTCGCTGGCACTAAGCCGCTTTAGAAGGCGGTTCTCGCCCAGGGTCGGTGCTTCCACATGTGCCGCTCCGTCGCCCCTTCGGTGGGGCAGAGACCACGGCATAGGCCGCGTGGCGCGCCGAATAGCGCCGGCTGTGGAGACCAAAGGGACTATAGTCACGTCGGTCCCGGTAAACAATCCACCCAATCCGCACGGACGTCCGGGCCCTCCCGCACTGACCGATTCCTCTACGGCGAAGAACGAAGCCCAAATCGCGTCAAAAAAGCCAACCGCTATGTTAGGAACCGAACAGACTGCGCCTGCCCGGGAGGCCTGTATCAAATTGGGAATTTGGAATTGGCAACAGACCAGCGATTCGGGCCGCCGATTCGCGTTACCTTGGCACCGGACAGCCCGAGGCAAAGGAAGAATTTGATGAGCAATGCCGCCATGAGGGTGGACGCGAC
This sequence comes from Xanthobacteraceae bacterium, assembly GCA_049584975.1. GTDB lineage: Bacteria > Pseudomonadota > Alphaproteobacteria > Rhizobiales > Xanthobacteraceae > BOG-931. Next base: position 3,738 of record JBAUYV010000445.1, on the reverse strand, counting down.
CGCAAGGCCGAAAGCCCCCAAGACCGCGCCTTTTCCGAACACGACCTTCGAACTTCCCACCTTCGAGATGCCAAAGTTCGAAATGCCAGCAGCGATCCGTGATTTCGTCGAGACCGGCGGGGCGCAGGCCAAAGAAAACTACGAAACGATGCAGACCGCGACCGACGAGATGATCGGCATGGTCGAAGCAACCTACGCGATCACCGCCGAGGGTGCCACGGATTATGGCCTCAAGGTCATCGAGATAACGCGCAGCAATGCCAATGCGGCTTTCGACTTTATCGGTAAGCTCGTGGCCGTGAAATCGCCCTCGGAGGCCGTGGAGCTTTTGACAGCACATGCGCGGCAGCAGTTCGATGCAGTTTCCGAGCAGAATAAGGACCTTTGGGCGCTCTCTCAAAAGGTCGCGACTGACCTTGTTGAACCTGTAAAAACTCGTCTATCCAAAGTGCTGCAGAGGAACGACTGATTCTCCGGCAACAGAAGGCGCAGTTTAGAGAGCGCGAATTTTAAGTTGGATGGTGCGAGGGATGCACTGCGGAAAATCCGCAAGAAGGCATCCCGCGCAACAGGAGAGGCCACACCGTGGCTATCTTCATGATCAAGAGTCCCAGCGCGGGCGGCGACCTTTCGACCAGCACGGCTTCACCCACCACGCCGCTTCAAGATGCTTTGTCCCCCACCACTCGGCTTGAAGATGCTTCGCCCGTCGAGTTGCTCCAGGATAAGGAAGCTGACTTCCTTGATCGGCTCGCTCGCCTAAGCGACCGCATTACGTCTAACTCTGGTGCCGCATTCGGTATCGCCCTCTCAAGCTTGGCTGTCGCCACTGCATTGCGCGCTGTCGGCGGTTGGGCCGACTCTGATCTAGGCTTTGCGATATTCCTCCCGGCAATATTGGCCACAGGGCTGCTCGCGGGTGTTCCGACCGCCGCCGCCGCGACGCTTACATCTGTTCTGATCGTGGAGTGGGCTTTCATGCCACCCTATTTCCAATTCAAGTGGGTGCTGGCTCATGGCAATCAGATGGGCATCCTCTGGTATGGGGTGTCCTGTCTGTTCACGATCTATTTTGCTCATTGCTGCCGAGTTGTTTTGAAGAGACTGAGGCGACGGGAGCTTGCAAATCAAATCCTCGTCGAAGAATTGGAGCATCGGGGGCGGAACATCTTCGCCGTCCTCGAAGCGATCTTGCGAAGAACGCTGGCGGACGAACCGGAGCGTGCCAAGAAGATTTTAGGACGCTTCCGCTCAGTCAGATACGCAAATGAACTACTCCTGGGCATCAGCGATCATCCGATCAACGTGGAAACACTACTGTTGCAGGAATTTGCCCCCTACGGGGAGAATCGTTTAAAGGCGCGCGGGCCGAAAATAGATATTGAACCCCAGACGGCTAGGCACCTGGTTCTTCTCTTTCACGAGCTTGTAACAAACGCCGCGAAATACGGATCACTATCGTCTGCATCCGGTCACGTTTTTGTAGATTGGTGGCGCGACGGCAACAGCCTTACATTGACTTGGAAGGAAAACGGCGGGCCAAAACTTGAGCCTCCGAACAAACAGGGCTTCGGGACTCAGCTAATCGTTTTATGCATCGAGTCACTCTCCGGGACATTGCAGCCGAATTACTCGCCGGACGGCTTCGGTTGCTCGATGACCATTCGGATCGGCAGGTGAAGAAGGCCGCTTGTCATGTGTTCGGTGGAAGAACTTCAGACTTACGCCGAGGAACATCTGGATTGGGCGCGCAATGCCCGAACTGATCGAGAGTGCGATATTTTCTTAATGATGGCCCAGGCGTGGCTTGAGGTTGTTGTTCTACGGCGAAAGGGTGCGTCACAAGTCGCCGAGGGTCCTTCACGGCGGGGCGACGGAAACAGTCTCGAACAGGTGGAGCAGGTCGGAACTTGCGGGCACCCTAGGACCAACGATGGTTCAACAATTTGATGAGTAAGCTCAGACGGCTTACGCGCAGGCAGAGGATTGCGCGCAGCGGGCAAAGACTGGCGATCTGCGGGAGCGCATCATTTGCTCGTCCTCGAAAGCCGATGGCCAACATTGCTCGCAGCATGGAACCTACACGACGGCTTGGCATTCCTTCCGCGAAGTGAAATGCACTGGTATTTCTTCACTCTCCGCTCCCGATACAAGGCGACATGACACCCCTCCACGAAGATAAGACCTGGTCGTGGGGAGATTTCACTCGAGGCCCCTGGAACCTTATTGCCGTCCCTCTTGCCCTGATCGTCCTCGTAAATTTGACAGGCTGGTTCATTGAGTGGGTACCGTTGATTGATCGGGCCTCGGAAAAGTATACGACATGGATGATTTTGGTTTTTAGTCGATCACCCGTCCACATCCGATCCGAGTGGAACGACTACCTTGTTCTTTTGTGCGTGGTTTTTATCATCACCAACGTGGGCTACTATCGAAGAGTCGGTAAATTATTCACCACAGAACTTCTATCGTTTGCCCTTTCACGCTCACTTGATCAGCGTGATCCGCATCTGAGCAAAAGTTGGCAAGCAAGGGTCGATGACCTCGCAGCATTCCTAACGGGATGCGCTATGGTTGTTGTGATAAGTTTTCTGCCGGTCTATTTTTTCTTGACCTTTATGTCTTTCTTTATTTCGCTCGACACAAACGCGATTGTGGCTTATGCGAAGTGGCCACTTCTTTTCGCCGTAGTTGTTGGTTCAGGCTGTTTCATTGCGTGGCGTTGGATATTCGGCATTGCATTATTGTTTGCCTTGTTAGTCGCCGGTAACGAGGTTTAGCCGCCTGCGATTGCTTCGCACTAAACCCGAGGCGTGGTGCGCGCCCGCGGGTGGCGCCGCGGGCGAGGGTTCGCACTAAGAAAAATATGAGCCAGCAAAAGATTGCCGAACGCCTCGGTATCTCATTCCAGCAGCTCCAGAAGTAAGAAAAAGGACTAAACAGAATTGGCGTCAGCCGCTTGCAGCATCTTGCCCAAATCTTTGATGTTCCGGTGCAGTTCTTTTTCGACGGCGCTCCTCGCTTGATTTGTTTTGCACAAAAGAACAAACAAGCTGCCCATGAACTATGTCGACGACTTCCTCGCTGGTGCTGATGGCAAGGCGTTAGCCAGGGCGTTCTCCCAAATCAAAGATGCCACGGTGCGACGTTCAGTTGTTCACATGGTCGAATCTCTGGCCCAATCTGGTAATCGCTAAGGCGAGTTTTTCCATTGTGCAGACGACGCGATGTCAGCGAGGACATGCTCGTCGGCTAGCGACAAGATCACCGTCCGTCGAACTAGGCTAGCAATGCTGAGAGCGCAGTGTTGCCGGCAGCCTTAACAAGCCGATATCGGCGCTCCGTCCTGCGCCGCCCTGCCGGTGAAAAGGTAGCACCCGCGCAAGCTTTTAGCGGCGCCTGATTCTTTTCGAATTTGTTCCGAATCATGCACAAACCGCGTCGGCTTTGCGGCGAGGGAACCGCCGCTTGCCTCATTCTCAAACAAATAGGAACGCAGAACGCCAAAGCGCGTTTGACTCGATACTCGGAGAGTTCCGAGCGCGAGAACATTGGGGAGTATGTCATGCGAATCCATATCTCCTGCACGATGCTAGGGCTGGTGCTCGCCACGACGGCGCCGACCGCTCATGCTCAAGCTGTTTATACACAAGAACCCGATGGGACGATCATCGCGCAACGGCCGGTGGTCGCTGCGCCGACCACCGTAGTGACGCAACCCACTCAGACGGTCAGAAC
>JBAUYV010000444.1:0-8569 GCA_049584975.1 Xanthobacteraceae bacterium | reverse complement strand
ACCACGAGCAATCCCGAGGTCGGCGCCGCGCGCTTGAGAAAGACGCTGCCATCGAGGCTCGACTCGTCTTCGTCGCCCACGACGATCAGGAGCGGCACGGAAAATTTCTTTAAGTCCGCCTCCATGTCCCACAGCGTCGGGCGCTTGGCCTGCAGCATCGACATGGTCAGCGCGTGGCCCTGCGATGAATGCTCGGCGAGCATGCGCATGAACTCGGCGTAGCCACGCGGGTCCTTGAATTTCTGCGGGTGGCGCATGGCGCCGTCGCCGTAGATCGCCGCGGCCTCGGCCATGCTCTTCTCGGTGAACATCTTGGCGTTCTCGACCGCCACTTTGCGCATCGCCTCACGCGCGGCCGGATCGGGCAGCGAGCCCCAGCCGCAGCCGGCGGCGGTCACCGAGATACAACGCTGCGGATGGCGCAAGCCCACATGCAGCGCGGTGTATCCGCCCATCGAATGGCCGACGACGTGGGCCTTGTCGATGCCGAGTGCGTCCATCAGCGCGACGACGTCGCCGCGCGCGATATCCTGCCCGTAGCGCGCGGGATCGCTCGGCACATCGGACGGCGGATAGCCACGCTGACTGTAGGTGACGCAGCGATGCGACCGCGCGAAATACCGCATCTGCGGTTCCCAGGTGCGGTAGTCACCGGCGTACTCGTGCACGAAGACGACTGGAGTGCCCGTGCCGACCTCCTCGTAATAGAGGTTGGTGCCGTCAATGGATTTGATCTTGGGCATGGGCGCGACCTGTGGCTCAGCGGTGAACGATGCCGCGCGCCGCGTCGCCGAGCGCTTCGACCGGCGCGTCGCCGGCGTCGAAGATCGCCAGCACGCGGCAAGGGCAGGACTCGAGGCCTTCATAGCGCCAGGGAAAGGCGCCGACGATGCAGCGCTTGCCGAGCACGCTTTCCAGATCGCCGCCCAGATTTTCGGCGTGCAGCAACCCTTCCTGGAACGCGTAATTGTGAAACGGGAAAACGTCCTGGCGGACCTTTCGTCCGGAGCGCTTGTGCACGTATTCGAAGGCGCCGAAGTAATCCGCCGGCTTCTTGCCCATCACCTGTTCGAATTCGCGGGCGATGTCCGGCCGCATATTGCGGATCGAGGTATTCATCGGGTGATCGCACGAGCCCGTATCCATGCCGAACCACTTGATCTTCTTTTTCAGCATCCACTCGAGCGTGGCGAGATTAGGCCCCGGGTGGTAGCAGAAATAGCGCACGAGATCCTGCTGGCTCTGCCCTTCGTAATATTTGTGCCATCCGGTGTGCAGGACGAGGATGTCACCGGTGCGGATATCGGCCCCGGCCTTCTCGATCATCTCCGGCGTGATTGACGACCAGTCCTTCACCTGCGGCGACAGATCGACGACGACGCCCTGATTGACCAAAAAGTCGAGCGGCAGCGACGCCATGTCGCCGGTGCGTCCGTCGGTGGCATGCATGGCGCCGTCGAAATGGGTACCGGCATGCAACGACGTCTCGATCCGCTGCGCGACGATCCCCTGCGTCTGCAAGTTCTGCGCGTAGTACATCTTGTTGCCGGCGTAGCCGACCCAGCCGGGCGTATGGATGCTCATGGTGTGAGAGAGATCGACGATTTTCATGGCGATGGGCTCGTTATGCCGGCTGCAGGCGGGGTGCGAGTTCGATTTCGGAAAGCTGTGTCACCGGCTCGGGCAGTTCGGCGCCGGTCACATCGTAACCGACGGCGCGCAGAATTCCCTGTGCGGGACAGATAGCGACCGCGAGCCGCGTGTAGGGATTGAGGACAGGCGGCTGCACCCAAGCGAAGGCGCGATCCGAGGGTGAGCCGCGCCAACCCGCCAGCGCCTCGCGGCGCGCCCGGCTCTGGCCGGCCGCGTCGGCGAACGAACTGGTGAGGAAGCGCCGGGTGCCAATGCGCCCTTCCCAGCGCGGCCGCTCCGGCACCCAGTCGTTGGCGGCGCTGGTGTCGGACTCGCGCGTGATGAAGCCGGTCTCGGTGCGCTCGATCACGCAGCGCTCGCCTGGAGCGCAGCCGACAAGAGTGTAGATTACCGGCCGCGCCACCGGCGTCGATTCCAGCATCCGGCGCGCCGCACCATAATCGTCGCAGACTTCAAATGTCCGGCGCAGCAATTGGTCCGGCGGGATATCGTCGACCGATGACCAGATCGCGACACCGTTCGCGGCGAGATCAAAAAAACGAAGCCACCGCGACTCCGTGCGGCGCCACATCGGAGCCTGGTTGACGCAGGCGGCGAAGCGAAACGGCGCCATCGCCGTCAACGCGCCCACGTAGCCCGGCCAGGTAACGCTGAAGAAATCACCGCTGCTGCCGCGCATCTGCGCCACTTCGGCGTGGCGCCCCAATCCGCTGAAGGGCCAATCCAATGTCCGCACCAGCCAAGGCACACCATCCTGCTCGCGCGCCAACGACGTGCAGCCCCACTGATACGAGGCGTTAAGCAACCATATCCCGGAGAAATCGAGAAGCTCGGCAATGCGCGCGATTTCGTCCACATAAGGCGAGCGCGAACGCCTAAGCCAGCGCATGGCTGTGCGATCTAGCACCGGCACCAACGGCAGTGCCGCGCGCGGAAAAAAATTCAGGCACGCGTCGCGCAGCGCCCGCGCTTGCGTCGCGCTTTGCTGCGCGTGGCGCGGTGGCCCGCCGTCACGGACGTCAATCACCGGAATGGAAGGCAGTGCGTTCATCGGGATCCCGCAAGCTCAGCCATTAATGACCTTTGTGGCGGACGGTATGCCCGATCTGTTGAGGGAACGCATCGCCCCTTGCCCGCCTCACGCCACTTCCAACAGAATTTCCGCGAGTCTTTCGGGCATATCGACCATGACGTCGTGGCCGCACGCAACCTCGTAGGTCTGCCACGACGGATCGGCTTTCTTGGCCGCATGGTACTTGTCGAACGCCGGCTGCGGATATTGCGGCGCGCGGATATAGGTCTTTTTGCCGACCCGCTCGCGCGCGCCTGTCAGCCTGACCGGTTGCACCTGCACGCCGATGGGTTGCGGCGTCAGCTTGGAATCCACCCAGGCGCGGTCGCGCTCGTTGACGAAGAACCTTGCGGCCGGCGGCGCCGGTAGAGAAATCTCTCCCTTGGCTAAGGCCTCCCTGATGGCTTTTTGGGCGAAGTCAGAGGCAACGTCGAGGCTCCTTTGCCCGTCCACCGGCAAGAAAGCGTCCAGGAAAACGACCGACACAATCCGATCCAAGATTTGCTCAATGGCACCGGATACCGGGATGCCACCGTAAGAATGGGCAACCAGGACAATCCCGTCGAGATTCCCCCACTTCACAACATTCACGATGTCGGCGATGTGGACGTCCAAATTGGTGTCGCTGTGTAGAAGATGCGAGCGCTCACCCAGCCCGGTCAGCGTCGGCGTAAAGACGCTGTGTCCCTGCCGCTCGAGCAGATTGGCGACACGGCGCCAGCACCAGCCGCCGTGCCAAGCGCCGTGAACCAGGACGAATGTCTTTGCCGCATTTGTCATGAGCCCGCCGCGATCGCCTTTAGCGCGCTCAGCGGTCGCGCAGCTTATCCATCAGGACTTTGTCCTGACCACCGTCAATCTCGATCATCGTTCCATTGACGAAGAAAGCCAGGTCGGAGGCAAGGTACGTGACCAGGTTGGCGACCTCTTCGCTCTCGGCGATGCGTCCGAGCGGGATACTCGATGGTGCAAGCTTGTCGGCTTCCTCAAAGCTCATGTTCATGTCGCGCGCCATCGCCTTGACCAAGCCGGTCCAGCGCTCAGTCCGCACCGGGCCCGGATTGACGCACACGAAGCTGATATTGTCCTTGCCGTACTGGCTCGCCAGCGACAGCGTCAGATTTTGCCCCGCTGCATTTGCCGCGCCGGGTGCGATCTCCCAATAGGACACTTTCACGCCGTCGTTGCCGATGAGGTTCACGACGCGACCCTTCTTCTGCTTCCGCATGATCGGTAGCACGTGCTTCGTGCAGCGCACGTAGCCCATGAATTTCAGCTGCAGAGCGCTTGCCCAGTCCTCTTCGCTCAAATGCTCGATCACTCCGCCCGGCGCCGAGCCGGCGTTGTTGACCAGAATGTCGATCCGCCCCAGCGCGGCGTGCGCCTTCTTGACGAAGTTTTCGGCATCCACGGGTTTGGTCAGGTCGGCGGTGATGGGAACGATCTGGCGGTTGGTTGCCCTGGAGATTTCGGCCGCGACCGCTTCGAGCGGCTCCTTGCGCCGTGCGCAAATGGCGACATCCACGCCTTCGCGCGCGAAAGCCCAGGTGATCGCCTTGCCGATGCCCTCGCTGGCGCCGGTGACGATCGCCTTCTTCCCGGTCATCTGCAAATCCATGGCTCTCGCTCCCTTTCTTCGCACTGCGCCGCGTCGGTCAACAAGCAAGCGGGAGCCGCCAAGTCAACACGCAAAACGTTGCGCCTGGGCGAGCTTTAGGCTTTCAATGGGCGCGCCAAAGCGAAGCTAGACTTCCAACTCCGGGAACCGCCATGACGCTGCCGCGCGAGCGCCTGTCCTATTCGTCGCCCTTCACCCGGCGGCCGCTGCACTTGCCCGGCAAGGCGCGCATGATCGTCTGGTCGGTGGTCAATATCGAGGAATGGGAGATCACGCGGCCGATGGCGCGGCAGCTATCCCAGCCGCCCATGGGGCAAACTCCCATTCCCGATATGCCGAACTGGACATGGTACGAGTACGGCATGCGCGTCGGCTTCTGGCGGCTGTTGCGAGCACTGGCGCAGGCCGGCGTCACGCCCACGATGTCGATCAACGCCAAGGTTTGCGAGACCTATCCGGAAGTGGCGGCCGCCGCGCGCGATGCCGGATGGGAATTCATGGCGCACGCCTACGTGCAGATGCCGATCCAGCAGATCGAGGATCAGCGCGCCGTCATCAGGCAGTCGGTCGAAGTGATCGAAAAATTCACCGGCAAGCGGCCGACCGGATGGCTCGGCCCCGGGCGCGGCCAGACTTTCCATACGCTCGATTACGTGACCGAATGCGGCCTGACTTGGTTCGGTGACTGGATCCTCGACGACCAACCGCTTTGGGTGAAGACCGCTCACGGCCCGATCCTCTCTGTTCCCTACAGCGCCGAGATCAACGACATCACACTGATGGTCTCGCACCATCACGAGTCCGATGTGCTGTTGAAGCGGACCATCGACGCTTTCGACCGGCTTTACGCGGAGTCCGCGGAATCGGTTCGCGTGCTGGCAATCGGCGTGCATCCGTACGTCACGGGCGCCGCGCACCGCATCAAATATTTCGAGCAGCTCTACGAATACATCAACAAGCACGATGTCGTGCACTGGACCGGACAGCAGACCTACGATTGGTACGAAAAGCTCGTGCCGCCGGGTTGATGCAAATCCCGCGGAGCGCGCAGCGCGAAATGGAATCATTTAGCCGGCGTAAACCCACGTTTCCATCATGACCGTCGCCCCAGGCACCGGCAGCGGCCCCGGCACCTCCACCGCAGAAAACGGCAGCGGGCTCCCGCCGAGTCGCCGCTCCCATACTTTGTAGACTGGGTAAAACTGGCCAATGTCGGTGAAGAACAACAGTACGCGCACCACATTGGCCAGCGAGGTTCGGGCGGCCTCGCAGAGCCGCGTGATGTTGTCGATGATGACTTCGGCCTGCGCCTCGGAAGATGACGAGAAATGCGGCTGGCGCGCATTCAGGGCCGCTGAGGGTATGAGTCCATTGCGATCGGCTGCCATCAACGCCGGGATGAACAAAAGATCCTGCACCTTCATGGCCTGCCGCTGGTGACGGAATGCGGTCGCGACGCCGGCGTCGACAGGGCGCCTGCCGGCCGCGCTACCGGGCTTCACCGCAATCACATTGATCTCTATCTTGCCGTCATAGGGCGCGAGTCCATGCTCGATACACGGAATGATCGACACGGTCGGACCAGCTTCGCCGAAATGCCGCGTCCACGTTTCATTGAAGGCCGAACAATCTTCACGGTCGGTGAGATAGACCTGCGCGTGCACGACGTCCTCAAAGCTCGCGCCGGCCAGCGCAAGCGAGGCCGCCATCCGCTTGGTGATGATGAATTCCGTCTCGAGCTTGATCGGCTGGCCGCCCCACTGCACGCCTTCGGGCATCAGTGCCGCCTCGGCGACCCCATTCCGCCGCGGCTCATCGCCGACCGCGAGCGACGTAATACCTGGAAGGAAGACGAAGTCGCCGACCGTGACCGCGGGCGAGTAGCCGGAGGTTGGACGCCCCTTGAGTTGCTCGTGCTGGAGGTGCTCGACCTCAAACCCCTTTTCGGGGATGACGGCCATGGCCTGGATGTTCATGTCGGCGCCCGGCAGCAGTAGCGCCTGCTGCGCGATCGACGTCGAGGGTGGGATACGCCCGCGCAGAAATTCTCTGCGGACTTGCTGATAGGGGGGTACGGCTTTCACAGTCGTGTAGTACTGGTCGGTGCGCACGAGGTTGCTGCGATCGGTACCGGCTGCGACCAGCACTGCGTCGAGATTCTCAAAGATACGGAGCGCCTCCTTTTCGCGTTTAGGCGGCCCTGCATGGGGCGCTCGTTCCGCAAGCACGTCCGGCGCGATGCCGTTGATGAAGTCTTGCGCCATCAACCCGGTGGCAAACACCCAGCGGCCAGCCTGCACGCCCTGCGCAAATTTGATCTTGCCCGAGCCAAGCTCAACTGGAAGCAGCGGCTCTACGGCGCAGGTTGCGCTCTTGGTCATCGCGTCTCTCTTGTGGTGCCAATGATGGCCCGTATCAGAAAGGCTTCGACTTTGGCATTGCGCGACGGGAGCCTCAAGGTAGATTGCACTCAGGAGCGACACATGCATCGCTTGCGACTCGGCTTGCCTCTGCTCGCCGCCCTGCTGGTCGGCGCGCTCTTCCCGACCGAAGGAGGGGCGCAGAACTATCCCGACCACTCGATCACCATGATCGTGCCGTTTGCGGCCGGCGGGTTGACCGACGTTCCCGCGCGCGTCCTTGCCGGGATGTTGCAGGAGCGGATCGGCCAGACCGTCGTCGTCGAGAACAAGCCGGGCGGCTCTGGAACCCTGGGCGGCGCATACGCAGCCCGGGCGGCGGCTGACGGCTACACTCTGTTTGCCAACTCGATCGCCGACACGCAGAACCTGTATTTCATTCCCGTGCCCTATAAGGCGATCGATGACTTCGCGATGATCGGTATGATCGTTGAGGGGCCGCCGCTGGTCCTGATCATCGATGCCGCACTGCCTTACAAGTCGCTGGCCGAATTGCTCGCCGACGCGAAGGCTAAACCGAACAAAATCAGCTTCGGCACGTCTGGGCCGGCCACATCGCCGGCGATGGCGCTGGCTCAGCTTAATGCTCTCGCCAAGACCGCGATTGTGGGGGTGCCCTATGCCGGCTCGGGCGAGGCCGCCCGCAACGTGTCGGGAAGTGGAGTTCAGGGTGCATTCGCGTTCTACGCTCAGGCCAAGCCGCTCGCTGACGGCGGCAAAGTGCGCACGCTCGCGATCGCTAGTCCCAAGCGGATTGCGACCTGGTCTGAGGTGCCGACCATGCAGGAGCTAGGGTTTCCCAATTTCGACTATGACGGCTTCGTCGGCCTCGCCGCACCCGCCAAGACACCGCAGCCGATCATCGCCTACCTCAACAAGCAGCTTAACGACGTCGTGCAATCGAAAGAATTCCGCAGCCGCATGGAAGCGCTTGGGATGACCGTGCCGGCCGAAAACACGCCTGAGCGTCTGGCAGAATACATGCGCCGCGAAACCATTCGTCAAGGCACCTTGGCTGCCCTCACCGGCATCAAAATGACCTCGCCGCGGCAGTGAGGAGGTTCGATCCTCGCGCCCGAAAATCGGACAACTCCCCTCGGAGACGCGGAAATCGTAAGGCGGCAACTGCGGCCCTCGCGAGGCCCGAACCAGTCTCCAGAATTGACTCGGCACGCCGCCGGGAAACTAACAACTCTATGAGAGTAATGATCTAACACGCTCGACAACTGAACCCGGCTTACGTTCTCTTGCGCTTCGGTATATCCGAAGTTTTGACTAGAACAGCCTCAAGCTCTTCCACGGGCGAGTGTAAATATTTTTCGCGAGCCATCCGTTCTATGACGGAACGATTTTGGCGAAACTTCTCTAGTCTACCCTCATCCGTGAGGCTGGAAGTCGCATAATGATCGTCCAAAGCCTCGCGACTGATGGCGCAACGCACGGTACTCCGGAGGGCTTCACCATCGAAGGTCACGGCATCCTTCTGATTGTCGTATCTCGGCGGAGAGTTGCTGAATGTCAGGTCAAGCCCGGCAATTACACTGCGAGGTTGACCAATCGTCTTCAGGACCAAGTCGCGAGTTCCCGCGGGGAGCTGGCTCAAACCTTGAACGAGGTAGCTGCGCCAGGAAGCCCCCCTTTTGAATGCTTCGTCCCATGCAGATTTGAGTTCGTACGGTCTTTTGTCAGCAAGAACAGCAAGTAAAACTGCGGCTTGTTGTATGTCTTTGTCTCTTTTGGCAGCTCCCTCAGGTCGTCGCCGCGCGTGTCAATCGGCGTTCAAATTTGACCCCCGATCGGCGTCCA